>NZ_JALBWO010000040.1:0-6351 GCF_050026815.1 Rhodanobacter ginsengiterrae | reverse complement strand
GCTCGATCGACAACGCGGCCAACTACACCTCCAGCCTCGACGTGCATTACTCCAGCGGCGTGTACAACAAGGCGTTCTGCCTGCTGGCCAAGACCTCGGGCTGGGACGTGAAGAAGGCGTTCCAGGCGTTCGCGCTGGCCAACAAGTCGTACTGGACGGCGACGTCCACCTTCAACTCCGGCGCCTGCGGCGTGGAGTCGGCGGCGACCGATCTGGGCTACAACGCGAATGACGTGATCACGGCGTTCACCGGCGTGGGCGTGACCTGCCCGGGTACCGGCGGCGGTGGTGGCGGCGGTGGTGGCACGACCACCGAGCTGCAGAACAACGTGGCGGTGACCGGCGTGTCGGCGGCGACGGGTGCCGACAACGACTACTTCATCACCGTGCCGGCCGGCGCCACCAACCTGGTGATGTCGATCTCCGGCGGCACCGGCGATGCGGACCTGTACACCAAGGCCGGCAGTGCGCCGACCACCAGCAGCTACGACTGCCGTCCGTACAAGACCGGCAACTCGGAAAGCTGCACCGTGGCGTCGCCCGTCGCTGGCAAGTACTACATCAAGGTGCACGCCTACGCGGCCTACTCCGGCGTCTCGGTGAAGGCGTCGTACAGCACCGGCGGCGGTGGTGGTGGCGGTGGCAGCAGCACCTCGGTCAACTTGCCGACGGTGAGCACCGGCAACGTCTCCGCAACCTTCACCCAGGCAGTCACCGCGGGTCATACGGCGACCATCTCGATCGCCGGTGGTACCGGTGATGCGGATCTGTACGTGAAGGCCGGCAGTGCGCCGACCGCCAGCAGCTACAACTGCCGTCCGTACAAGACCGGCAACAGCGAGACCTGCACGTTCACCCCGACCAGCAACACCACGTACTACATCAACGTGCGTGCGTACCAGACGTACTCGGGTGTCACCCTGACCACCAGCAGCAACTGATCCTCACGCTCATCGCGTGAGGTGTAAACGAGAACCCCGGCTTCGGCTGGGGTTCTTCATTTGTGGGGGCAACTGACGATAGCTGCTTCGGATCCTGGCGAGCTCAGCCCACCGGCTCGAAGCGGTTGGCATCACGGTTCTTGCGCACCTTGGCCGGATCCCACACGCGGCCGTTCATGGTGATGTAGACGCCGTCGGGCAGGGTCTGCACCGCGGCCACCGCGCAGCCGATGTTGAACACCGCATCCGATCCCTGGAAGCGCGCCGGATTCAGCGCCCCGGTCAGCACGATCACCTTGCCCTTGATCTCCGCCAGCTCCTTCGCCGTCTCGACCATGGTGTCGGTACCGTGGGTGACCAGCACGTGGCGATGCGGCTGCGCCTCGATCGTCGAACGCACCAGTGCGCGGTCCTCGGCGCCCATGTGCAGGCTGTCCTTGCGCAGGATCGGGATCACGTCGAACTGGAACGCCACGCCAAGCTGGCCGAGGATGTCGCCGATCTGCGGCGCGCCGATCTTGTAGTCCGACTTGTCGTCGAAATAGATCTTGTCGATCGTGCCGCCGGTGGTGACGATGGTCAGATGCTGCATGTCGGTGGGCCGTAGAGGGAGTCGCGGCATTTTAGCCCGTGTGGGCACCACAACGTCCGCCCACGCGATTTTTCGTAGGAGCGCACCCTGTGCGCGATGCTCTTCGTCACGTCACCGAAAGCATCGCGCACAGGGTGCGCTCCTACGGAAGGTGGTCAGCCCAGCAGCAGTGCGGCGTTGTCTGCGTCGGGGGTGACCAGCCGGTCGAGGCCGTGGCCGACGAAGCGGTGCCGCGCCGCGGCCGGGCGTCGGTCGCCGTGGCGGCTCGACCAGCTGGCCTGCCGCGCCAGCAATGCCGCCGCCGCACAGCGGGCCAGCGTGAAAGCCAGGCCGCGCGCGCCGGCTTCCAGCGTGTCGCGCGCCGCCGCATGCTGGTCGAGCCAGCGCGCGGCGGCGTCCAGCGCCTGCCGGATCGCGCTGGCCGCGTGCATGTCGTCGTTGCCGTCCAGCCAGCTCGCACAGGCCGTGCGCAAGGCGCCGAGGCTGTCGCCGGCCAGCGCGCGCAGGCTGTCCAGCGACAGCACGTTGGTGGTGCCTTCCCAGATCGCATACACCTGCGCGTCGCGCAGCAGCTGCGGCAGGCCGGTGTCCTCGATGTAGCCGGCGCCGCCGAAGCATTCCAGCGCCTCGGAGCAGATCTGCACCGCCAGCTTGCCGGTCCACAGCTTGGCCAGCGGCGTGAGCAGGCGGAGCAGGGCGGCCTCATGCGGAGCCGCCGCACCCTGTTCGACCCGACCCAGCAGATGCGCAACTTCGAACGCCAGCGCGAACGCGCCCTCGAACTCGGCCTGCATGTCGGCCAGCGTCTGTGCGTGCAGCGGCTGCTCGATCAATGGACGGCCAAACGCGCGCCGGCGCTCGGCGAAGTCGCGCGCCAGGGCGATCGCGCGGGCCATGCTGGCGACCGCGCAGATCGCGTTCCAGCTGCGCGTGACGTTGAGCATCGGCGCAACCTGGCGCACACCGTGGGCAAGCTCGCCCAGCGGCCAGGCGGGCAGGCCGTCGAGGTGGATTTCCGCGGTGGGCAGCTCCTGCGTGCCGAGCTTGTCCTTCAGACGGTCGATGATCAGCTCCGGCTTGCGTCGCGCACCGTCCATCGTCTCGACGTAGAACAGCGCCAGCGCCGCGGTGCCCGCGGCCGCCGCGCCCTCGGGCCGCGCCAGTGCCAGCGCCGCTTCACCGACCACCGCCGAACTGAACCACTTGCGTCCGTACAGCCGCCACTGGCCGCTGGCGTCCTGTCGCGCGACAGTTTCGGTATTCCCCACGTCGGAGCCGCCGGCGGTCTCGGTCATCCACTGGCCGCTGAGCCAGAAGGTGGCCGGATCGCGGCTGAGCAAATGCGGCAGCACGCGCTCGATCAGTTCGCGGTTGCCGGAGGCCTTGATCGCGGTGGCGGCGCCGTCGGTCATCGCCAGCGGGCAGGTATAGAACTCGCTGGCCAGGTGATACAGGTAGACGCGGGCGAACTCTTCCAGCCGCGCGTGCTCGCTGTCCGCGTGGCCGGCGGCGAGCACCGCATGTCGCGTGGTCATGGCCGCGCCTTCCTGCCACGCCGGCGTCAGCTCGATGCGGTCGATGCGGCGCCCCCACGCGTCCCACTGCGTCAACACCGGCTTGCGCCGCGTCGTGGTGCAGGCACGCTGCCACGCCATCTGCGCATAGTCGCCCAGCGCATCCAGGTCGACATCCAGCGCCGCGCGCCGCGCGGCGGGCAGCACGCGGTCGAGCAAGGCCAGCAGCGTGCGGTCATTGCGATACGGATGTGGAAGTTGCGGCGGATCCTGCAGGAAGGCCATGGTGCGTTCCGTCCAGAGTCGAGGTGTCGAGTATAGGCATGCGCGCATTCGGCGCGTGGCGCTGGCATCATCGAAAGCCACTCCCCGGCGCAGGCGCCACCCATGCGATTTTCCGAAGTGATGAAGACGGTCACGCGCCATGGCGACGGCTGGCAGGCCACGGTCAGCGAGGACTGGCTGCAGGGGCGCAGCGCCTTCGGCGGCCTGCAGGCGGCACTGGCCCTGCGCGCGATGCGCGAACTGGTGCCGGCGGACATGCCGCTGCGCAGCCTGCAGACCACCTTCGTGGCTCCGGTGCCGGCCGGCACGGTGGAGATCCGCGCGCGGCTGCTGCGCGCGGGCCGCAGCGCAATCCAGGTCGAGGCCAGCCTGTGCGACGGCGGGCAGACGCTGTGCCAGCTGGTCGGCGTGTTCGGCAATGCGCGACCATCGACACTCGATTTCCAGCCGGTGCAATCGCCTGTGGCCAATGCCGCCACGCAGGAATTGCGCTACGTCGAAGGCCGCATGCCCGCCTTCACCCAGCACTTCCGCGCCCGCTGGCTGCGCGGCGACCTGCCATTCAGCGGCGGCCACCAGCGCGACAGCGTGCTGCAGCTTTCCCTGCGCGACGACGGCCCCGTCGACGAAACCCACGTGCTCGCCTTCGCCGACTTCGTCCCGCCTATCGCGCTGTCGATGTTCGCCACGCCCACCCCCGGCAGCTCGCTCACCTGGATGCTCGAACTGCTGCGCGACCGCTACGACGACCTCGGCCTGGACGACTGGCGCGTCGATGCGGAACTGATCGCCGCCCGCGACGGCTACACCAATCAGAGCGTGATGCTGTGGGGGCCGGGTGGGGAGGCGGTGGCGTTGAGTCGGCAGAGTATGGTGGTGTTTGGGTGAGGTGGAGTGTTTCGTGTACGGCGTTCGCGCTGTGATCATGTGCGTGGAAACACGGCGGGATTGGACGGCGGGATTGGGCAGCACCAAGCACAGCAAATTGTTGATCTGTGTGGACCTGAGTCCTGTCGTGCACGGCGACGAGCACGGGATAGGCTGCAGGATTACACTTCGATTTTGAAATCTACATAGCGTTAGGGAAACTCTGATTTTGCTTCGCTGTCGAAGCACGCACCTGTCCAAGAGAGTGTAGACGATGCCCGATCAACTGACCTTGGCGACGCAAGCCGACGGTGGATTTGAAGCCCACCGCAAGGCCACGCGACGTGATGTGTTCCTGGCCGAGATGGACAAGGTCGTGCCGTGGCCGGAGCTGTGCGCGGTGATCGAACCGTTCTATCCCAAGGCACGCGCGGAGGGCGGGCGTCGCCCGGTGGGCCTGGAGCGCATGTTGCGCATCCACTTCCTGCAGCAGTGGTACGCGCTGAGCGATCCGGCGGTAGAGGAAGCGTTGTACGACTCGGCGTCGATGCGGCGGTTCGTGGGCATTGATCTGGGACGCGAGCCGGCGCCGGACGAAACGACGGTGTGCAAGTTCCGCCACCTGCTGGAAAAGCACGGGCTGGCCAAAGAGCTGTTCAAGGCAGTGAATCAGCATCTGCACGACAAAGGGTTGAAGCTCTCGCAGGGCACCATCGTCGACGCGACGATCCTTGGTGCACCGTCGTCGACGAAGAATCGGGACAAGGCGCGTGATCCGGAGATGCGTCAGACCAAGAAAGGCAATCAGTGGTATTTCGGCATGAAGGCGCATATCGGTGTAGACGAGGTCACCGGCCTGGTCCACAGCGTGGTGACGACGGCGGCGAACGTGGGTGATGTCACCCTGGTCGGCAATCTGCTGCACGGCAAAGAGAAAGCCGTGTTTGGCGGCGCCGGCTATACGGGTGCCGAGAAGCACGCACCAGCCAAGCGTGGGCGGAAATGGCATATCGCGGCCAAGCGCAGCAAGGTCAAGGTGATCGAGGATGAGGCATTGCGCGCTCTGACCGAAGAGGTCGAACACCTCAAGGCGTCGATCCGCGCCGCCGTCGAGCACCCGTTCCGCGTGGTCAAGCGGCAATTCGGTCATGTGAAGGCGCGCTATCGTGGCTTGGCCAAGAACGGTGCGCAGGTGCTGACGCTGTTTGCGCTGAGCAATCTGTGGATGGCCCGACGAACCTTGTTGGCGACCGCAGGAGGGGTGCGCCTGTGAGTCGGGGTGCAGGTGTACTTCGCCGACCCGCACAGCCCGTGGCAACGCGGCAGTAACGAGAACACCAACGGCTTGCTGCGCCAATACCTGCCCAAGGGTACCGACCTATCCGTCTACAGCCAGGTCGAGCTCAACCAGATCGCGCTGAGCCTCAATACGCGACCGCGCAAGCGTCATCAATTCCGCACGCCATTGGAGGTCTACAACGACCATCTTCGACTCACGGAGGCGAGCGCAGGAACGACTCACTGATTATGTTGCGCGTGGACCTTGAAACCGCCCTGCGATCCACCGGCAGGGGTGCCATACTGCCCCGCAGCACCGTAGGCATTAAACGTTTCCCCATAGAGGCCATATTCAAACGCCGTTACTTGGGCCAGCGAACCGCCAAGAGAGTGCCCTGTAACCGTCACCGACACCGGCCCGCCACTTGGACTCGAATGCTTTGCCAAATCAAGAGCTATTTCAACCAAGTGTCTCGCGTCATCAATCTGCTGATTGATGCGCTGTAAGGCCATCTGACCATCGGCCTCCACAAGATCCCGCAATATATCGGTCCCGGTGCCATTGTCATCAAATTCAGTGCCACGATGGGCGACAACGAGCTCGCCCGTAATTTTATTTCTATATATGGCGCCGTAGTAACCCGACGTAGTGTTTTGCAGCGTCTTGTAGACCTCGAAGTCGGTGCCATCCACCGCATGGCCGTCTGGCCAACTCTTATATGAATCCGCTGCCATTCGAGCATAATCATCCGTTGAGATTGCCATGGGTTAGTCCCTCCCTGAATTTATGGATAGTGTGTAGAAATCGCCTGGTATTTCTATGGGGTAAGACCTACTAAATGCGCAGTTAAGCGAGTATTGCCCGGGCGATCCA
>NZ_JALBWO010000039.1:0-41330 GCF_050026815.1 Rhodanobacter ginsengiterrae | reverse complement strand
TGTCAAAGATCGTTCGCTTGCATCCCGTTTCCGGTTTGCGCCCCAAGACGTTTCGTCCTAGGTGAGCCGCCCATTCTACATCGCTTTTCCCTACCGTCAACACCCTCGGTGACGCTTTTTTCGAGGTCCCGGCGGTCCGTCTTGCGACGTCTGGGCGACTGCGGGCCGCGAATAATACGACGTGGGCGTGTTTTGGCAAGGGCTTGTGTAGAGAAATTTCACGAAACAAGCGCAAGTTGTTGTCAAGGATGGCAATTTTTCTTCAATGCCGCCCTGCCATCAGCGCCTCAACCAGGCCTGTGATCACTGCGGATCGAGCTTTATCCGCGCGAAGTTGCGCTTGCCGACCTGGAGTACGCCCTCAAAGCCGGCGTGAAATACCCGTTGCGCGTCTTCCACCACTTCGGCATCGATGCGCACGGCACGTTCCTTCAGCTTGCGGCTAGCCTCGGAGTTGCTGGCGGTCAGTCCCGCTGCGGTGAGCAGCGCAGCCAGGCGCAGCCCCTCTGGCGAAACGGACAGACATGTCTGCGGCAACAAGGAGGTATCGCCCTCGCCGCGCACCACGGCATGCCAGCCGGCAACCGCCCGCTCGGCGGCCTCCCCACCGTGGAAGCGTTCGGCCAGTTCCCGCGCCAGCCGCAGCTTGGCATCTCGCGGGTTGAGTGTCCCGCTGGCCACTTCGCTCTTCATCGATGTCAGCTCGTCCAGCGCCACATCGAAGCTCAGCAGCTCAAACCAGCGCCACATCAGGTCGTCGCCGATCCTCATGGTTTTGGTGACGATGTCGATGGCCGGCTCGTTGATGCCGATGTAATTGCCCAGGGATTTGGACATCTTGTTGACGCCATCCAGCCCTTCGAGCAGCGGCATGGTCAGCACGATCTGCGGCGGCTGGCCGTGATGCTCCTGCAGCGCCCGTCCCATCAACAGATTGAATTTCTGATCCGTACCGCCGAGCTCCACGTCAGCCCGCAGGGCGACCGAGTCATAGCCCTGGACTAGCGGATACAGGAATTCGTGGATCGCGATCGGCTGCTGCGCCGCATAGCGCCTGGTGAAGTCGTCACGCTCAAGCATGCGCGCCACGGTGTGCTGGGCTGCCAGCCGGATCATGTCGGCGGCGCTCATCTGGCCGAACCACTCCGAATTGAAGCGCAGCTCGGTCTTTTCCCGGTCCAGCACCTTGTAGACCTGTTCGGCATAGGTCTCGGCGTTGGCCAGAACGTCCTCGCGGGTCAGCGGTTTGCGCGTGACGTTCTTGCCGGTCGGATCGCCGATCATCCCGGTGAAGTCGCCAATCAGGAAGATCACCTGGTGGCCGAGGTCCTGGAACTGCCGCATCTTGTTCAGCAGCACCGTATGTCCGAGGTGCAGATCCGGCGCGGTCGGGTCGAAACCCGCCTTGATTCGCAACGCACGACCGCTCTTGAGGCGCTCGGCCAGGTCTTCCCGCTTGATGATCTCGTCGGCGCCACGCGCGATGGTGGCCAGCGCCTGCTCAAGCTCGCTCATGAAGAATTTTCTCTGTGTTGATGGAAATGGGCGGCGGCCGACAATGTGACCGTGCCGTCAACGTTAATTGTGTGTTAACAAGGAATGTGTTGCAAACCCTTGATGGAAAAGGCGTTGACGCCCTTTGCACATGACCGTTATGGTACGTCCAGTTCGTACTTTGTAACGTGGGCGATACAGCATGGCAGAAGAAAAGCAGGGGGCGCGGCAAACCCGCAAGCAGGCGATCTGCCGCAAGGCACAGCGTCGACACTCCAACTTCTACGAACGCTGTGCCCATTGGTCGTTCAATCGTTCGGGCGAGATCGAGCCGATCCGCTGGCATCGCGAACGGCTGGTACTGGCCGGCACCGCCTTGCTGATCACCGTGTTGTCCGGCTTCATCATGCCGGCCTGGGCCAGCGCGATGCGGCCCGCACCCACTCCAGAAATCCATTCGCTGCTTCCGCTGGCCTTGCCCAAGGTGGCAGCGGCCAGCATCACCACGCCGACCGTGGATGACTGGCAGGTGGTACGCGTGCAGCCGGGCCAGACGCTCTCTGACATCTTCAATGCGCGCGGCCTCGGCATGACCGATCTGCAGCGCGTCCTGGACGCCGCCGGCACGGCGAAGTCCGCGTTGCACAGCATCCGTCCGGGTCAGGAATTCGACTTTCTGCTCGGCAGTGACGGCAGCCTGAAGGGTTTCCGGTTCGACCAGGACCAGGCCAGCCGCGCGATCATCCGTCTTGATGGCGCACAGCCCACGCTGGCGATCCAGCAGCGTGACATGGACCTGCGCGAACAGGTTGCGCACGGCGTCATCCGCAGCAGCCTGTACGCTGCCGGCGATCAGGCGGGCATGGACGCGGCGATGGTCGGCAAGCTTGCCGACCTGTTCAAGTACGACATCGATTTCGTGCAGGACCTGCGCGAAGGCGACAGCTTCACCGTGATTTACGACGACATCTATCGCGATGGCGTGCGTTACGGCCAGGGCAACATCATCGCGGCCGAATTCGTCAACCAGGGCAAGCGCTACACTGCCTATCGCTTCAAGAAGGGTGATGGCAGTTACGGCTGGTACAGCGAGGACGGCCGGCCGATCCAGAAGTCATTCCTGCGCATCCCGGTCGATTTCACCCGGATCTCGTCCACCTTCAGCACGGCGCGCCTGCATCCGATCCTCGGCCGCATGCGTGCGCACAAGGGCGTCGACTATGCCGCGCCCAGCGGCACGCCAATTCACGCCGCCGGCGACGGCGTGATCAAGTATCACGGCTGGGAGCGCGGCTACGGCAACTTCGTGGTCATCCAGCACGACAAGACCATCAGTACCGCCTACGGCCACATGTCGCGCTTCGTGAAAGGCCAGCATGTGGGCGAGCGGGTGCGGCAGGGCGAGGTGATCGGCTTCGTCGGCATGACCGGGCTGGCCACTGGCCCGCATCTGCACTATGAGTTCCGCGTCAACGGCCAGCAGCGCAATCCGCAGACGGTGACCCTGCCCAAGCCGGAACCGCTACCCGCCGCGCAGATGGCGCGGTTCAAGGCCGAAGTGGTCAAGCCGCAGTTGGCGCGCCTTACCGAGCTGGACAGCCGCATCAAGCTGGCGCGCGCCAGCGCACCCGCCAATCACGACAACTGAGCGGCCACAGCCCGTGGGTGACGATGCCTCGGCAACCTACCTCGGACTGATCTCCGGTACCAGCGCGGACAGCATCGATAGTGTGCTGGTCAGCTTCCATCGTGGAGTGCCGCGCTTGCTGGCCAGCCATTCGCATCCGTGGCCGACTGCGTTGCGCGAGCGGATGCTGACGCTGGCGCAAGGTGAGTCCGCCCTCGAACTGGACGCTCTGGGACGGCTGGATGTGGAGATCGGCCACGGCTTTGCCGACGCCGCACTGGATCTGCTCGAACAAAGCGGCACGCCGGCGGCGGCGGTCCGCGCGATCGGCTCACACGGGCAGACCCTGCGTCATCGCCCCACCGGCCGATATCCGTTCACCCTGCAACTGGGGGATCCCAGCATCATCGCCGAGCGCTGCGGCATCGAGGTGGTGGCCGACTTCCGTCGCGCCGACGTGGCCGCCGGCGGGCAGGGCGCGCCGTTGCTGCCCGCGCTGCACGCCATGTTGCTGGCCCAGCCGGGCCGCACGCGGGTCGTGCTGAATCTCGGCGGCATCGCCAACATCACCGTACTGGGTGCCGATGGCAGCGTGCTTGGCTTCGATACCGGCCCTGCCAACGGCCTGCTCGATGCCTGGTGTCTGCGCCAGCGCGGCGAATCGTTCGATCGCGATGGGGCGTATGCCGCCAGCGGACGACACGACGAAGACCTGCTCAACGAATTGCTCGGCGACACTTACTTCGCGCTGGCGCCACCGAAGAGCACGGGGCGTGAGTACTTCCACCTTGGCTGGCTGGCAACCCATTCGCGGCTGGCGGCACTGGTACCGGCCGACATTCAGGCGACCTTGCTGGAATTGACGGCGCGCAGCGTAGCCATGGCCATCGCGCAGCATGCACCCGACGCCCAGGAAGTGCTGGCCTGTGGCGGCGGCGTGCACAACGGCAGGCTGATGCAACGGCTGGCCGAAGTGCTCGCCCCCAGCACGCTGTTGAGCACATCGCGTTATGGCGTCGACCCCGACTTCCTCGAAGCGACCGCCTTCGCGTGGCTGGCGCGCCAGCGCCTGCTGGGACTGCCGGGCAACCTCCCTTCGGTGACCGGTGCCCGTGGACCACGAGTACTGGGCGCGGTTTATTCCGCGCCGACGGCAGGTTCGTCGTAACGAATCCGCTCCGGCGCCAACTGGGTCGGCCGCGTACGCGCCAACGCGCGCAAGGCTTCCTGGAACACCCCTTGCTCGGCGTCTTCCCAGTGCCCGTCGAGCGTACCGAAGGTATCCGGATCGCGCTGGCTTTCGCTGAATTGGTGGGCAGCCGAAATGCCCAGCCCACTGCGCAATGCCTGCAGCATCACGTCATTGATGGAACAGTGGCGGTGTTTGGCCAACGCCCTGATGCGCTCGGTGAGCAGGCTGTCGACATGCTGCAAGATCAGGTCCGGCACAAGCGTCACTCCATGTTACACATGCCCTGTGTGGCCGATGTTGGCACGGCTCTGGCGCGACGCGCTGTGCTGACGCCCGAATCCGTGGACTAATTCGCAGTTGCCTTGTGCGCGGTGTCGCGCCGGGACGTCTGCCGACGCAATCTTCAGCCGCTAACGCTCGCTGGTCAGCCGTACGCGTTCGACGCCGCGAAAATATCGCCACAGCCACGCAAACAACATCATCGACGGCAGCACCGCCAGCACGGTGATCACGAAGTAGCCGCCGTATCCCGTCGCTGTGGCAATGCCTCCGGCGAAAAAGCCAAGCAGCTTGCCGGGCAGGTTGACCAGCGAACTGAGCAACGCGTATTGGGTTGCCGTGTGCTGCCGATTGACCAGTGACGACAGGAACGCCACGGTCGGCGGCCCCAGCATGCCCAGGGTCAGGTTTTCGCCGGAGATCACCAGGGTCAGCACCAGCAGGTTGCCCGGATGGGCGATCAGCAGCAGGTAGAGCAGATTGCTGCAGCCACACAGCACGATGGTGACGCCCAACGGGCGCCAGGCACCCCAGCGTGCCACCGCAGCGCCGCCGAGAAACACGCCGACAATACCGATCCAGATGCCGTAGATCTTGGTGATCGTGCCGATCTCGGTCTTGGAGAAGCCCATGTCGCGGTAGAACGGGCTCATGATGCCGCCGATGGTCGCCTGCTCCGGCATCTTGAACAGCAGCAGGAACAGCAAAGTGACCAGGGCCAGCACCCAGCCGTAGCGACGGAAGAAGTCGGCGAACGGGTCGATCACGCTTTCGCGCATCGCATCACGCCAGCGCGCTGCCCGCACGCGCAACACGTCGGGTTCGCGCGCCATCAGCGTGGTCGCCACTGGCACCGCCATCGCCAACGCCATCAGCGCGTACACCGTGCGCCACGACAGGTGGTCAGCCAGGATCAGCGCCACCGCGCCGGCCAATAGCAAGCCGATCCGGTAACCCAGCGAATAGGTCGCCACCAGCGCACCCTGTGCCTCGATCGGCGCGATTTCGATCCGGTAGGCATCCACCGCGATGTCCTGGGTCGCGCCGAAGAATGCCACCACCAGCGTGGCCACCACGAACGGAACCAACTGGACCGGGGTAAGCAATGCCATCGCCAGCAACCCGACCACCACGCCAAGCTGCGCGAACAGCAACCAGCCACGACGCTGACCGAGCCGCGCGAAGCCGGGAATCCGACCGTGGTCGAGCAGAGGCGCCCAGACAAACTTGAACGCGTAGGTCATGCCGGCGCTGGCGATCATCGTGATGTCGGCCAGCTTGATGCCATTTTCCTTCAGCCAGTAGGCCAGAGTGCCGGCCACCAACAGGAACGGCAATCCCGAGGAGAAGCCGAACAGGAACATCGTCCACGCCGCCGGCTGGGCAAAAGCACGCCATACCGATGGTTTGGCCGGACGTGCCGGCGCGGACTCAGTCGGCATAGTCGACGATGTAAGGCGCGTGGTCGGAGAAGCGTTCGTCGCGATAGATCGAACACGCCTTCAGGCGTTCGCGCAGCGACGGCGTGACCACCTGGTAGTCGATCCGCCAACCCACATTGTTCGCACGCGCCTGACCGCGGTTCGACCACCAGGTGTATTCGACGGCGTCCGGCTTGATCGCGCGGAAGCTGTCGACCCAGCCGCGCTGCTGGAACAGCAGATCAAGCCATGCGCGCTCTTCCGGCAGGCAGCCGGAGTTCTTCTGGTTGGACGACCAGTTCTTGATGTCGTTCTTCGTGTGCACGATGTTCCAGTCGCCGCAGATCACGTAGTCACGACCGCTCTTCAGCCATGCATCGAAGATCGGCGTGATCCACTCCATCGCCCGGAACTTGAACTGCTGGCGCTCGTCGCCGGAAGAACCCGAGGGGAAGTACAGCGACACCACGCTGAGGTTGCCGAAGCGGGCCTCGATGTAGCGGCCTTCGTTGTCGAATTCGTCCCAGCCCAGTTCAGTCAGCACCTGGTCGGGCTCGCGCCGGGCGTAGATCGCCACGCCGCTGTAGCCTTTCTTGCTGGTCGCATCGCGGTAGAAGCAATGATGACCGTCGGGGCGGAACATCGGGTCGCTCAACTGCTCTTCCTGCGCCTTGGTTTCCTGCAGGCAGACCACGTCCGGGTCCTGAGTACGCAACCAGTCGAACACGCCCTTGGTCGCGGCCGAGCGGATACCGTTGGCATTGAGGCTGATGATGCGCATGGATGCTCCCGAAGCGAATGAGCCATCATAACAATCATGCATGCCGACCCTGCCATCCGCGTTGCCCGGCCGATGCCGTCGGTGCACCGCGCGCCGTTGACCGTGACCCGCCGGAATGCGGCGGCTTCACCGTCGACGCCGCGCGGTACCATTGCGGCCGCTCCGGGCCACGGCATCCGTGGTGCCGCGAGCTGCCCTGAACCCGACTTGCGCGAGATGACCATGCACGCTTATCAACGCGACTTCATCGAACTGGCCTTGCAGCGCGACGTGCTGCGCTTTGGCGAGTTCACCCTGAAGTCCGGGCGGCTCAGCCCATATTTCTTCAACATGGGCCGGATGGATTCCGGCGCCGCACTGGCCCGGCTCGGCCGCGCCTATGCCGCCGCCCTGGTGCAGGCCGACATCGGCGTGGACATGTTGTTCGGACCGGCCTACAAGGGCATCGCGCTGGCCGCCGCCACCGCCATCGCGCTGGCCGAGCAGCACCAGCGCGACCTGCCCTGGGCCTACAACCGCAAGGAAGCCAAGGCACATGGCGAGGGAGGCATGCTGGTGGGTGCACCGCTCAAGGGCCGCGTGCTGATCGTCGACGACGTGATGACCGCCGGTACCGCGGTGCGCGAATCGCTGGAACTGATCCACGCCCACGGCGCCACACCCGCCGGAGTGTTGATTGCGCTGGACCGGCAGGAACGCGGCCTGGGCGAACGTTCGGCCGCCCAGGAAGTTGCCGCCGATCATGGCATTCCGGTCATTGCGATCACCTGTCTCGATGACGTGCTCGCCTATGCCGGCGAGCATCCGCAGTTCGCCGCCGAGCACGCGCGGCTGCTCGCCTACCGCGAGCGCTACGGGGTTCAGCCCTGAGTTCACACACCGCCGATAGACTGCCGCGACACCGATCACAACAGCCGCGCTTGCCCCGGCATCCTGCCCGGGCACCGGCTATCCAGTGCGGTGGCCACGGCTATACTGGCCGGCAAGAGGGAAATCCATGCGCAAACCATTGCTCATCATTGCTGCGATCGTTCTTGGCGCGAGCCTGACGGCGCACGCCCAGAACAACGGCAGTCTTCGCTACAAGTGGCACGACGGCCAGGGGCTGGCGCATTTCAGCGACAGCCTCACCGCCGAGGCGATGAAATATGGCTATGAGCTGGTCAACGACCGCGGCATGGTGGTGCAGCGCGTATCGCGCCAGCTGAATGCGCAGGAGCGCGCCGCCGCCAACAAGCTGGCCGCCGAACAAGCCGCGAAAGACCGCGTCATCCAGGATCGCGCGAACGCCGACGCACAGATGCTGGCGGCCTATCCGGATGAAGAGTCCTATCAGATCTCGCTGCAGCAGGGGCTGGACACCATCGACCAGCAGATCCACACCACCCAGATCAATCTGCGCAGCCAGGAAAAAGCACTGACCGATCTGCTCAGCCGTGCCGCCGACATCGAGAACGGCAAGGACACCGTGCCGAAATTCCTGGCCGACAGCATCGCCAAACAGCGCAATGTGGTGGCCGAGCTGCGTCAAACCATGCAGCGCCAACAGGCGCTGCGCGCGCAATCCGTGCAGCAGCAGACCCAGTTGATGGCCCATTACCGCGAGGTCAAGGCGGCGCAGGACAAGCAGCGGTCAGCCGAGTAGGGCACCCCGTCTTGCGATCGTTTCAGGTGCCACCGCGATGCCTGGCTGCACGCACGGCACCGCCGCCATCCCCCGTCCCGTCGCTGCGGGATGAGCAGGGTTTGTCGAGCTAGAACGGCAGCTTCAGCTTGAGGTCCACCGCCAGCAGCTGCTGGCGGAACACCTGCTGGATGCGGGCAAGCGCCGCGGCGTTGTCCGCCTCGAAGCGCAGCACCAGCACCGGCGTGGTGTTGGACGCACGCACCAGACCCCAGCCGTCGGGCCAGTCCGCGCGCACGCCATCGATCGTGATCAGCGAGGCATCCTCGAAGTTCGCCTGCTGACGCAGTTTGTCCATGAACCGGTACTGCTCGCCCTCGGCCAGCTCGACCTTCAGTTCCGGCGTCGACACGCTCTTGGGCAAGGTGGCGAAGATCTGCTCCGGACTGCGCCCCTGCAGGTCGCCGGCAAGGATCTCCAGCAGCCGCGCAGCCGCATAGATGCCATCGTCGAAGCCGTACCAGCGCTCCTTGAAGAAGAAGTGCCCGCTCATCTCGCCTGCCAGCTCCGCGCCGGTCTCGCGCATCTTGGCCTTGATCAGCGAATGCCCGGTACGCCACATCAGCGGACTGCCACCGGCATCGAGCACCTGACCCTTCAGATGGCTGGTGCACTTCACGTCGTAGATGATCGTGGCGCCGGGCTGGCGCGACAGCACATCACGCGCGAACAGCATCAGCAGACGATCGGGATAGATGATCTCGCCTGCCTGCGTCACCACGCCGAGGCGGTCGCCATCACCATCGAACGCGATGCCCAGGTCGGCGCCGGTTTGCCGCACGGCAAGGATGAGATCTTCCAGATTGGCCGGCTCGGAAGGGTCCGGATGATGGTTCGGAAAGCTGCCATCGACGTCGCAATACAGAGGAATCACGTCGCAACCCACGCCTTCCAGTACCTGCGGTGCGATCGCGCCGGGAATGCCGTTGCCGCAATCGACCACGATCTTCAAGCGACGTTCGGCGAGCACGTCGGAGACGATCTTCTCGATGTAATCCGGCGCCACGTCGACCTGGCGCAGGCCGCCGGCGCCACCGCTGGTGAGTGCCCCACTGGCGATGCGCTGGTACAGGTCCTGGATCGCACCCTCGGACAGGGTCTCGCCGCCCACCACGATCTTGAAGCCGTTGTAGTCGGGCGGGTTGTGGCTGCCGGTGACGGCAACGCCGCAACCGGTGTTGAAGCGGTAGGCGGCGTAGTACACCAGCGGGGTCGGCACGGCGCCCACGTCGATCACATCGATGCCCGCCTCGCGCAAGCCATCGGCGAGGGCACCGGCCAGCTCCGGCCCGGATAGCCGACCGTCACGGCCGACCACGATCTCGCGCAAGCCCTTTTCGCCCATCAGCGTGCCGATCGACTGGCCAAGCACATGCGCCACCTCCGCACTCAGCGTCTTGCCCACCACGCCACGGACGTCATAGGCGCGGAAAATGCCGGGATCCACGCGGGTCGAGGCGCTGACCGGGGGCGCCGATGGCGCCGGCGGCGGCGCGGACGGTGGGCGAACCCGTGCCGCCACATCCGACGCAGTTGGTAGGGCCGAGACCAGCGGCAAGTCATCCACCGGCTCCGCCACCGCCACTTGCTGGCGGCGCAGGCGCAGCCAGCAGAGGTAGCCGCCGCCGCCCAGTCCGATCAGGGCGAGCAGGGCGCTCAATACGGTGGAGCGCGGCAACACGATGAACGCGCGGGGAAGGCCTGCGCCCACGCTGAACGCGCTGCCGGCGACCGGCTTGCCGGCCGTCTCGATTTCAGCCGAGGCTGAGCCATTGGAAAAAAGTTGTATGTAGCCGCTGTCGTCGCCCTGGCGCAGCTCGAGTCGACCGCCAGCGGGAGAGATCGCGTCGAAGCGCCGCTTCATCGGCGCGAACGGCAATTCAACCCAGGCCCAGGCCTGGGTCTGCTGCGGCAATCCCAGCGGAATCACCAGGCTCAGGCGGCGGTCGCCGCCGCCGTAGGAAACACTCTGCGCTGGCGGCAGGCCATCGGCACTTTGCGCCGCCATCAACTGGGCGGCCTTGGCATAGCCGAACTCGCGATAGTTCGCGCGCAACACTTCGGCCAGGTCACCGCTGTACAGCTCAAGCTTCTTCGCCTGCGGCAATTGCTGGCGCAACGCGGCGGCCGATTGCGCCGGGTCGCTCATCAACGTCGTCGGGTCCACCCCGGCCAACACCTTTTCAACCGAATGGCGCTGGTTGGCGATCTCTGCGGACATCGCCTTCACCGCCTGCTCCTGGGCCTGGTGGACACGGTCGATCGCACTGCCCTCGTCGGCAATCAGCCAGGTCTGCCAGGTACAAAACAGGCCGATCAGCAGAAGCACGGTGGCACCGGCAAGCGGCAACAATGTCGACCAGTCGACCCTGAAGTTGCTGAAGCGCTCTTTCGCGATGTTCAACGCCATATTCCGCCCCTGCGGCTGAAGCTGCAAAGCGGGTTCGATGTTCTCGAACCGGCTCGTCGGTCTATCGGGTGCCGGTCGAACCGAACCCGCCGTCGCCACGCTGGCTGGGTGCGAACTCGGTGACGATGTTCAGTCGCGCCTGCGCCACCGGCACCAGCAGCAACTGCGCAATGCGGTCACCTACGGCGATGGTGTACGACTCACGACCGCGATTCCAGCACGAAATCATCAAGGGTCCCTGATAATCGGCATCAATCACCCCGACCAGGTTGCCCATCACCAGCCCATGTTTGTGGCCCAGACCCGAGCGCGGCACGATCAGCGCGCACCAGTTCGGGTCGTCGATGTGGATCGCGATGCCGCTGGGCACCAGTGCGCTGTCACCCGGCGCCAACGTCAGCGGCTCGTCCAGCGCAGCGCGCAGGTCCATGCCCGCGCTGCCGGACGTGGCCGCCTGCGGCAACGGAATGCTGTCGCCCAGACGCGGGTCGAGGATCTTCATCGCCACATCGATGTTCATGCGCGAGTGGCCCGATAGCGCTCTGCCACCCGGGCGATCAACTGCCGCGCCAGCTCCGCCTTCGCCGCCCGCGGCAACTCGACCGAACCGTCGGACCAGTAAAGTGTCAACGCGTTGTCGGCCGCCTCGAAACCGAGACCGCCGCCCACCTGATTCGCCGCAATCATGTCCAGCCCCTTGTGGCGCAGCTTGCCCTGCGCATACGTGGACACATCATGCGTCTCGGCGGCAAATCCGACCAGGAACGGGTGCGCGGTTTGCGTCGAAAGGCTGGCCAGGATGTCGGGGTTTTCGCCGAGATGCAGCACCAGCTCGCCGCCGTCGCGCTTCTTCAGCTTCTGCGCGGAGACCGCCTGCGGGCGATAGTCGCCGACCGCCGCCGCGCCGATATAGATATTCGCCTGCGCTGCGGCCTCCAGCACTGCCGCATGCATCTGCGCCGCGCTGCGCACGTCGACGCGTCGGCTGACCCCCCTCGGTGTGGCCAGACTGACCGGCCCGGCCACCAGGGTCACCTCGGCCCCCGCTTCGATCGCTGCCGCGGCAACGGCGAAGCCCATCTTCCCCGAGCTGCGGTTGCCGATGAAGCGCACCGGGTCGATGTCCTCGTAGGTCGGCCCGGCACTCACCACCACCTTGAGCCCGGCCATGGAGCGATCCCCGAACGAGGCGGCCAGCGCATCGCGCAATTCGTGCGGTTCCAGCATGCGACCGCTGCCGACGTCGCCACAGGCCTGATCGCCCACCGCCGGTCCCAGCAGTTGTGCGCCGTGCTGGCGCAGGGTGGCGATATTGGCCTGCACCGCCGGATGCGCCCACATTTGCTGGTTCATCGCCGGCGCCAGGTACAGCGGCGCGGCGCTGGCCAGGCACAGCGTGGTCAGCAGGTCGTCGGCCATGCCGTGTGCCAGCCGCGCCAGCAGGTCCGCACTGGCTGGCGCCACCAGAATGCGTTCCGCCCAGCGGGCCAGTTCGATATGACCCATCGCCGCCTCCGCCTGGGCGTCCCACAAGCTCACCCGCACCGCCTGGCCGGACAGCGCCTGGAAGGTGGTGGGGCTGACGAAGTGGGTCGCACCCTCGGTCATCACCACGCGGACCTCGGCATCGAGGTCGCGCAGGCGACGAACCAGCTCGCAGGATTTGTAGGCTGCGATGCCGCCGGACACTCCCAGCAGGATGCGACGTTGGGCAAGACTCATATGTAAGGCGGGCCTGACAGACGGGCAGAGGCCTAGCTTACCGGATTCACCCCCGCCCACCGCTGCCTGGTTCGGAGTCGCTCCGGCAAGTTCATCGCATGAGTATCCGCGACTGGCCCGAGGGTGAACGTCCCCGCGAAAAACTGCTGGCGCGCGGCAGTGCGGCACTGTCCGACGCCGAACTGCTGGCGGTGTTGCTGGGCAGCGGCAGTCGCGGCAAGGACGCCCTGGCGCTGGGCCGTGAGTTGCTCGCCAACGCCGGCAGCCTGGGCACGCTGCTGGCGCGCCCGGAACAGCAGATCCGTGCTGGCGGGCTGGGTCCGGCCAAGCGCGCGCGCATCGCCGCGGCGCTGGAACTGGCCCGGCGCAGCCTGGCTGAACAGCTGCGGGACAAGCCGAGCCTGGGCAATCCGCGCGACAGCGGCGACTACCTGCGTGCCCGCCTGCGCCATCTGCCGTACGAGGTATTCGGCTGCCTCTATCTGGACAATCGCCACCGCGTGCTGGCCTTCGAGGAGTTGTTCCGCGGGACCGTCGACGGCGCCAGCGTGCATCCCCGCGAGGTGGTCCGCGCCTGCCTGCAGCACAACGCCTGCGCGGTGATCTTCGCCCACAACCATCCTTCCGGCGTGGCCGAACCCAGCGCCGCCGACCGGGCGATCACCCATGAGCTGCGCGACGCCTTGCAACTGGTTGGCGTGCGGGTGCTCGACCACCTCGTCATCGGCAGTGGCGAGCCGGTCTCGATGGCCGCCCGCGGCCTGATCTGAAGCCCGCCCGGGCGCTGCCGCCGACCCACAAAAAGACGGCGTGGCACAAGCCACGCCGTTAGGCCGATTGGGGGAGAAGGAGAGAGCGGCGTCTCCGTTTGCCAGGATCTGGAGGGGAGGTCATCTCATGGCCAGGCTAGTGTCGCAGCGCCGCATGACAAACCGGAGACACTTCACCCGATCAAAGGTGCCGCCAAGTTGTCGAAACTTATGCACAAAACGGTGACATGGGCCTCTGGCAGGCACGCCCTCATTACCACCTGAACTTCTTCACTCAAACTACTGAAATATTTCAATAATTTCTTTTGTCAGCGATATGGATGGCGGCCAACGGCAAACAGCGGGCCGCGGCGAGCCGCTTTCCCCACAGACTTATCCACAAGCATGCACGCCGCGCCGCAACAAGCGCGGACGCTTGCCCGCGCACGGCGGCTGCCAGCCCATACGGGCGCGTTTCGGCGGCATGGCGGTCTGTTAGGATTGGCGGTTCCATCACGAAACCGACTCCACACGTGAAAGAACAGCTGCGCGAACTGGTGCTGCAGGCGATCAAGTCCCTGCAAGCCGATGCCACCCTGCCGACCGACCTCGACCTGCCAGGCTTCGTGATCGAACGCGCGCGCAGCCGGGAACACGGCGATTTCGCCTGCAATGCGGCGATGCTGCTGGCCAAGCCGGCGCGCGCCAAGCCACGCGAACTGGCGGAGAAACTGGTCGCTGCACTGCCGGCCAATGCGCTGGTGGACAAGGTGGAGATCGCCGGCCCTGGCTTCATCAATTTTTTCCTGACCGCCGGCGCCTGTCACGCCGAAGTGCGCCGGGTCATGGACGAGGGGGATGCCTACGGGCGCAACGCCAGTGGCGCGGGCAAGACCGTCGGCGTGGAGTTCGTCTCGGCCAACCCGACCGGCCCGCTGCACGTGGGCCACGGCCGCGCCGCCGCCATCGGCGACTGCCTCAGCCGCCTGCTCGATGCCACTGGCTGGAACGTCAAGCGCGAGTTCTACTACAACGACGCTGGCGTGCAGATCGCGAACCTGGCAATTTCAGTCCAGGCGCGTGCCCGCGGCGTCACCCCCGAGGACAGCAGCTGGCCCGAGAACGGCTACCGCGGTGACTACATCGCCGACGTGGCGCGCGCCTACCTTGATCGCGAAGCGGTGGTCGCCGACGGCGAAACGGTGGTCGGCGCCGGCGATGTGGACGATATCGATGCGATCCGCCATTTCGCCGTGGCCAGCCTGCGCCGCGAGCAGGATCTGGATCTGCAGGCGTTCGGCGTCGGCTTCGACACGTATTTCCTGGAATCGTCGCTGTACAGCGACGGCAAGGTTGAGGAGACCGTGCGCGAGCTGGTCGCGCACGGTCACACCTATGAGGAAGGCGGCGCGCTGTGGCTGCGCAGCACCGATTTTGGTGACGACAAGGACCGCGTGATGCGCAAGTCCGATGGCACCTACACCTACTTCCTGCCCGACGTGGCCTATCACCTGAGCAAGTGGCAGCGCGGCTACCAGCGCGCGATCACCGAGCTGGGTTCGGACCACCACGGTTCGCTGGCGCGGGTGAGGGCCGGCCTGCAGGCGCTCGACGTAGGCATTCCGCAGGGCTGGCCGGAATACGTGCTGCACCAGATGGTGACCGTGATGCGCGGCGGCGAGGAAGTGAAGATTTCCAAGCGCGCTGGCAGCTACGTCACCCTGCGCGACCTGATCGACGAGGTCGGCCGCGATGCCACCCGTTACTTCCTGATCTCGCGCAAGAGCGACTCGCAGCTGGTGTTCGACGTCGACCTGGCCCGTTCGCAGTCGAACGACAATCCTGTCTATTACATCCAGTACGCGCATGCGCGCGTGTGCAGCGTGCTGCGCCAGGCGCCGGAGAAGGGCTTCACCTTCGATCTTGCCGACGGCCTCACGAATCTGGCCCGGCTGGACAGCGAACACGAGCAGATCCTGCTGACCGAGTTGACCAAATACCCCGAACTGGTCGAGGCGGCCGCGGCCAATCTGGAGCCGCACCTGATCGCCAGTTGGCTGCGCGAACTGGCCAACGCGTTCCACACCTACTACAACTCGCACCAGTTCCTGGTCGAGGACGCCGCGTTGCGCAACGCGCGCCTCGCGCTGGTGGTGGCGACGCGGCAAGTGTTGAAGAATGGTCTGGATTTGCTGGGCCTGAGCGCCCCGGAGAAGATGTAATGGCAGCACGCAAGGGCAAGGGCCGACAGGCCGTGCGCAATGGCAGCAACGGTTTCCCCGGCTGGGGTTACGCGGTCATCGGCCTGCTCGCCGGCGCGATCCTGATGGCCGTGATGCTGCGCAGCAACCTGCTGACCAGCCTGCGCAAGGCCGACGGGCCGCAAGCCAACCCGCAAGCCACCGCCGAACATGGCAGTGCGCCGGGCGTGCTTGAATCGGGCAGCACCGAGGCTCCGCCGAAGAAGCCGCAGTTCGACTTCTATTCGGTGCTGTCGGAAAAGGAAGTGCGCATCCCCGATGCCGAGATCAGCGCGCAGGCGCGCGTGGAGCAGCAGCAAAAGCAACAGGCGGCGCAGCTTCAGGCGCAGCAGGCGGCGCAGGCAGCTGCCCCGACAAATGCACCGCAAGCTGTCACCCAGAACGTCACCGCCGCACCGGCCAGTACCGTCACGCAGCCCGGTGCCGGCAGCGGCTACCTGCTTCAGGTGGGCGCGTTCCCGAACGCCTCCGACGCCGAGACACTGAAGGCGAAACTGGCTCTGCAGGGCTTCGTCGCCAACGTGCAGTCGGTCAGCATCAGCGGGCAGACCTATCATCGGGTCCGGCTGGGGCCGTTCCGTTCGGCCACCGACCTGGAATCGACCAAGCAGCGCCTGGCCGGTGCCGGCATCAATGCGATCGCATTGAAAGAAGGTCGCTGAACCAGCTCCACCCTTTCAGGACGTTACCCGCATGAGCCTCAAGACCGCGTGGATCACCGGCGCCAGCTCCGGCTTTGGCGCCGCCGCCGTGGAACGCTTCGTGGCGGGCGGCTGGCGGGTGATCGCCAGTGGCCGCCGCGCCAGGCGACTGCAGCAACTGGTGGACCGGCATGGCGCCGAACGCGTGCACGCCACCGCGTTCGACATGCGCGATGAGACCGCCATGCGCAAGGCCCACGCCGAGCTGCCACCCGCATTCGCCGACGTCGACCTGCTGGTCAACAATGCCGGACTGGCACTGGGCACCGTACCGGCGCAGCAGGCCGATCTGTCGCAGTGGAGGCAGATGATCGACACCAACGTCACTGCCCTGGTGACGATGACCCACCTGCTGCTGCCGCAGTTGATCGAACGCCGCGGCGCGATCGTCAACATCAGCTCGATCGCCGCCAGCTATGCCTATCGCGGCGGCAATGTCTATGGCGCCAGCAAGGCCTTCGTCAGTCAGTTCTCGCAGAACCTGCGCACCGACCTGCATGGCACCGGCGTGCGGGTCAGTTCGATCGAACCTGGCATGGCCGAGACCGAGTTCACCCTGGTACGCACCGGCGGCGACCAGGCCGCGTCCGACAAGCTTTATGACGGCGCCCACCCGATCACCGCCGGTGACATTGCCGAGACGATCTGGTGGATCGCCAACCTGCCGCCGCACCTCAACGTCAATCGCATCGAGGTGATGCCGGTGAACCAGTCGGCCGCCGGACTGCAGGTGCACCGCGACTCGTAGGAGCGCACCCTGTGCGCGATGCTTTTTCTACGTGTCCGACGAAGGGCATCGCGCACAGGGTGCGCTCCTACAGTTTCGAGACAAGCCGTCTTATTGCATGAACCAGCCGTGGCTGACCACGATCGACTGACCAGTCAGTGCCGCCGACGGGAAGCTCGCCAGGTACAGCGCGGTCTGCGCGATGTCCTCGACGGTGGTGAAGGTGGCATCGACGGTGTCCTTCAACATCACGTTGCGGATCACCTCGTCTTCGCTGATGCCCAGCTCCTTCGCCTGCTCGGGAATCTGTTTCTCGACCAGCGGCGTGCGCACGAAGCCCGGACAGATCACGTGCGAGCGCACGTTGTGCGGCGCGCCCTCCTTGGCCAGCGTGCGGGCCAGTCCGAGCAGCCCGTGCTTGGCGGTGACATAGGCGGACTTCAGCTTCGACGCCTCATGCGAATGCACCGAACCCATGTAGATCACGATGCCACCGCGATCATCCTTGTACATGTGCTTCAGCGCGGCCTTGGTGGTGAGGAAACCGCCATCCAGATGGATCGCCAGCATCTTCTTCCAGTCGGCGAAGGCGAACTGATCGATCGGGTTGATGATCTGCACGCCGGCGTTGGAAATCAGGATGTCCAGCTGGCCGAACGCAGCGACCACCCTGTCGGTGCCGGCGTTGACCGCGTCTTCGCTGGTGACATCCATCGCCACGCCGATCGCCTTGCCGCCGGCCGCGTTGATTTCCGCGGCGACCTTGTCGGCGGCTTCCTGCTGGATATCGGCGATCGCCACGCTGGCGCCGTGCTGCGCGTACAACTGGGCAATCGCCTTGCCGAGGCCGCTGGCCGCGCCGGTGATCAGGGCGACCTTGCCGTTGAGACTTGTTGTCATGCGTTGCTCCTGTAGCGAGGTGATTTGCCTGCAGGAGCGCACCCTGTGCGCGATGCTCTTTCTCCCGGGTCCGGTAAAAAGCATCGCGCACAGGGTGCGCTCCTGCACGGTTATTCGATGTCTTCGGCCAGGTAGGTGTACGCGGTGAGGCCGCCATTGAGCGCGTCGTACAGCTGCACGGCTTCATCGCCAGTCACGCCGGCGCTGGCAATGCGTTCACGGTAACTCTGCCGCAATGCCTCCAGGTCGTAGCCGACGTAGTCGAGCATCAGGTCGGTGGTATCGCCACTGCGCTTGTGCGCAAACACGTAACCATCGCCGTCGACGCGCACGTTCACCGCATCGGTGTCGCCGAACAGGTTGTGGATGTCGCCCAGGGTCTCCTGGTAGGCACCGACCATGAAGATGCCGAGCCGGTAGCTCTCGCCGTCCTTCAAGGCGTGCAACGGCAGGCTCACGTCGACACCTTCGGCGTCCACGTAGTGATCGATGCGGCCGTCCGAATCGCAGGTCAGGTCGACGATCACGCCGCGCCGGGTCGGCTCCTCGTCGAGCCGCGCGATCGGCGCGATCGGAAAGATCTGGCCGATCGCCCACACGTCGGGAATCGATTCGAATACCGAGAAGTTGACGAAGTACTTGTCGACCAGCTTCTCGTCCAGCTCGTCGAGCGCAGCACGATGCGAGCGCTCGGCGGGCAACAGGCGGGTGCGAACGGCACTGGCGATCGCGTAATACATCTCGTCCAGCCGTGCACGGTCGGCCAGCGCCAGCTGGCCCAGCGCGTACAGGGTCTGGCCTTCGCTCAGGTGATGCTGGGCCTCGTGGAACAGTTCCAGCGCCGGGCGACGATCCAGCTCCGCGTATGTTTCGCGCAGGCGCCGCAGCACCGCCGGCTCGTCTGCGCAAGGCGGCGCAATGGCGCCGGTGGGCACCTGTTCAACCTCCGTCACGTTGACCACCAGCACGGCGTGGTGCGCGGTCATCGCGCGGCCGGCTTCAGTGAGGATGTGCGGTGCCTGCAATCCTTCGGCAAGCACCGCCTCGGCCAGCGACTGCACGATGGTCGAGGCGTACTGCTCGATCGAGTAGTTGATTGAGTTGTGACTGCGCGAACGCGAGCCTTCGTAGTCCACGCCCAGCCCGCCGCCGACGTCGACGATCTCCAGCGGCACGCCCATCCGCTTCAGTTCGACGAAGTAGCGGGTGGCCTCGCGCATGCCGTTGGCGATATCGCGCACGTTGGAGATCTGCGAGCCCATGTGGAAGTGCTGCAGCTTCAGCGTGTGCTTGAGGCCGGCCGCGTCGAGCCGCTCGATCAGGGTGAGCACCTGGTTCGGCGACAGGCCGAACTTGCCCTTGTCGCCACCAGTGTTCTGCCACTTGCCGGCACCGATCGAGGCCAGCCGCACGCGCACGCCAAGCAGCGGTTCCACACCCAGCGACTGCGCCTCGCTGAACACGTGATCCAGCTCGGACAGCTTCTCGATCACGATGTGCACGCGCAGGCCAAGCTGCTTGCCGATCAGCGCCAGGCGAATGTATTCGCGATCCTTGTAGCCGTTGCAGATCACGATGGAACCGGGCCGCGCCATCGCCAGCACCGCCATCAACTCCGGCTTGGAGCCGGCCTCCAGGCCGAAGCCATGGCTGCCGGCGGCGACCAGCTCGCCGGCCACGCCGCGCTGCTGGTTGACCTTGATCGGGTAGATCGCGGTGTAGCCGCCGGCATAGCCATGCTCGGCGATCGCCTGGGCGAACGCGCCCTGCAGGCGCGCCAGCCGGTCGGCCAGAATGTCGGGAAAACGCACCAGCAGCGGCAACCGCAGGCCTTCCGCGCGCGCGCGGTCCACGATCTGTGGCAGCGACAGCGCCGGGCCATGCACGCCGCGCGGGCGCATCACGATGTCGCCGGCGCCGTCCACGTCCACATAGCCATCGCCCCAGTGGGGTACGGCATAGGTGTGGCGCGCAGCGTCGGTGTTCCAATGGTTCGCCATGGTGAGAGATCTCCTCGATGGAAAAGGACGATGTCGTCGCAGCGGCGAGCCTTGACGTCTTGCTCAACGATGGAGCACGCGTCCGAGCGACCGGAAGCCTCGCACGCCGCGGGGCCGATCGGACTGGTCGGCCGCCGGCGCCTGGCGCGCGTGGCCGGCCGCCATTGTAATGGGCTGCTGTGACGATGGGGTGGCTGGCCGCCGCTGGCGGGACGTTGACGGCGGTTGTCGCTACAATGGGCAGTCTTGCTTCCCCACCCGGCACGTCAGGAACGTCCACCATGTCGCAGCAATCCACCTCGCATGAAACCAGCTGGTTCACCGAAGCCCATCAGGCATCTGGTTCCTCCATCGGTTTCCGCACCGAGCAGTTGCTGCACGCGGAGAAGACCCCGTTCCAGACCATCGAAATCCACAAGACCACCGACTGGGGCAACCTGATGGTGATCGATGGCTGCGTGATGCTGACCACTCGCGACAACTTCTTCTATCACGAGATGATGACCCACCCGGCGCTGTTCACCCATGCGCGCGCCAAGCGCGTGGTGATCATCGGCGGCGGCGATTGCGGCACGCTGCGCGAGGTGCTCAAGCACGAGGAAGTCGAGTCGGCCGTGCAGGTGGAAATCGACGAGCGCGTGACCCGGCTGGCCGAGCAGTACTTTCCCGAGCTGTGCGAGTCGAACAACGACCCGCGCGCCGAGCTGCTGTTCATCGACGGCATCAAGTACATGGCCGAAGCCGAGCCCGACTCGCTGGACCTGGTGATCGTCGACTCGACCGATCCGGTCGGTCCGGCCGAAGGCCTGTTCAACGCGGCGTTCTACACCAGCTGCTTCAAGGCGCTGCGTCACGGCGGCCTGCTGGTGCAGCAGAGCGAGTCGCCGCTGGCGCACATCGACCTGATCAAGTCGATGCGCTCGGCGATGCGCACCTGCGGCTTCAGCGCGGTGAAAACGTTGCCGTTCCCACAGCCGTGCTATCCCACCGGCTGGTGGAGCTGCACGATGGCGCGCAAGGGCGGCGACCTGTCCGGTTTCCGCGAACGCGGCGCTTCAGCCAAGAACTTTCCCACCCGCTATTACAACGCCGAAATCCACAAGGGCGCTCTGGCCCAGCCGGAATTCATGCGCGAGGCGCTGGGCGAATAGCCGGGATTTGAAATTCGGGATTCGGGAAAGCCGCAGGCTGCGATTCTTTCGAATCCCGAATCCCGAATCCCCAATCCCGAATCCCCGCACTCAAAACATCTTCGAGCGCACCTTCGGCAGCAACACCAGCAGCAAGGTCGCCAATGGGCCGCCCAGCAGAGACAGCAGGAACCACAGCAGCCCGCTGCGGTTCTTGCCTTGCGCCAGCGCGGCGTTGATCAGGGCAAGCGTGCCCCAGCCGACAAACCAGGGTGCGCCGTCGGCCCACGTCGACAGATGATTCACTAAGCGTCTCCCGAGGAAAGATCATGGGGGCGCGGCCCTGCGCCGGGGATATCCATCCTAACAAGCCTTGTGAAGGTGGCGCGTTTTCGTCGTCGGCCGGATCAGCCACGCTTAATCTGCGACAGGTATGCTGCACGCTTTGACTGCGGAAGCACGCCCATGCTGCACGGACTGCGTCACCTCGCCCTCGTTTGCTCCCTGTCATTGCTGGCCGCTCCGGCATTCGCCGCCAAGACCAGCCCGGCCGACAAGGCAAGCGCGCCCAGCGCGGCGGCGCAGGCCCGCGACAAGGCGCAGCTCGCCTTCCAGCGTGACCTGGTCAGCGTGCTGGCGCCGGGGGGCGATCCGATGCGACTGCTCGGTGCGGCCCTGCTGGCGCGACCGCTGTTCAACCAGCCGCCCAGCAACAGCTTTCACCGCCTGATCGAACGTGCCGCGCAGGCCGAAGGTGCAGGTGCGGCGATCAGCTGGGTGCAGCTGGCCGATTGCGACGGCGAGGCCGACAACTGCCCGAACAGCGCCGCGCTGGACAAGCTGCTGACGCAGGCTCCGGACAACGCCGCCATCTGGCTGGTCAAGCTGGGCGCCGATGCGCGTGGCATGAAGCAGGACGATGCCCGTGAAGACCTGGCCAAGGCCGCCGCGGCGAAGCTCTACGATGATTACAGCGGCGCCAGCCTGCAGGCGCTGGCCAGCTCGATCGGCGTACTGCCGCCGCCGGCCGACATCCTGGATCCAGCTCACCCGGGCGGCGCCGTGGGCGCGCAGACCGTGCTGGTGTTCGGACTCGCCGACAGCCAGCCACAGCCAAGCCTGCCGCTGGTGGCCAAGCTCTGCGAGAACGCTGGCAAGGACGCCTCGATCAAGTCCGACTGCCTGGCCCTGGGCAAGACCCTGGAGTGGGGCTCCAGTCCTCTGGCCCGCTCGCTCGGCCTGCATCTGCGCGAAGTGCTGGCCGACGATCCAGCCGCCCAGCTGGAAGCGAAGAACGCCCGTCGCACGCTGATCTGGCAGGTGCAGAGCTTCACCCAGTTGCTGGCGCGCGCGCCGGACGATGCGGCACTGGCACAGCAGCTGCTGGCCCTGGCGCGCAAGGGCGGCACCCAGATGAGCCTGCAACTGGCGGCGCTGCGCGAAAACCATGTCCCGGTGGATCCGCCGGCCGACTGGCAGCCGCGCAAGGCCGAATAACCGCGAGCGAGAGCGCGCGCTGCCCGGCGCCTGCCGCGGTCGGCCGCGCGCCCGCCTCCCACGGCCCTCCCGTCACCTCGCGTTCCGGGATTCCCCTTTCCCGCCCCGCCCGGTAGGCTGGGATCACCTTCCGTGGCAAGGGTGATCCGATGCTTACGACGCTGGTGGCAAGCAGCAAGGGTGGTTGCGGCAAGAGCACACTGGTGACGCAGCTGGCGTCGCACTGGGCACAGGCGGGGCAACACACCGCCATCGTCGACGCTGACCGGCAACACTCCAGTTTCCACTGGGCCGAGCTGCGACCGGACAATGTCCCTGGCGTGCTGGCACTGGAAGGCGGCCGACGCGGCCTGCAGCGGGTGCCGCCGGATACCGGGCAACTGCTGATCGATACCCCGGCCGGCTCCGGCGAACGCGAACTCGAACCTTATCTGGAGCTGGCCAACGTGCTGCTGGTGCCGGTGCTGCCGTCCTCGTTCGACCTCGACGCCACGCTGCGCTTTCTCGACGAATTGCGCTCGATCAACCGGATCCATCGCGGCAAGCTGCCGGTGGCGCTGGTCGCCAACCGGCTCAAGCCATGGACCCATGCCAGCCAGGATGCGGTCGCCCGGCTGGCCGAGCAGTCACCGTTCCCGATCGCCGCGCAACTGCGCGACAGCCAGGCCTATGTGCTGCTCGCCGGCCTCGGCAAGGGCATCTTCGATTACCAGTCCGAACAGGTACGCAGCCACCAGCAGGACTGGAAAGCCCTGCTGCGCTGGATCAAGCGCCAGCCATGAAGCGCGCCTGCCCATCCAGCTTCCCGCGCGCCTCGCGCAACCACCGCCGGAGTTCCCCATGCACGAACTGATCCTGTTGCGCCATGCCGAAGCGGTGCCGATAGAAACCAGCGGCGACGACCAGCAACGCCCCTTGAGCCGCCGCGGCGAACAGGAGGCCCAGGCCGCCGGGCTGTGGCTGGCCGCCCACAAGCTGCGTCCGGATCGGGTGCTGTGCTCGCCCACCCGGCGCACCGACGAAACCACCCGCCTGGCGCTGGCCGCCATCGACAATGCGCCGGTGCCGCAACAGGCGGTCGAGATCTACGACGCCTCGCCCGGCGAACTGCTGGCCTTGCTCGATCAGCACAACGATGCCGGCACCGTGCTGCTGGTCGGCCACAATCCCGGCATCGAGCGGCTGGTCGCCCTGCTGGTCGAGGGTCGCTCCGACGAATTCCGCGGCATGCCGCCCGGCGCGCTGGCCGTGTTGCATCTGAACGGCGCGCTGGAGCCGGGCAACGCGCGGCTGGATGCCTTCTGGTCGCCCTGACGACCTGCTCGCGCTGACTTGTCCGGATCATCGCCGGGCATCGTACGAATCCGATCTGCCAACGCCTGCGGCCGTGTCCTCACGGCTGCGGCATGCGCAGCACGTATGATTCATCCATGACTTTCCTGCGTCGGCTCACTCTCCCGCTACTGCTCGCGCTGCTGCTGCTGCAGGGCTGCACGGTCTCCCGCGGGCAGATCCGCCGCGCCGATGCGGTGGTCGCCGCCACCACCAATCGCAGCAGCAGCTGCGATCAGCCCGACCACTGCGCCACGCCTTCACCGCTGCTGGCCGCCGCGGCGGCAGCCCTCGCGGCGTCGACGCCGGACCAACCGGTCCACGTGGTCACCCTGCTCGACGACAGCGAACCGGCGCTGGCCGCGCGGGTCAACCTGATCCGCGCCGCGCGCCAGTCGATCGACGTGCAAACCTACATCTGGGACCAGGACGACGCCGGCCAGTTGATGCTCGACGAACTGGTGCGCGCCGCGCGCCGCGGCGTGCAGGTGCGCATCCTGGCCGACCAGCTGTTTTCGTTTGGCAACGTCGACCTGCTCGACCGACTGGCCAGGATCAGCCCGAACCTCCAGGTACGGCTATACAACCCCACTTTCCACAAGGCGCGCACCCAGCCGCTGGAGTTCGCCGCGGGCGTGCTGTGCTGTTTCATGCAGTTCAACCAGCGCATGCACAACAAGCTGATCCTGGTGGATGACCTGATCGGCATCACCGGTGGCCGCAACTATCAGGATCGCTACTTCAACTGGGACGATGACTTCGACTACGTCGACCGCGACGTGATGGTCGGCGGCCCGGCGGCGCGCGAGATGGCGGCCAGTTTCACCTTGTTCTGGAACCATCCGCGCGCATCACCGCTGACTCACCTGCGTGACGTCAACCAGCGCATCCTCGGCGACAGTGCCGCGCCCACCTGGCCCGCGCCCGTCTACCGGCGTCCGCAGCGGGTGGCCCAGTTGCAGCAGGCGGCCGAGGACCCGGCGTGGCTGCAGGCGTGGCTGATCGATCCGAGCTTGCGCGTGGGCAAGGTGGATTTCTTCAGCGACCTGCCGGCCAAGACCGACAAGCCGGACAAGCGGCGTGCGCTCGACTTCACCCGCCACATCATGCGCATGGTCAGCGAGGCGAAGCGCGAGGTGCTGCTGCAGACGCCGTACCTGGTGATGAGCAAACGCGCGCAGCACATCTTTCGCGTGCTGCATCGCCGGCCCGAGCCGCCGCGGGTGATCGTCTCGACCAATTCGCTGGCTTCCACCGATGCATTCGCGGTGTATGCGATGTCCTACAAGCATCGCAAGCGCTATCTCACCAAGTTCGGCTTCGAGATCCACGAGCTCAAGCCGCACGCCCCCAGCGCTGCGGTGGACAACGAACTGGCCAATCTGGACAGCGGCGATGGCGTCCTGCCACTGGACATCGTGAGCCCGGCCAGTCCCGCGCGAGCGCGCTTCCACCTGCTCGGCAGCCGTGGCAGCAACAACCGGCCGGCGCCGCTGGAAAGCGCGGGCCGGCGCTTCGGCCTGCATGCAAAGTCGATCGTGGTCGATGACTCGTTTGCGATGGTCGGCTCGCACAATTTCGATCCGCGCTCGGATCACTACAACACCGAGGCGGGGGTGATCGTCTACGACCACGCGTTCGCCGACCAGCTGCGCCACAGCATCATGCGCAGCGTGCAGCCGGAGAACGCCTGGGTGGTCGCGCCGCGCGAATCGAAGGTGCCGGTGCTGACCGACATCAACCAGGCCATCGGCACGGTCTCCGAAAGCCTGCCGCTGTTCGATCTGTGGCCGTTCCGTTACGCCACCAGCTACGACCTCGAACCCGGCTGCCAGCCGATGCGTGCCACCGACCCCAACTTCTTCGCCTGCTACCAGCCGGTCGGCGACTTCCCCGACGTGGCGCTGTCGCCGAAGCTGATCATCACCCGCATGGTGACTGCCTTCGGCGTCGGGGTGAAAGGCGTGCTGTAGGAGCCCACCCTGTCAGGGCGATGCTTTTGCTCTGGGGAACAACGGGGAACGGGGACGGAAGATCATCGCCCACACGGCGGGCTGCCACCTGTCAGGGCACGCGGGCGACGCCGTCGCCCTGCGAAGAAAAGCGCATCGGCAATTCACCGCTGAAGCCGTCCGGATGATCCCCCGGTACCGCGAAGCGCCAGCCGCGCACGCTGCGCAGTGCGTGCTGGTCGAGCACGGGATCACCGCTGGACTGACTCAGGCTCGCGCCGGCCACCCGCCCGTCGACGTCGATGTCCACGTGCAGCACCACGCGGCCATCCAGGTGGCCGCGCAGCGTATCCCATGGCTGCGAGTTGTCCGACGGCGTGGCCACCGGCACCAGTTCCGGCGTCGCCGGGGCGACCGGCGGAGTCGGCTCGACGACGGCCGGGCGGTAACGCGGCCGGCGCGGCGTATGCGTCACATGAGTCGACGCGTGGATGGTGCGCGGCGTCACTCTGGCCGCAGTGTGTGCAGCGGCCAGATAGCGTTGCGGCGGTCCTGGCCAGATTTCGGTGAAACTGCTGAGCCAACCGGTGCCGACAATACCCAGACCAAGCAGCAGCAGGCTGAGGCCGCTGGTCACGCGCAGGCGCGGCACGTCAGGCAGCCGTGCTCACGGCCGCTCGAGAATCGCGGTCACGCCCATCCCGCCGGCGGTGCAGATCGAGATCAGGCCGCGGCCGGAACCCTTCTGTTCGAGCATCTTCGCCAAGGTGGCAACGATCCGCGCACCGGTGGCGGCGAACGGATGACCCACCGCCAGACTGGAACCGTGCACGTTGAGCCTGGCCGGATCGATCGCACCCAGCGGTGCATCCAGGCCCAGACGCTGCTTGCAGTAGTCAGCCGATTCCCACGCGCGCAGCGTGCACAGCACCTGTGCGGCGAAGGCCTCATGGATCTCGTAGTAATCGAAGTCCTGCAGGCTCAGCCCGTTGCGCGCCAGCATGCGCGGCACCGCGATGGTCGGCGCCATCAGCAGGCCCTCGCCGTGCACGAAGTCCACCGCGGCCACTTCCGCATCGCGCAGATACGCCTGCACGGTCAGGCCGCGCTGCGCCGCCCAGGCGTCGCTGCCCAGCAGCACGGCGGCGGCACCATCGGACAGGCCGGTGGAATTGCCGGCGGTGAGCGTGCCGTGGCCGGAACGCTTGTCGAACGCCGGCTTCAGCGAGGCCAGCTTTTCCATGCTCGAATCAGGTCGCAGGAATCCGTCGCGCTTGAGGCCGCGGAACGACACCAGCAGGTCGTCGAAGAAACCTTCGGCATAGGCGGCGGCCAGCTTGTGATGGCTGTCCAGCGCCAGCTGATCCTGCGCCTCGCGGCTGATCTGCCACTCGCGCGCCATCTGTTCGCAGTGGTCGCCCATCGACTTGCCGGTACGCGGCTCGGCCACGCCGGGGAAAGAAGGCTTCAGTTCGCCGAAGGAGAATCCGCGCAGCGCGGTTTTCAGCTTGTCCAGCGGCGTTTTCGCGCGATTCATCGCCAGCAGGCGCTTGCGCAGGCGGGTGCCGTAGACGATCGGCACGTCCGAGGTGGTGTCCGAGCCACCGGCGATGCCGGCCTCGATCTGCCCGGCGGCGATCTTGTTGGCGATGATGATGGTGTTGTCCAGCGAGGTGCCACAGGCACGCGCCGTGGTGATGCCCGGCGTGGTCGGCGCCAGCCCCGAACTGAGCAGCGCCTCGCGCGCCAGGTTCCAGTCGGAGGCGTGCTTGATCACCGCGCCCATCGCCACTTCGCCCAGCTCCACGCCATGCAGGCCGAAGCGCTCCACCAGTGCCCCAAGCACCTTCACCGACATCCCGAAGTTGCCGACGTCGGCATAGGCCGTGTTGTTGCGGCAGAACGGAATGCGTACACCGCCGATGATGCCGACGCGCTTTTGCGGGTTTTCCATGCTCGAAACTGTCCGACAACCAAGTCCGTCAAGGCTAACCCGCCATGCCGTGCGGCGAAAGCCCAGAACACCCGGGGAGGTGCTGCTCCGTTCAGCACCGACATCACGCCAGCACCCATTTCGATGGGCCGGGGCCGGCTCTGTCTGCCCACATCTGAACGGGTCGGCGCATCGTCACTGGTAGAATTGCGCTCTTTGTCTGTTGGATCTCAATCCCGTGGAAGCGCAAACGCTGCTCGCCCTGCCTGTCGTGCTGGCCCTGGAACCGGTCGCGGGCGAGCCGCCGGCACGCTGCACGCTCACCCGCGACGAGGCCGCCGAGCTGGCCACGCTGGTGGCCAGCGATCTGCACACGCTGGTGCCGCAGGTGGATGCGGCCCGACTCGCGCTGGCCGGCGCCTTGTTCGATCAGGTGGAACTGCTGCGCCCCGGTTTCCCGGTGTGGAGCACGCTCGACGAACTGGCCCGGCGCGTGCCCCGTGGGCACCTGCAGAACGTGGTGGCGTTCGGCAGTCACGACGGCCACATGCCGGCGCAGCCGCTGGAGCCTTCGGCGCTGTATGCGGGCGGCCCGATGCGGCTGTTGCCGATCAGCCTGCTGGCGCCGGAGGCGTTGGCCGAGGCGCTGTCCGAACAACTGGAGATCCAGCTGGTCGGCCGCGGCGAGGCCGGCACGCTCACCGCCGACTGGCTGATGCGCACGCTCGGCATCCGCCTGGAACATGTGCGCTACCTGAGCCGCAACGATCTGCTCGCACTGACCTGCGTGCAATACGAGCACGTCAACCTGGCGCCGCTGTGGTCACTGCTGGAGACCGCGTTGCTGACCCCGCAGCGCGAAGAATCCGCGCTGAGCGCGCGCGGTCTGGCGCTGCGCTACGCCGACGGCAAGGTGTTCGCGCAGTCGCCGTCGCAATGGTTGGCCGGGCAGGGCGGCGAGCTCGCCCAGCGCGCGCATGGACTGGCCGGCATCGTGTTCGAGTTGCGCCAGTATGCGGCGCTGCTGCAGGCCCATCAGCTGCCGATCGAGCTGCAGGCCACGCCGGCACTGACCGTCGAGCACGCCGAGGGCTATCTGCTGGAGACCCTGGCCGCCGCGGACTCCTGCTACGACCCACCGGCGTTGTTCGCGCACGAGGCGCCGGGGCTGGGCGTGGTGGCGATCACGGTCGCGCAGCGCGGCGAACAGGGTCAGTCGCGGGCACTGGCGCATGCGTGGCCGCTGCAGCCGCAGGCACTGGGCCGCCTGCTCGCCCTGCTGGCCGACCGCTACGGCGGCACCGGCGACCTGCATGCGCTGGGCCGGATCGTGCTCGACGAGCACGGCAGGCTGGGTGCACCGGCGACGATCCTGCACTAGCCGGCGGCTTTTCAACGGCCTGCGGCGATCGGCCGGGGCCGGCGCGAGCATCTGGGCAAACGCGGGAACTCGGCGCATGATGGTGGCGCGCCGCAGGGGGCGCCACCTTGATGGAAGCGCGATGCGGCCGCCCAAGTCTGCCGAGGTACTGCCTTCGCTCGCCAAGCGGCCGGACTGGTCGGAAAAGGTGCTGCACGGCACCCCGGTCCTGCTGGCCTACCTCGATCACGAGCAGCGCTTCCGCTACGCCAACGAGACCCATCGCAGCTGGCTGGGCCTCGACCCGCAGCGGCTGATCGGCAGGTGCCTGCTCGAGGTGGTCGGCGAACGCAACCATCAGCTGGCCGGGCCGGCGCTGGCCCAGGCCTATGCCGGCGCGCCCGCCAGCTACGAGGGCGAACTGTTCAACGGCAACGAGCGCCGCTATGCGCACGGCAACTTCCAGCCGGACTTCGATCAGGACGGCCATGTCTGTGGCGTCTTCACCGCGCTGATCGACATCACCGAACGGCGCACCCTGGAATTGCAGCTGCACGAAAGCGAGCAACGCTTCTTCAGCGCGTTCCAGCATGCCGCGATCGGCATGGCGCTGACCCATCCGGACGGCCAGTTCCTGCGCGTCAACGCGGCGGTCTGCCAGATGCTCGGCTATTCGGAGCAGGAGCTCCTGCAGCAGGACATCGCCCGGCTCAGCCATCCCGAGGACGTGACCGCGGACGAAGCGCTGATGGCCCAGCTGCTGGCCGGCGAGCGCGATTCCTACCAGCTGGAGAAGCGCAACTTCCACAAGGATGGCCACGTGGTGCACATCCTGCTCAGCGTGTCGCTGGTGCGCGACGCGGCTGGTGCGCCGCTGTACTTCGTGTCGCAGGTGCAGGACATCAGCCAGCGCAAGGCCTTCGAGGACGCGCTGCACCGCGAGCGCGAGCTGGCCGAAGTGACCCTGCGCTCGATCGGCGACGCGGTGATCACCACCGATCCCGAGGTCTGCGTCACCTCGCTGAACCCGATCGCCGAGGCGATGACCGGCTGGAGCAGTGCCGAGGCCGGCGGTCGGCCGATCGAGGAAATCTTCCAGCTGTTCGACGCGGAGGGTGGCCACGTGGTGGCCAACCCGTTGCGCGCGGCGATCGAGCAGAACGCCATCGTCGACCTGGCCGGCAAGACGCTGCTGCGCCATCGGCACGGCTTCGACACGCCGGTGGAGGATTCCTCGGCACCGATCCACGACCATGCCGGCAACGTGATCGGTGGCGTGCTGGTGTTCCACGACGTCAGCGAAAACCGCGCGCTGGCACTGAAGATGATCCACCTGACCCAGCACGACACGCTGACCGGGCTGCCCAACCGCAGCCAGCTGCCCGGCCATGTCAACCGGGCGATCGACAGCGCCAGCCGGCGGCGGCAGCGTGCCGCCGTGCTCTACATCGACATCGACAATTTCAAGCAGGTCAACGAGCTGGTCGGGCATAGCGCCGGCGACCAGGTGCTGCGCTCGTTCATCAGCCAGCTGCAGCGCTGCCTGCCCGGCGACGAACTGCTCAGCCGCTATGGCGGCGACGAGTTCGTGGTGGTGCTGCCGCATATCGACAGTGCCGGCGAGGCAGCCAGCCTGTGCCTGGACCTGATCACCCACGGCGAGCAGACGCGCATCGCCGGCATGCCGACGCTGGCGTTGCATCTGAGCATCGGCATCAGCGTGTATCCGGACGACGCGACCACCGCCGACGAGCTGCTGCAGCACGCCGAAACGGCGCTGGTGGCGGCCAAGGCGCAAGGCCAGCACGGCTATCGGTTCTTCACCGCGTCGATGAACGAACGCGCGCGCGCACAGCGGCGGATCGAAACGGGCTTGCGCGAGGCGTTGTCGCGCAACGAGTTGAAACTGCATTACCAGCCGAAGGTGGATGCCCACAGCGGACGCATCGTCGGCGCCGAGGCCTTGCTGCGCTGGCAGGTCAACGGGCGCGACCTGTACAAGCCTGACCAGTTCATCCCGGTGGCCGAGGACTGCGGCGTGATCCTGTCGATCGGCGCCTGGGTGCTGCGCCAGGCCTGCCGCCAGGCACGCATGTGGCAGCAGGGCGGACACGAGCTGCCGATTTCGGTGAACGTATCGCCGCTGCAGTTCCAGCATGCGGATTTCTTCAACTGGCTGGACGACGTGCTGGAAGAGACCGGTCTGGCGGCGAACATGCTCGAACTGGAACTGACCGAACGCATGGTGATGTCCGGTGGCGAGGCAACCACCGGCCTGCTGCAGCGGATCAAGCAGCGCGGCGTGCGTCTTTCACTGGACGATTTCGGCACCGGCTATTGCAGCCTGTCCTACCTGAAGCACTTTCCGATCGACGCGCTGAAGATCGATCGGGTGTTCGTGCGCGACATCATCGGTGATCGGGATACCGCCACCATCACCAGCTCGATCATCGCGATGGCGCGCAGCCTCAACAAGGATGTGATCGCCGAAGGCGTGGAAACCCGCGAGCAGGGCAGCTTCCTGCGTCATGCCGGCTGCTCGCAGCTGCAAGGCTTCCTGTACGGCGTGCCGATGCCGGCGGTGGAATTCCAGAAGCTGCTGGCCGCATCCGCCGAGCCGCAAGCACGCATGCAAAGCCCGCATGGCTGACGCCGCCGGGGCTGGCGATGGGCCGCACGCCATGCACGCTCCGCGCAGCTAGCCCGCGCTGCCCGGCAGCGCCATCTCGTACATGAAGTAGTGGCAGCGCTGCATGCCCAAGCCTGCATAGGTTGCCTGGGCGTGGCGGTTTTCGGTTTCCACATACAGCCGCAGGCCGACCGCGCCGGCGGCCGCGGCGCGCCGCTCGACCTCGGCATACAGCGCCCGGAACACCCCGCCGCGACGTGCCGCCGGCACCACGTAGACGCTCTGGATCCACCAGAAGTCGCCGCAGCGCCAGTCGCTCCATTCGCGCGTCACCAGCAGGCTGCCGATCGCATCGCCGTCACGTTCGGCCATCAGGTAGAAGCCGCGCTGCGGCTGCTCGAACACGCCGCGGACACCGCGTGTCAGGATCACCGGATCGAGCTTCTTCTGTTCGGTCTCCCACGCCATGGCCGCATTCCACGCGACCAGGTCGGCAAGGTCGGCGGGATCGGCGGGATCGGCGGCGCGAATCTGCAGTGGCACGGCATGACTCCGGTGAAGGGAAGCGTCCATCGTAGCGTGCATGCCCTTCACATGGCGGCGCGTAGCCTCGTGGCCGGCGCTGGCGGCGGCGAGTCGCCGCACCAGGCCAGATTCGCCGGGGCACATCGCCCGCCGGCAGCCACCAGGAAGTCCTCGTTGAATATCGGCAATTTCCTCGACCTGCTCAAACTGCGTCGGTTGAATGCGTTCCGGCGGCGGCGCGCCGCGGCGCGCACCCGGCCCGAGCAGGAACCGGCCTTGCGCGCCGAACTGTTCAGCGCCGAGCAGATGGAGCGCCACGGCCGTGCGCTGGCCGGCCAGCACCGGCTCAGCTCGCGGCGCAATGCCGATTTGCTGCTGGCGCGGCTGGCCGACAACGAGGCGGTGCTGGCGCATGCCTGCGAGCGCCTGACCCACGCCACCCGCAAGCAGCTGCGGATCACTCCGGCCGGCGAATGGCTGCTGGACAATTTCTACCTGGTCGAGGAACAGATCCGGATCGCCCGGCGGCATCTGCCGAAGGGTTACAGCCGCGAGTTGTCGCGGCTGGCACAAGGCCCGTCGGCCGGCCTGCCGCGGGTCTACGACATCGCGCTGGAGATCATTTCGCACGGCGACGGCCGGGTCGACACGCACAGCCTGCAGCGCTTCGTGCAGGCCTACCAGGATGTCGCGCCGCTGAAGCTGGGCGAACTGTGGGCGATCCCGATCATGCTGCGGCTGGCGCTGATCGAGAACCTGCGCCGGGTGGCCGCACGCGTGATGGCCGACTGGCGCTATCGCGGCCGGGCCGCGCGCTGGGCCGACAGCCTGATCGCCACCATCGAACGCGACCCCAACTCGGTGGTGCTGGTGGTCGCCGACATGGCGCGCTCGGATCCGCCAATGAACGGCCCGTTCGTGGCCGAAATGGCCCGTCGGCTGCAGGGCCAGAGCCCCGCGCTGGTGCTGCCGCTGAACTGGATCGAGCAGCGTCTGGCCAGCTCGGGGCAGAGCATCGAGCATCTGGTGCAGGTGGAGGCCCAGCAGCAGGCGACCAACCAGGTCAGCATCAGCAACAGCATTGGCAGCCTGCGCACGCTGGCGGCGATCGACTGGCGCGATTTCACCGAACAATGCAGCCTGGTCGAACGCAGCCTGCGCGGCGACCCGGCCGGCATTTACGCGGCGATGGATTTTGCCACCCGCGATCGCTACCGCCACGTCGTCGAAGCCATCGCACGCCACCACCGCCTGTCCGAAGTGGTGGTGGCCGAAGCCGCGGTCGCGCTGAGCGCCGCGGCGCTCGCCAACGGCGACGACAATCCGCTGGCGCAACACGTCGGCTATTACCTGGTCGATCGGGGACGGCCCCAGCTCGAACGTCACCTCGGCATCCGGCCGCGCGTCGGCGTGGCGCTGCAACGGGCATTCGACCGCGCGCCACTGCCGATCTACCTGGGCCTGCTGGCGGTATTGACCTTCGCGTTCGCGCAACCACTGGTAGCTGCCGCGGCGCACCAGCAGCTGCCGCTGTGGGCGCTGCTGGCGCTGGCCATTCCCGCCACCATCCTGGCCAGCCAGCTCGGCCTGAGCCTGCTCAACTGGCTCGCCACCTTGTCGATCGCGCCGCAGCAGCTGGCGCGGATGGACTATTCGAGCGGCATCCCTGCCAGTGCACGCGCCCTGGTTGCGATCCCCAGCCTGTTCTCCAGCGTGGAAGACGTCGAAGCATTGGTCGAGGCACTGGAGGTGCGCTTCCTCGGCAACCGCGACGAACACCTGCACTTCGCCCTGCTCACCGATTTTTCCGACGCCGACCGCGAGACGCTGCCCGGCGACGAGGCCCTGCTGCGCCTGGCGCAGCGGCGCATCGAGGCGCTCAACGACCGCTACGCCAGCGCCGCGGCCGACCGCTTCTTCCTGTTCCATCGACCGCGTCGCTGGAACCCCGCCGAACAGTGCTGGATGGGTTATGAGCGCAAGCGCGGCAAGCTGGCCGACCTCAACAGCCTGCTGCGCGCCGGTGACAGCGCGGCGTTCATGCTGGTCGTGGGCGACATCGCCGGCCTGCCGCCGGTGCAGTACGTGATCACCCTGGACACCGACACCGAACTGCCGCGCGATGCGGCGCAGGCCTTCGTCGGCACGATCGATCACCCGCTCAATCGCGCCGTGTACGACCCCGAGCTGCGCCGCGTGGTCAGCGGCTACGCGATCCTGCAGCCGCGCGTGGGGATCAGCCTGCCCAGCACCGCACGCTCGCGCTATGCGCAACTGTACGGCAGCGACGCCGGCATCGATCCGTATACGCAGATGGTTTCGGACGTCTATCAGGACGTGTTCGGCGAAGGCTCGTTCATCGGCAAGGGCATCTACGCCGTGGATGCCTTCGAACGCACGCTGGATGGGCGCTTCCCGGAAAACCGCATCCTCAGCCACGACCTGGTCGAAGGCTGCCACGCGCGCTCGGGCCTGCTCAGCGATACCCAGCTGTTCGAGACCTACCCGTCGCACTACAGCGCCGACGTCAAGCGTCGCCATCGCTGGATCCGCGGCGACTGGCAGCTGCTGCCCTGGCTGCTGCCGTGGGCGCCGACCGCGCACGACGGCTGGCAGCGCAACGCACTGACCGCGCTGTCGCGCTGGAAGATCCTGGACAACCTGCGCCGCAGCCTGGTGCCGGCCGCGCTGCTGGTGTTGCTGCTGGCTGGCTGGCTGGCGATCTCGCCCGCGCTGTCGTGGACGCTGGCGGTGCTGGCGATGGTGCTGGTGCCGCCGCTGTTGTCGGCACTGCTGGACCTGGTGCAGAAGCCACGCGACGTGCAGCTGGACCAGCACCTGCGCGCCGGCCTGCACGACGGCCTGCAGCATTTCGTGCGGATGGGCCTTGGCCTGGCCTGGCTGCCGCACGAGGCGCAATACCATCTCGACGCGATCGTGCGCACGCTGTGGCGGATGGCAGTCAGCCACCGCAACCTGCTGCAGTGGCAAACCTCCAGCGAGGTCGAGCGGCGCAGCAGCAACGCCGCGTCGGCGATGTGGCGGCTGATGTGGATCGGTCCGGCGCTGGCGCTGCTGACCGCCGCGGCGTTGGCGCTGCAGCGTCCGTTGATGCTGTGGCTGGCCGCGCCCCTGCTGCTGCTGTGGCTGGTCTCGCCCGCGCTGGCATGGTGGATCAGCCAGCCGCGCCGCGACGATGCGTTCGTGCCCGATGCGCAGCAGCAGCGTTTCCTGCGCACGCTGGCGCGGCAGACGTGGGCATTTTTCGATGTGCATGTGAATGCCGACGAGCACTGGCTGCCGCCGGACAACCTGCAGGAACAACCCGGCCCGACGGTCGCCCATCGCACCTCGCCGACCAATATCGGCATGGCCCTGCTGGCCGGCCTGGCCGCGCACGACTTCGGTTTCATCGGCAGCGCGCGGCTGCTCGAGCGCACCCGGCTGACCCTGGCCACCCTGCAGAAGATGCCGCGCCATCGCGGTCATTTCTACAACTGGTACGACACGCAAAACCTGCAGCCGCTGGCACCGCTGTACGTGTCGGCGGTGGACAGCGGCAACCTCGCCGGTCACCTGCTCACGCTGTATCCGGGCCTGCTCGAACTGATCGACACGCCGGTCTTCACGCCCTCGCTGCTGCAAGGCCTGCTCGACACCGTCGACCTGTTGCACGACGCGCTGGATCGGGGCGGCAGCGACGCGCTGGATCCGCTGCGCCAGGCCCTGGTCGCGGCCCTCGCCACCCCGCCATCGACCTGCAGCGATGTCCGCGCCGTGCTGGCCCGCGTGCGCGACCTGGCGCTGGCGCTGGCCCATTCGAGCCGCGCCGACGCCGACGGCGAAGCCCGCTTCTGGCTGGACACCTTGTGCGCGCAGGCCAGCGAACTGCACACGGATGCCGTGCTGCTGGCGCTGGACCCGCTCGCCGACGAACCGGTGGGCTTCAGCGGCATTCCCACCCTGCGCCAGCTGGCGCGGATCGAGCCGCTGTGCTGGCCCGACCACGCCGATGCCGAAGGCGTGCGCGCGCGCGCCGCGGCGCGAATCGCGCTGATCGAGCAGCTGGCCCATCAGGCCGACGAACTGGCGCAGATGGACTACCGTTTTCTCTACGATGGCACGCGCGACCTGCTGGCGATCGGCTACAACGTCGACCAGCATCGCCTGGACGCCGGCTATTACGACCTGCTGGCGTCGGAAGCGCGGCTGGCCAGTTTCGTCGGCATCGCGCAGGGCCAGTTGCCGAAGGACAACTGGTTCGCGCTGGGCCGGCTGCTGACCACGGTGGGCGGCGAGCCGGTGCTGCTGTCGTGGACCGGCTCGATGTTCGAATACCTGATGCCGACCCTGGTGATGCCCGGCTTCGAAGGCACCTTGCTCGACCAGACCTGCCGCGCCGCGGTGGCCCGGCAGATCGAATACGGCAACCAGCTGGGCATTCCGTGGGGCGTGTCCGAATCGGGCTACAACACGCTGGATGCGCACTTCACCTATCAATACCGCGCCTTCGGCGTGCCCGGCCTGGGCCTGAAGCGCGGGCTCGGTGACGACGTGGTGATCGCGCCGTATGCCAGCGCACTGGCGATGATGGTGGCCCCCGCCGCGGCCACCCGAAACCTGCAGCGGCTGGCCGATGCCGGCGCGCGCAGTCGCTACGGCCTGTACGAAGCGATCGACTACACGCCGGCCCGGCTGCCGGTGGGGCAGGATGCGGCGATCGTGCGGCAGTTCATGGCGCACCACCAGGGCATGACCCTGCTGGCGCTGGACTACGCATTGCTGGACCGGCCGATGCAGCGGCGCTTCGAATCGCATCCGCAATTCCAGGCGAGCAGCCTGCTGCTGCAGGAACGCGTGCCGAAGACCGCCGCCGAATACCTGCATGCCACCGGCTTCCCGGAACTGGGTGGCGACAGCCGCGCGACCGAAGGGCGCCTGCGCGTGTTCACCGACCCGGACCGCGCGCTGCCCGCGGTGCAGCTGCTGTCGAACGGCCGCTACCACGTGATGCTGAGCAGTGCCGGTGGCGGCTACAGCCGCCGCGGCGAGCTGGCGCTGACGCGCTGGCACGAGGACATCACGCGCGATAACTGGGGCGCCTACTGTTACCTGCGCGACGTCGGCAGCAACAGCTGCTGGTCCACCGCCTACCAGCCCACCAACCAGCCGACCGAGCTGTTCGAGGCGATCTTCTCCGAGTCGCGCGCCGAGTTCCGCGTGCGCGAGCGCGAGTTCGACGCGCATACCGAGATCGTGGTGTCGCCCGAAGACGACATCGAACTGCGCCGCACCCATCTGACCAACCGCGGTCGCACGCGACGCACGATCGAGCTGACCAGCTACGTCGAAGTGGTGCTGGCGCCAGCGATCGCCGATGCGCTGCATCCGGCCTTCAGCAAGCTGTTCGTGCAGACCGAACTGGTTCCCGAGCTGCAGGCGATCGTCTGCACGCGGCGCCCGCGCGCCGCCGACGAACAGATGCCGTGGATGTTCCACCTGCTGGCGGTGCACGACGCCGACATCGACGCGATCTCCTACGAGACCGATCGGGCCCGCTTCATCGGCCGCGGCCGCAGCACGGCCAATCCGCAGGTGCTCGATTCGGAGCAGGTGCAGTTGTCCAACAGCGACGGCTCGGTGCTCGATCCGATCATGGCGATCCGCTGCCGGATCACCCTGGACCCCGACCAGACCGCGATCATCGACTTCGTCAGCGGCATCGCCGAGCAACGCGAAGGCTGCCTGAAACTGATCGGCAAGTATCGCGACCGGCACCTGGCCGATCGCGTGTTCGACCTGGCCTGGACGCACAGCCAGGTATTGCTGCGCCAGCTCAACGCCAGCCTGGCTGATGCGCAGCTGTACGAGCACATGGCCACCAGCATCCTGTACCCGAACGACAGCCTGCGCGCCGCGCCGGCCGTGCTGCGCGCCAACCGGCGCGGCCAGTCGGGCCTGTGGGGACAATCCATTTCCGGCGACCTGCCGATCGTGCTGCTGCAGATCGCCAGCCCGTCGCGGATCGAACTGGTGCGCCAGCTGGTGCAGGCCCACGCGTACTGGCGCTTGAAGGGACTGGCGGTGGACCTGGTGATCTGGAACGAGGATCGCGCCGGCTACCGGCAGGAACTGCAGGACCAGATCATGGGGCTGATCGCATCGGGCAGCGAGGCCAGCCTGCTCGACCGTCCCGGCGGCATCTTCGTGCGTCCGTCGCAGCAGCTTTCCAGCGAGGACCGCGCGGTGATGCTGGCCAGTGCGCGGCTGATCCTCGGCGATGCGCGCGGCAGCCTGGCCGAGCAGATCGGCCGCCGGCAGGCACAGTCGCATGCGCCGCGTTTCGAAGCCTCGCGCGCCACGCGCGCAGCGAGCGGCGGCCAGGCGCCAGTAGCCGACACCACCGCGGCGCTGCAACTGGCCAACCCGCACGGCGGCTTCAGCGCCGACGGGCGCGAGTACGTCATCGTGCAGCAGCCGGGCCAACCCACGCCGGCACCCTGGTGCAACGTGCTGGCCAACCCGCACTTCGGCACGGTGATCTCCGAAAGCGGCAGCGCCTATACCTGGGGCGAGAATGCCCACGAGTTCCGGCTGACCCCGTGGCACAACGATCCGGTCAGCGACGGCAGCGGCGAGGCGCTGTACCTGCGCGACGAGGAAACCGGGCAGGTGTGGTCGCCGACGCCATTGCCACGCCGGGGCAGCGGCAGTTACACCACGCGTCACGGTTTCGGCTACAGCGTGTTCGAACACGTCGAGGGTGGCATCCATTCCGAGTTGTGGGTCTACGTGGCGCTGGATGCGTCGGTGAAGTTCTCGGTGCTGAAACTGCGCAACGACTCCGGCCAGCCACGTCGGCTCAGCGTCACCGCCTACGTGGAGTGGCTGCTTGGCGACCTGCGCGAAAAGACCGCGATGCACGTGGTCACCGAATCGGACCCGGCCAGCGGCGCGCTGTTCGCCCGCAACGCCTACAACACCGAGTTTCCGAACCGGGTGGCCTTCCTCGACGTGGAGGACGCGGCGCGCAGCATCGACGGCGACCGCAGCGAGTTCCTCGGCCGCAACGGCAGCATGCATGCGCCCGCAGCGCTGGCGCGTACACATCTGTCCGGCCGGCTGGGCGCGGGGCTGGATCCGTGCGCCGCCTTGCAGTCGCATGTCGCGCTGGAAGCTGGTGGCGAGCGCCAGCTGATCTTCCGGCTCGGGCTTGGCCGTGATGCCGCCGACGCCCGGGCGCTGGTGCAGCGCTTCCGCGGCAACGGCAGTGCCGTCGACGCGCTGGACAAGGTGCGCGCGCACTGGGCGCGTACGCTGGGTGCGGTGCAGGTGCGCACGCCGGAGCCGGCACTGGACGTGCTCGCCAACGGCTGGCTGCTGTACCAGACCATCGCCTGCCGCATCTGGGCGCGCAGCGGCTACTACCAGTCCGGCGGCGCGTTCGGTTTCCGCGACCAGCTGCAGGATTCGATGGCCACCCTGCACGCGGCGCCCGAACTGGCGCGCGCGCAGCTGCTGTTGTGTGCCGCGCACCAGTTCGTCGAGGGCGACGTGCAGCACTGGTGGCATCCGCCGCTGGACCGCGGCGTGCGCACCACCTGTTCCGACGACTACCTGTGGCTGCCGCTGGCCACCGCCCGCTACGTGCTGGCCACCGGCGACCGCGGCGTGCTCGACGAAATGGTCGGCTACCTGGATGGCCGGGCGCTGCAACCCGGCGAAGAATCGTATTACGACCTGCCGCAACCCGCCGGGCTGCGCGAAACGCTGTACCAGCACTGCGTGCGCGCGATCAACCACAGCCTGGGCCGGCGCGGCGCGCACGGTCTGCCGCTGATCGGCGGCGGCGACTGGAACGACGGCATGAACCGGGTCGGTGAAGCCGGCCGTGGCGAAAGCATCTGGCTGGGCTTCTTCTCCGGCGACGTGCTGACCCGCTTCGCCGAGCTGGCGCGACTGCACGGCGATGACACATTCGCGCAACGCTGCGCCAGCGCCGTCAGCCAGCTGCACCTGGCGCTGGAACAGCATGGCTGGGATGGCGCCTGGTATCGGCGCGCCTACTTCGACGATGGCACGCCGCTGGGTTCGTCCGGCAGCGAGGAATGCCGCATCGACTCGATCGCACAGAGCTGGTCGGTGCTGTCGGGCATGGCCCCGGCCCAGCGACGACAGCAGGCGATGGACTCGCTCGATCAACACCTGGTGCGGCGCGACGCCGGCCTGGTCCAGCTGCTCGATCCGCCATTCGACACCTCCGCCGTCGACCCGGGTTACATCAAGGGCTACCTGCCGGGCGTGCGCGAGAACGGCGGGCAATACACGCACGCGGCGATCTGGGCCACGATGGCGTTCGCCGAACTCGGCGACAGCGCCCGCGCGTGGGAACTGCTGCGCATGATCAACCCGGTCAACCACGGCATCGACGCCGCGTCGGTGGACGTCTACAAGGTCGAGCCCTACGTGGTCAGCGCCGACGTCTACGCGGTCGCCCCGCACATCGGCCGCGGCGGCTGGAGCTGGTATACCGGCTCCGCCGGCTGGATGTACCGGCTGATCGTCGAATCCCTGCTCGGCCTGCAGCTGGAAGCCGGCCACCTGCGCTTCGCGCCGGTGCTGCCGCCGGACTGGGATGGCTTCCGCATGGACTATCGCCATCGCGACACGCTCTATCGCATCGACCTGCGGCAAAGCGATGCGGGAACGGCGCCCGCCGTGTGGCTGGACGGCGAAGAGCAACCAGACGGTCGCATTCCCCTGCTCGATGACGGCGTGCAGCATGCGGTGGAGCTCAACTGGCCCCAGCCAGGGTGACCCTGAGGCGCCCGGCCTGCACGCCGGCTCAGCGATCCAGCGGACTCAACACACCGTGTCCGCCGCGGTTGAGCACGTGGGTGTAGATCTGCGTGGTGGCCACGTCCTTGTGGCCGAGCAGTTCCTGGATCGTGCGGATGTCCTGCCCGGCCTCCAGCAAGTGGGTGGCAAAGGAATGCCGCAAGGTGTGACAGGTGGCGGGCTTGA
>NZ_JALBWO010000038.1:0-41647 GCF_050026815.1 Rhodanobacter ginsengiterrae | reverse complement strand
AGGAGGGCATCTACGCGCTCTACTTTGCCCACCATCGACTGATGGAAATTGACCTGGGTAAAACGGCCTAAACTGTTACCCATGTCCTGGTACATGTGTCACCCATGTCTCCGGTCCATACAGCCACGCAAAGAGAAAGTAACTCGCGCGCCGAAGGCGCACGAAAGCTCTTGCTTTTTTATGCCGTATATCGCACGCCGGTCAGTCACCAAATGTTACGCGATCAAACGCGAGATCATATGTATGGGTTTCGCGTCGAGCGCACCATATTTCAGTGTGAGGAAAGGCGTGACGAATGAGTGGCTGCAAATGATTTTTCGTAGTCTGACTCGTCTTGCAGCCAAAATAGACTGCGTGCAACTCTTCCATGGCAAACGGTACATCCTCGTACGGCTTTCCAGGTTCCCGGCCTTGGCCGGACTGTACGCGCCATTCCTCCTCATAACGCCACTCCGCAGCCTTTGTATAAACCATACGATCAAATATTGCATCGTCAATTCCTGACTCACCAGCGAGCAATGCAGAAAGCTCGGCTGCTTCAGCAAATTGCGGGGCTCGTTCGCTGTAATGAATGGGCTTAGCTACCTTGTACGGGCTGTCGAGCCCATCAATGTTGCGGAATTCAAGAACCAAGCCAGCGTGAGACTCCGCGTAATGCGACCACATCAAGATGCTGTCTTTACGTGCGCTGAAACAGATAACCTTTGATGTAGACAGAGGCCCCCTAAGTTCATCGCAGAACTTCTTTGTGGCTCCCTGCAATTTGTCCAGAGATTTAAGTATGGCGGGGCGAAAATGCTCATCTAACCCATGACGTCCCATCGCAAAGAATACATTTCTATTCTGATCGAGTAGCTGTGCAACTGGGCTCTCTGAGGGGGCGGCGTCGCCATCAATGCGGCGCCACATCAGTTCCAGAGTGCGCGCAGCAACTTCATCTCGATCAACCTCGATGCCCAAATCAATTTGCATGTCTGATGGATCATTGAAGTTGGGGCATGTGGTCCATCGAAGAGTTCGGCCGGCTAAAACAGCTGTGGCACCGGCAACAGACAAATACTTAAAGTACGAGTCAAGCATCGCCTTTCCCCAAGAGGCTTGAGCAAATGTGCTCTTTCATATTTGTTACCTGGCGAAGTGACAAAATATTGATCAGGCCTGCGGGTCCACCCGCAACACCAGCTTCCCCCGATGACTCCCGTCAAACAACCGATTGAGCACCTCCGGTGCATTCTCCAACCCCTCCGCCACCGTCTCCTCGGTCTTCAACTTGCCCTCGCGAATCCACCCCACGATGGCGCCGACGGCTTCCTTCGTCTTCGTGTAGTCGAGCACCAGAAACCCGCGCATGCTGAGTCGCTTCATGATGAACGGGCCGAAGTCGTCGCTTGGCTTTTCGCCGCTGTTGTAGCCGGAGATCAGCCCGCACAGCGCCACGCGCCCGCCGATCACCATGCGTGACAGCACCGCGCGCATCACTTCGCCGCCGACGTTCTCGAAGTTCACGTGGATGCCGTCGGGGGTGGCGGCCTTGAGTTGCTGCTTGAAGTCGGCCGCCTTGTAATCGACGCCGGCGTCGAAGCCGAGCTCGTCGACGAGATGGCGGCATTTGTCCGCGCCGCCGGCGATGCCGACCACGCGGGCGCCCTGGATCTTCGCGATCTGGCCGGCGATCGAGCCGACCGAGCCGGCGGCGGCGGAGACCACCACGGTTTCGCCAGGCTGCGCCGGGGTGATGTCGGTCATGCCGTAGTAGGCGGTGACGCCGCTCATGCCGGCCGCGCCGAGCAAGGTCGGCAGCGGGATGCCGGGGTCGGCGGGGAGGCATACGTAGCCCTTGGCGTCTTCGTGCAGCAGCAGATAGTCCTGCCAGCCGGTGACGCCCTGCACCAGATCGCCTTCGCGGTACTTCGCCGACCGCGAGGCCACCACGCGGCCCAGTCCCAGCGCGCGCATGACCTCGCCGATCGCCACCGGCGGCAGGTACTGCGGGACGTCGCGCATCCACACGCGCTGGGTGGGGTCCATCGACAGGTACAGCACCTTCACCAGTACCTCGCCGTCCTTGAGTTCGGGTACGGGCTGCTCGACCAGATCGAAATTGTCGCGCTGGACGAGGCCGTCGGGGCGGGTCTTGAGGCGCAGTTGGCGGTTGATCAGGGACATGATGTTTCTCCGGGGAATAGGGGGTGGCGCAAGCGTCGCGGGTGTGCGGCGGGACGGCTAGACGGCCGAAGCGCCGCCGTCGACGCGCAGCTCGGCAGCGGTGACGTAGCGGCTCTCGTCGGAGGCCAGGTAGAGCACCGCGTACGCCACGTCATCAACCTCGCCAAGGCGTTTCAGCGGCACGCCACGGGTCAGTTTGCGCACCGCCTCCTGCTCGCCGAGCTGCGCGAAGAACGGCTCGACGATGCCGGTGCGGATGAAGGCCGGGTGCACCGAGTTGCAGCGCACGTCGACCTGCTGGCGTGCGCAGTCGACGGCAATCGACTTGCTCAGCGATGCCACGGCCGCCTTGGAGGCGTTGTAGACGGTGTAGTCGGGATCGACCTTGAAGGCAGCCAGCGAGGAGATGTTGATGATCGAGGCGGGCTGGTGCTGCTTCAGCAATGGCAGGGCGTACTTGCAGCCGAGGTAGATGGCCTCGACGTTGACGCTCATTACCCGCGCCCACTCCTTCGGCGTGAGGCTCTCGACGCCGCCGATCGCACCGATGCCGGCGTTGTTGACCAGCACCGACAGGCCATCCATCGAGCCCTCCGCTTCGGCCAGCACACTCTGCCAGCGTGCCTCGTCGCGCACGTCCTGGGCGGCCGACCAGGCCACCGTGCGGCCGTGCTCGGCGTTGATTGCGCCGGCCACGGCATAGACCGCCTCTTCGCCGATGTCGGTGAGGAACACCAGCGCGCCGTGGCGGGCCAGCATGCGGGCCGTGGCGGCGCCAAGGCCACCGGCGGCGCCGGTGATGAAGGCCTTCTTGCCGGCGACGCGATGGGCGGAAATCCTGGTCATGGGGAAGCTCCGGGCATGGGCGGGGGATCAGACACAGAGGTAGCCACCGTCCACGTTCAGTGTGCTGCCGGTGGTGTACGACGACGCCGGCGAGGCCAGGTACAGCACCGCGCCAGCCATCTCCGACGGCTGCGCCACGCGCCGCATCGGCACGTGCGCCAGCGCCTGCTTGAGGATGGCCGGGGTGTTGACCAGCACCGAGGCGAACCGGGTGTCGGTAAGCCCCGGAAGCAACGCGTTGCAGCGTACGCCCGCTTCGGCGCACTCGACCGCGAAGGCCTTGGTCATCGAGATCACCGCCGCCTTGGTGATCGAGTAGATGCCCTGCTGGAAGCCCGGCACCACGCCGTTGACCGAAGCCACGTTGATGATCGAGCCGCCGCCGCGCTTCGCCATCAGTTTTGCGCCGTGGCTGCACATGTAGAAATAGCCGCGGATGTTCACGTCCACCGTCTTCTGGAAGATCGCCGGATCGGTTTCGGTGATCGGTCCGAAATAGGGATTGGTGGCGGCGTTGTTGACCAGCACGTCGAGACGGCCATGCTGCCGCTCGACATGGGCGAACAGCGCGGCGATCTGTTCCAGCTCGCCGATGTGGCAGGCAAACGCCTCGGCCGATCCGCCGGCGGCGGCGATCTCGTCAACCACACTCTGGCAGTCAGCCTGCTTGCGGCTGGAGAGGATCACGTGCGCCCCGTGGGCGGCGAGCAGGCGGGCGATCTCCGCACCGATGCCGCGGCTGGCGCCGGTGACGAGGGCGATCTTGCCGGAGAGGTCGAACAGGTTGGCTGTGGTCATCGCGTGGATTCCGGAGGATGGCGCGCATCGAGCGCCGATGGCGGTCACGCCCGATTGTGACCCATCCGCACGCGTGTCGGCACGGCGGCCGCGCGCCCGCTGCTCAAGGGGAGGCTGTGGCCGCGGTGCGGGCAACCCCGGCATGTTGCAGGATGAAGCGCACGCTGTCCTCGAGAGCACTCGATTTCCCGCGAAACGGCCGCGACAGCGACAGCAGGATCGCCGCGTGGCCGATGTCCGGATACAGCTTCAGCTCGACCGGTTCGCCTTCGCGTTGCAAGGCTGCCGCCAGCGATGTCGCGTTGCGCGGCCACACCACCTTGTCGCTGCTGCCCTGCATCAGCAGCATCGGCGGTTCGTCGCCATCGACGTAGTGCACCGGTTGCGAGCGCAATTGCGCTGCATGCGTGCTGCCGAACATGTCGATGAAATCGGGATCGGTCAACGGCAGGAAATCGTACGGTCCGGCCAGGCCGATGAAGCCGTCCAGTTGTCGTGGCTGCATGCCCACGCCGGCCAGCCAGTGCGCATCGGTGGCCAGCAGCGCGCCGATGTGGGCGCCGGCCGAGTGGCCCATCACGAACAAGCGGGCGGGGTCGCCACCATAGCCGGCGGCGTGCGCGTGGGTCCACGCCACGGCCTGCGCCGCGTCCTGCATGAAACCCTCCAGGCGAACGTTCGGCCACTGGCGGTAGTCGGGGATCACCACCACCATGCCGCGCTGCGCCAGCGCCTCGCCGGCCCAGCGATACCACTGCCGCCGGCCGGATTTCCAGCTGCCACCGTAGAAGAACACCACCACCGGCGCATTGCGCGCATCGCGCGGGCGATAGACATCCAGCGCCAGATTGTGCGCCGTAGCGTAGGTCACGTCGTGCTGCACGACCACCCCGGATGCGCCGGCGCTGGCGTTGAGGCCGCGGAACAAGGTGGCCTGGCACCCGCCGAGCAGGCTGCTGCCGAGCAGCAACAGCAGGGTGCCGAGCACGCTGCGGCGGGGAGGCGGTGACCTGGTTGGGGAGCTTTGCGGCGACATGCGGATTCCTGTGCGGGCGGGCGATGTGGGCAGTGCAACCCCTTCGCCCCGCGCGCTGCGTTGCATGTAGCGGAGGGCAGTCACTGATACCTACGGGTCAGGGCCGCCAGAGGATGCAGGCGCCGATGTATGCCTGCCGTGTTCCACCTACACTGTGCCGGCCAGCAGGCACACAGGGAGAAAGGCATGCGTCGTCGATCGCCGGGATTGTCGGGTTTCGTTTGGCTGGGTGCCATGTGGCTGTTGCTGGCGACACCGCTGCCGGCACAGCAGATTCCGCCGGAGCTGCAGGCGTGGCAGGGCTGGGTTCTGCACGATGTGCCGCAGCACGACTGTCCGTTCCTTGCCAACCAGGCGCCGAATGCCGGCAGCTGGCAGTGCGCCTGGCCAGGTCGGTTGACGCTGGATGCTGACGCCGACGGCGGCCGCTTCAGCCTGGACGTGCACGTGGACGCACCCAGCTGGGTGGCACTGCCGGGCGATGCGAAGAGCTGGCCGCAACAGGTCAGCGCAAACAATCAGCCGGCCACCGTGCTGGAGCGCGACGGTGTGCCGATGCTGTGGCTGCCAGCTGGTGATTATCAATTGCGCGGCAGCCTGCCGTGGACGGCGCGGCCGTCGCGCTTGCCGGTGCCGGTGGCCATCGGCCTGGTGGCGCTGCGCGTCGATGGCGCGGTGGTGAACCGGATCGAACGCAACGGCAGCCAGCTCACCCTGGGCGAGGCGGCCGCCGCGCAGCGCGCCGCCGACGCGCTGTCGCTGCGCGTCTATCGCCGGCTGGCCGACGGCCTGCCGGCCACGTTGCAAACGCAGCTGCAATTCAACGTCACCGGCAGCGCGCGCGAGCAGGCGCTCGGCCCGGTATTGCCCGCGGGCTTCGTGGCCACGGCGTTGTCCGGTGATCTTCCCGCCCGGCTGGAAAAGGATGGGCAATTGCGCGTGCAACTGCGCCCGGGCCAATGGACCGTCACCCTCGACGCGCGCAGCCTCGCACCGCTGCACAAGGTGGCATTGAAGTTGCCGGCGGCGCCGTGGCCGCGCCAGGAAGTGTGGAGCTACGACGACGATCCGGCGCTGCGCAGCACCCGGGTGGAGGGCAACGCCACCGACGCGGCGCAGGCCGGCGTGCCCGGCGAATGGCGTGAGTTGCCGGCGTTCGTGCTGGACGACGGCGCTGGCCTGGCGATCGAGCAGGGCACGCGCGGCGACGAGGGTGGCAAGGGCGACCAACTGCACCTGCAGCGCGAGCTGTGGCTGGATTTCGACGGCGGCGGCCTCAGCGTGGTCGATCGCCTCGGCGGCGAACTGCGGCATCACCAGCGCCTCGATGTGGTGGCACCGTGGCAACTGCAGCGGGCCAGTCAGGCGGGCGAGCCGCTGCTGATCAGCAAGGGCGAATCCGGTCGCAGTGGCGTCGAGTTGCGCGACCGGCAGCTCGAACTCGACGCCGGGCTGCGCCTGCCCGGTCATGCCGGCGCGATCCCCAGCACCGGCTGGCAACTGCCGCTGGAACGCATCGACGCGACCTTGCATCTGCCCCACGGCTACCGCCTGCTCGGCAGCACTGGCGTGGATCGTTCGCCCGATTCGTGGGTCGGGCAATGGACCTTGCTCGACCTGTTCGTGCTGGCCCTGATCGCCCTGCTGGCCGGGCGTCTGCTGGGCTGGCCGTGGGCGCTGCTGGCAGCCGGCTACCTGGCGCTGGCGCAGCACGAAAGCAGCGCACCGTTGTGGACACTGGCGGTCACGCTGGCACTGGCGTTGCTGCTGCGTGCGTTGCCGGAAGGCCGGCTGCGCTCGGCCGCGCGCGCGGCTGCGTTGGCAATCTTCGCGCTGGCCTTGCTGTGGACGCTGCCGTTCGCCGCGACGCAATTGCAGTACGCCTTGCATCCGCAGCTGGAGGATGGGAATCAGGGCCGGATCGTCTCGGCGCAGTACATGGCGCCGGAGATGGAGGGCAACGAGGTTGCTGGCGCGCCGAAGCAACCACCGCCGAAGATCATCCGGCAGATGGCGCCGCCACCTGCTGCGCCAGCGGCGGCCAAGGTCGATGAAATGTCGACGACCGTCACGGCCGATGCCTTGCCGGCATTGGAAGCGAACCAGCGGATATCCGGGGGCAGAGTGAGCGCGAGCGAACTGGCGCGGTATCCAGTGGCGCGGCGAGGGCAGTCCATCGCGGGACAAGCGAATCGCCAGTTGGACAGCCGCAACGTGACCCAGGCCGGCGCCGGTACGCCGCATTGGGATCAGGGCAACAACTACCGGCTCGGCTGGTCCGGTCCGGTGACGCCTCAACAGAGCACGCGGCTGGTGATTGCGCCGGCGTGGCTGGTGCGCCTGCTGCGACTGCTCATGGTCGGCGCGTTGGCACTGCTGCTGGCGAAGCTGGTGCCGCCGCTGCTGTCGCCCTGGCGTGGTCGCTGGCGGGAATGGCGCGGTGGCGGCGCGGTGAGCGCGCTGCTGCTGGCCATCGCACTGCTGCCGGTGGCCGGACACGCGCAGAACCTGCCCAGCCCGGAACTGCTCAATCAATTGCGCGACCGGCTGACCGAGGCGCCGACATGCGCGCCAGCCTGTGCCGTGGTGGCGCAGGCGCAAGTGCGCGCCAGTGGCGATGCGCTCGAGGTGGAACTGGAAGCGCATGTCGGTGCTGCCGTCGCGTTGCCGCTGCCGCAGACCGACGATGCACTGCAGTTGCTCGATGTGACTGCGGACGGGCATGCCGACGCGCCGCTGAGTCGTCGCGGCGACCAGCTGCTGCTGCGGCTGGATCGCGGCGTGCACCGGGTCAGCCTGCGCTACCGCATCGGCACCTCGGACAACGCCAGCCTGCGTTTTGTGCTGCGCCCGCAACGGGTCGTATTCAGCGGCCAAGGCTGGTCGCTGGCCGGGGTCGACGACGGCCGCCTGCTGGGCGACAGCCTCGCCCTGCAACGCGTGCGCGTGGCTGGCGATGGCAAGGACGCGGCGCCGGCGCAGAATTTTCCGCCGTACGTGCGACTGACCCGCCGCCTGGGTCTGGGCCTCGACTGGACCGTCGAGAATACGGTCGAACGGATCGCGCCGAGGGATGGTGGCTTCAGCGTCAGCCTGCCGCTGCTGCCGGGCGAGCACCCGCTGGGTGACGACGTGCTGGTGAAGGATGGTCGCGTCAATATCACCTTCACTGCGAACAGCGCGGTGGCGCATTGGAGCAGCCGCCTCGATCACGCGACCACGCTGACGCTCAAGGCGCCCGTTCTGGGCGAACGGGCCGAGGTGTGGGAAATCCAGGCGGCGCCGATGTGGCATGTGGATGCCAAGGGCGTGCCGACCAGTGCCAGCGATGATGGCCTGCTGTACCAGCCACTGCCCGGCGAGAACCTGCAGTTGGCCTTCAGCCAGCCGGTGGCGCTGGTTGGCGACAGCCTGGCGTTCGATGCCGTGCAGGTGATCAGCCGGGTGGGCGAGCGCGCCACCGAAACCACGCTGGGCCTGCACGCCCGCAGCACGCGCGGTGGCGAACATGCGATCACCCTGCCGCCCGGGGCGGAGTTGCTCGATGCCAGCCGGGATGGCGAGCCGATCAACCTGGCCGTGCGCGACGGCGCGTTGAGCCTGCCGCTGCTGCCGGGTGAGCACGACTACAGCGTGCGCGTACGCCAGTCGCAGGGTATCGGGGTGCGCACGCAGGCACCCTCGTTCGCCCTGCATGCACCGGTGGCGAACATCGACCTCAACCTGAACCTGCCGCAGGACCGCTGGGTGCTGTGGACTTGGGGCCCGACCACCGGACCGGCCGTGCTGTACTGGTCGCAGCTGGTCGTGTTGCTGCTTGCCGCGTGGCTGCTGGCGCGGTACGCGCCCACGCCGCTGCGCTTCCGCCATTGGCTGCTGTTGGGGCTGGGCTTCTCCGCGTTCGCCTGGAGTGCCTACGCGCTGGTGGTGCTGTGGCTGATCCTGCTGGGCCTGCGTGCGCGCCACGCCATGCCGGAATCCTCGGGCAGCCCCCGCTTCAACCTGATGCAGCTGGGGCTTGCGCTGCTGACCCTGTTGGCGCTGGTGGTCTTGATCGGCGCGGTGCCGAAGGGCCTGCTCGGCCTGCCCGACATGCACGTGGCCGGCAACGGCTCGCATGCCTGGGGCCTGCGCTGGTTCGCCGACCAGAGCGCCGATGCGCTGCCGGGCGCCGGCGTGCTCAGCGTCTCGCTGTGGTACTACAAGCTGGCGATGCTGGCCTGGGCGCTGTGGCTGGCCAATGCGTTGATCGGCTGGCTGCGCTGGGCATTCGACGCGTGGACGCGCGGTGGTTACTGGTGCAAGCCAGCGCCGAAACCCGGCGTGACACCGCCGCAGTTGCCGCCCTCGACCACGGAGCCGCCGCGTGGCTGATCTGCGCAGCGTGCTGGCTGATGCCACGACAAGACTCGGCGAACGCGTCGACGCCGAGCTGCTGTTGCTGCACGTCCTGCAGCAGTCGCGCAGCTGGCTGTTCACCCACGTCGACGACGAGCTGACGACGGACGTCCAGACGGCTTTTTATGAGCTTGTCGCGCGGCGCGAAGCAGGCGAGCCGGTGGCCTACCTCACCGGCCGCCGCGGCTTCTGGACGCTGGACCTGGAGGTGACCCCGGCCACCCTGATTCCGCGCCCGGAGACCGAGCTATTGGTCGAGCTTGCGTTGCAGCGACTGCCCGAAAAGGTGCCTGTCGACGTGGTCGACCTGGGTACCGGCAGCGGCGCGATCGCGCTGGCGATCGCCAGCGAACGCCCGCAGGCACGAGTGATCGCCACCGACACCAGCGCCGCCGCACTGGCAGTGGCAAGGCGCAACGCGCAACGCCACCACCTCGACAACGTCACCTTCGTGCATGGCGATTGGCTGGCACCATTGGCCGGCCAGCGGTTCGACCTGATCGTTTCCAATCCGCCGTACATCGAAGCTGCCGACCCGCACCTGGTGCAAGGCGATCTGCGCCACGAACCAGCCAGCGCACTGGCCTCGGGTGACGACGGCCTGGACGACATCCGCCGCATCCTCGTCGACGCCCGTCACCACCTGCACCCCGGCGGCTGGCTGTTGTTCGAGCACGGCTGGAACCAGGGCTCCGCCGCCCGTGCAATGCTCGCAGCGGCCGGCTATGCCGAGGTGTTCACGGCGCAGGATCTGGAGTTGCGTGATCGGGTGAGCGGCGGGCGGTGCTGATCGTCGCTACCACGGACGGCCTTCACTTTCACCCGCATCGACGTTCCCGGTTCTCTGGTCGACTACGTAGTCGACGCCGATCCATGTGCCGGCAATTAACTGGCGTCCACGTTTTATGACGTGCGTATAGGGTTTAGGCCACTCGTCGCCTCCATGTGGCGCTTCTTGAATAGTCCAGACGAGTTTCGCGTTTTGGTCGAATGCCAGCACGTTTCGGTTCATGGATTTGTCACCCGAGCCATGCGTTTTACCATCATCTATACGAACAATGACAAGATCATCCACGGCCAGTACTTCCACAATGTTGGCGTTCATAAAGGCTTTGTGGCCATTGATATCGAGTATTTTCTCTAGGTAAGCAATAGACATGTCATGGACTCCCGCCTATGGGCGAGCGCTTCCCGGCACCGATATATCTGGCATCAGCGTGGACGTTATTCTCCTTGCCATACAGCAGCTTGTCCACCTCAACCACATCGGCAATGTTTGCTGCTGTCGTGATGACCGTGTGGACGAAGCCCGATTCCACATCCACGCCGATGTGCGCCTTCATGCCGAGGTACACCGCAAGAAGTGTTCGAGCTGTCGTTCAAACGCGCTGCGCTTCGGAGTTGAATCAGCCTCCGAACTCCGTTATAGCGGTGCTCAATGCACTATTCGGCATGCTTGAAGTCGAAGTCCGCCTGCATGAGCGCGTTGGCGAATTCGGGATCCGTGTCATCGAGCTCCTTGGCCGCCATGAGGCCGATATCGACCCATTCGCGGCTCGCTGAAAATGGCCGGAATGGGTAGCCGAGTTCCACTATCATGCGAGTCAGTTGCTCGTTGGCGTGGACGTAGATTCCGTAATCGGAGTTCTTCGCCAGGCGAACAGCAAGCAATGCCAAGGCGTTCCTGATTGATGCCAAGGCTTCATCGCGCCAGATCGTGGGGCAGCATTCTTGCGGTATGCGGGAGCGATTCATCAGAACAGAGCGGCCTCGTCATCATCGCTAATGAAGCCGTGTATTGCCGGACTATGCGGCATCCTTACGTGGCTTTGCATCAATTCATTGATCATTTTTGACGAGCACAAGAAGGGTGAGAGCTGCATGCGATTAGCCATGAATTTTGTGTGGCTATAATCCAAGACCATGCATAAGTGCTCGTTCTCTGGAAAGATATTCGTCGTAAAACGGTTTGTTGTCAGTCCTTATTTTATGGCCAAATTTCGAGGTAAATTCAAGGATTTGCCCGACAGCTACCTTGACATAAAGGTATACCCCACTGGGTCTGACGGATGGATTACCTTTGCCAGTGTCGAGATGATATATCTCCTTGATTTCAGAAAGCTCCTTCATGTCGATGTCGAACTGTTGCTCGTCCAATATCCGGGCAGACAGCCCTATTTCGAATTTCTGCCCGTTATTGCTGATGTGGGCGGCTATGGATGGCTGGTAGCCATTTTCAGTGGATATCGTCAGAGAATACGTTTCGCCTGACATGGTCACCTGGTACTCGCTATCACTTTCAATGACAAGATTCAGGCTTGCGAAATCGCGAAGGACGGCCTTGATGATTGTTCCGTATGGTTCTATCACTTGGGGTGGTGCATTTCAGAATTTAACTCGCCGGTCGATTATCTATGTCACAGGTTTCCACACGATCTTTTTCAAGTCCCATGTCGATGGGTCGTAACTTGCTTCATAGATTGGTGCGGCATCATAGGGCTTTCCCGGTAGTTTGCGGTGCACCTGAATGTGCAAGATGGCATCGTCACCGCTTACCGTGACGCCATAGAACGAAAATTTGTCACCTGCCGTGAAGAATTTTGAGCTTCGGTAGGGATTAACGATGCGTCGAAGCAGTTCGTTCTTGGCATCCAGGACGACAACGTTATCGGAACCATAGTGCTCTTCACTCTGGAGAACGGCGATGCTGCCGCCATCGGGCATAAGGCACGCAGTCAATGTGTCGCAGTCATCAATCGGTCGTGTGAATATTTGCCCGTCGCTCTCCCATTCGTACGCTTTTGGTTGGTACTCCGGGTCGTTTATTTGCTGAAGCAGTGGTATGTCGGGAAGGAATTCGCCCACTCCGGTTTTGATGCCGTTGTTTAGAATGTAAACAAAGTTGTGGATCATGCGCCTGATTTCTCTATGGTCGTGGTAGTGGCGTAACTTTGACGAGTTTGAGTACGCTTCGTCGCACTGATGGGGCTACGTCCAGGTAGGTTTGCTGCCCGCCGCCTGCCAGCACCCCTTGAGGGCCGGCCGTACCTTCGAGCACGCGAAGTGGTTTCACGGCTTGTAGCTCAATTTGGTATTGGATGCCGTTGGGTTTGAAGCCACCGGGGCCACTCGTAATGCCCATGCGCTCGAGGCCCTGCGATTGAGTTGAGAAACTATCCGGGGAGCCCCAGCCACCGAGGCCGAACGGCGATTTCAGGTTTTGCAGCTGCCCCAGTTGTTTACTGTCGACTAGCATGTTGACTTTTTCACCGGGTGACATGATGCGATCTGTCACCTGCGTTCCGGCCTTGAATGGCGGATGGGCTGGGTCGGCAAATCCGCGATCAAACAATTCGGTGTTGGCATCTTTGGCTGAGCGGTACTTGATGGTGCCACGGAATGCGGGCTTGTCCGCGGTTACCGGGGTTGGCTTGCTTGCAGCGGGCGGGCGTGGACGTTGTGTCGGATTGGTTCTTGGCTTGGCGGGAGGCGGCGGATCTTCTAAAGCGTTGGCTGCTTTTGGTTGCAGCCGCGGCTCCGCCTTCAGCTTCCCCTCATTCCTCACCATCCACTCAGCGAACTTCGGTCCCATCCTACTGCTGCGGACGCCTTCGGCCAGTTGGCCCATGTCGCCGCGGCCCTTGGCCAGGTAGGCGACGATGCCCATCAACAGGAGGACGAACATGGCGACGTGGGCACGGGCGATCTTTTCGGCGGCGTGCCGGATCGCGAAGGCGTCGATGCGAACCGGTTGCTGGGGCAGCGGTGGCGCCGTGGCGGCGGACCAGGCCAGGCGGATGCCATCCCAGTAGGCGCGGGCGATGTCGGGCATGTCCCGGACGATGTATTCGCTGAGTGCTTTGAGCCCCATGAAGATGAGGATCCATTCGCCCATCTGCGCGCCGGCTGCTGCGCCAATGGCGATCCCCGGAACGGCGCCGACGCCCACGCCGAAGACGCCGCCAGCGACGCCGCCGATGAGTGCGCCGCCACCGGTGGTGGTGAGCATCACGATCAGGCATTGGCGCAGCACTTCGACGATGTCGTTGACGACTTCGTTGAGGTCGAGGTGCTGGAAGTCGCGAAGAATGCGGTAGACCGCGAGGCCTTCGGAAAGCTTGAGGGCAAGTTGCAGGCAGTCGGCGCGGGCCGAGATGAGTCTGGCTTGGCCACGGACGCTGGAGACCTGTCGGCCTGCCCAGTGCTCAAACTGGCTCCATGAGCCCTGTATCGACGTCGCCAACGTCATCGCAACTCCTTCCGTGGAGATTTCTGGTCACGGCGAAGCTTAGTGCAACGCAGGTCCCGCCTGAGTCGGGGTTTGTACGATGTTGCCGACCAGCGCCGATGATGTGCGCCGGATCACATTCGGGGTCGTACCCGGTGACGCGTCAGCCGGCGCTGGCCACGTTGACGGCGCAGAACTGCGGGAAGCGCGCATGGATCGCGTGGCGGATGCCGGGCAGATCCAGGCCGGCCATGCTCAGCACTTCCTCGCGGCTGCCGTGTTCGAGGTAAAGGTCAGGCAGGCCGAGGTGCAGGATCGGCTGGGTGATGCCGCGGGCGGCCAGGCATTCGGCCACGGCCGAGCCGGCGCCGCCGGCGATCGCGTTGTCTTCCAGCGTGACGAAGGCGTCGTGGGTCTTCGCCAGTTCCACGATCATCGCCTCGTCCAGCGGTTTGACGAAGCGCATGTTGACCAGGGTGGCGTCGAGTTCGGCGGCGATCGTGGTGGCGGCAGGCAGCATCGCGCCGAAGCTGAGCAGGGCCAGGCCGCGGCCGCGACGACGCAGTTCGCCCTTGCCGATCGGCAGCGTGTCGAGTTGCTGGTTGATGGCGACGCCGGGCCCGCTGCCGCGCGGGTAGCGCACGGCGGCGGGGCCGGCGTATTCGAAGCCGGTGGAGAGCATCATGCGGCACTCGTTCTCGTCGGCGGGCGCCATGATCACGAAGTTCGGCAGGCAGCGCAGGAACGAGAGGTCGAAACTGCCCGAATGGGTGGCGCCATCGGGACCCACCACGCCGGCGCGGTCGATCGCGAAGGTGACGTCGAGGTTCTGCAGCGCCACGTCGTGGATCGCCTGGTCGTAGGCGCGCTGCAGGAAGGTGGAGTAGATCGCCACCACCGGCTTGGCGCCTTCGCAGGCCATGCCGGCGGCCAGCGTCACCGCATGTTGCTCGGCGATCGCGACGTCGAAATAGCGGTCGGGATATTCCCTGGAAAAACGCACCAGGCCGGAACCTTCGCGCATCGCCGGGGTGATCGCCAGCAAGCGCGGGTCAGCCGCGGCCTGGTCGCACAGCCAGTCGCCAAAGATGTCGGTATAGGTGGGCTTGGCCGGCGCGTTCTTCTTCACCAGGCCTGCCTGCGGATCGAACGGCCCCACCGCGTGGTATTCGATCTGCGCCTGTTCGGCCGGGGCGTAGCCCTTGCCCTTGGTGGTGATCACGTGCAGCAGTTGCGGGCCGGACAGGCTTTTCACCGTGCGCAGCGCCTGCAGCAGTTGCGGCATGTTGTGGCCGTCGATCGGGCCGGTGTAGTGGAAGCCCAGTTCCTCGAACAGGGTCGAGGGCACGAACATGCCCTTGGCGTGTTCTTCCCAGCGCTTGAAGAAGCGGCCCATGAAGGACTGCTTCGGAATCGCCCGCTTGGCCCGTTCACGCAACTGGTTCAGGCGGCGGCTGGCCATCGCGCGCGCCATCATCTTGGTCATCGCGCCCACGTTCTCGCTGATCGACATGCCGTTGTCGTTGAACACCACCAGCATGTCCGGCTCGACGTCGCCGCCGTGGTTCAGCGCTTCGAAGGCCATGCCGGCGGTCATTGCGCCGTCGCCGATCACCGCCACCACCTTGCGATGGTCCCCCCGGCGCTGCGCGGCAATCGCCATGCCCAGTGCGGCCGAAATCGAGGTGGAGGAGTGGCCGACACCGAAGGTGTCGAACTCGCTTTCCTCGCGCCGCGGGAACGGCGCCAGGCCATCCTTTTTCTTGATGCTGGTGATGCGGTCGCGGCGGCCGGTGAGGATCTTGTGCGGGTAGCACTGGTGGCCCACGTCCCACACCAGGCGGTCACGCGGCGTGTCAAACACGTGGTGCAGCGCAACGGTGAGCTCGACCACGCCCAGGCCCGCGCCGAAGTGGCCGCCGGAACTGGCCACCGACTCGATCAGGTACCGGCGCAGTTCGTCGGCAACGGCCGGCAGCTCGTCGTCGGGGACGCGGCGCAGGTCGGCCGGTGCTTCGATGGCCGCCAGATGGGGGTAGCTGGAGAGGTCGTTCATCTGCGTATTGTTGGCCCAGCGGCAGGGCGGGGCAAGGGCGGGCATGTGAACGCCAGCTGGCAGCCGGTCTGCACGCCGCGCACACGCACGCCAGATGACGCTTTGCACAGTCCATTTATCAGGGAGTCCGCCATGCCCATGCGCAAGCTGTTCCGCCGTTTCGCCGAGGCCACTTCACGCCAGGCCGGCAAGCCGATGGCCTTTATCCTGGCCGCGGGACTGGTGCTGCTGTGGGCGACCACCGGGCCGCTGTTCGGCTTTGGCGACACCTGGCAACTGGTGATCAATACCTCGACCACGATCATCACCTTCCTTATGGTGTTCCTGATCCAGAGCAGCCAGAACCGCGATACCGCGGCGTTGCAGATCAAGCTGGACGAGCTGATCCGCACCAGCCAGGCGCACAACGCGCTGCTGAATCTGGAGGAGCTGGATGAGGAGGAGCTCGACCGCATCCGCAAGCACTACTGCAAGCTGGCGCATGAGGCCCATGACGACCTGTCAGCCATCGAAACGCAGATCAGGGATATGCACAACGATGAGGGCAGGGACGCCGCGGTCCGCTGATCAGCCCCGCCGGGCTCAGGCGGCCACCAGCGTGTTCATCGGGCGTCGGTCGCGCGGCAGCCGGCTGACCAGGAATTCCATCTGGTCGGCCAGGATGTTGCGGTTGGACAGGATCAGGTGCTCGACCCAGCTGGGCCGGTACGGCACCGCCAGCAGCGGCATGTTGGCTTGCTGCGGGGTGCGGTTGCTCTTTTTCAGGTTGCAGGCCAGGCAGGCGCTGACCACGTTTTCCCATTCGTCCTTGCCGTGGCGGGAAATCGGCATCACATGATCACGGGTGAGGTCGGCGCGGGTGAAGTGCTCGCCGCAGTACAGGCAGATGTGGCGGTCGCGGGCGAACAGCGCGGTATTGGTCAGCGCCGGGGCGGGATCGATGGCGTGTTCGCGGCAATGACCGGTGCTGGCGATGATCGGATGCAGTTGCAGCAGGCTTTGCGCCCCCAGCACCCGGTTATGGCCGCCATGCACGGTGAGGCAGGGGTCGCCCAGCGTCCAGGCCACCGCATCGCGGACATACAGGCAAACCGCGTCCTGCCAGCTGATCCAGTCGAGGATGCGACCGGCAGCGTCCAGTGACAACACGCGGGTCGCGTTGATATCTGCGCGACTTGGCACTTCCATCGGCATGTAAAACCGTCCTTCAGCCAGGGGCGTCGACAGGTGGTTCAGGCAATGCGGAATGCTTGTCCGTAGCCAGCATAGAACAATTTCGTTGCAATTCGCATGCTTGCCCCGTTCCGGACGGCCCGGGGAGGCAGTCGCCGGGACGCCGGGGCACTGTTATGATTGGCAGTCAACACAGACCCGACGCCGGGTTTGGTAGGGGCGCTTGGTGGTGACCCGGCACGGCGGTGGGCAAGGGTGAACAACGTGGCTGAAGTTCTGTTTTACGAGAATCCGGTACCGCTGAACCGTACCGAGCACAAAGACCTGCGCATGAAAGTCGTGCCGAACGTGAAGTTCGCCATGAATGCCCATTCGGTGCCGCTGACCGGAGTGGAGTTCGGCCTCGCCGCGCGCGACCTGCTGATCGTGTTTGCCGGCAACAGCATCGCCGACGCCGGTCCGGTTGCCCTGCTGGGCCTGCGCCAGAACGAAAATCTCTATGTCGACGCCGAGGGTCAATGGGCGCCGAACACCTACGTCCCGGCGTTCGTGCGTCGCTATCCGTTCGTGCTGGCCGAGAAGCCGGCGGGTCAGGAAGGCGACGACTTCACCGTGTTCCTCGACGAAAAGTATGAAGGCTTCAACACCAGCGAAGGCGAGCGCCTGTTCAAGGAAGACGGCACCGACACCGAACTGCTGACCAATGCGGTGGGCTTCCTGGGCGACTTCCAGCAGAACGTGACCCGCACGCGCTGGTTCATGGAGCAGCTCAACAAGCACGACCTGCTTGAGCCGCGCAATGTGCAGTTGCAGAAGCAGGGCAAGAACGGTGAGCAGGGCAAGTCGATCAACCTCAATGGCCTGTTCGTGGTCAATGAGGAAAAGCTGCGTGCGCTGGACGAGAAGACCACCCACGAGTTCATGCGTGAAGGCGTGCTCGGCTGGGTCTATGCCCACCTGCTGTCGCTGACCAACGTCGACCGCCTTGCGCAGCGCCTCGACGTGCGCGAGCAGGCCGAAGAAGCCGCAGGCAAGATCACGAACTGATCGTTCCGGTCAGATTCGCGTGCGCGAAGAGGCCGCCCGCGGGCGGCTTCTTCGCATCCAGCCTCAGCGCACCGGCTTGGCCAGGCGCAGCAGGTCGGGCATGTAGCCAGCCGCGTCGTACAGCGCGCGGGCGCGTTCGTTGCCGGGAAACACCGCCAGCGTCACCAGCTGGCAGTGATGCTCGCTCGCCCAGGCTTCAGCATGCGCCAGCAACAGCCTGCCCACGCCTTGTCCCTCATGCGAGGAGGCAACGGCGATATCGGAGACATGGCAATTGCTGCGCCCGGTGAAGAAGTCGGTGGTGCGCTGCAGGTGGATGAAGCCGGCGCGTTCGCCATCCACGTCCTCGGCCACGAACAGGTAACTGTTCGGTGGCTGGTCCTCCAGGTGCCGCAGCAGGTCGCTGCGGATGCCCTCGATGCATTCGTGTCGGCGCCGCCAGGGCGGCAGCGCGAAATCCACGAATCGCGGCGCCTGTTCGAGGATGAAGTCGTCGTCTTCCTCTTCGGCCAGACGAATCATCAGGGTGGGCTCGGTCATGGGATCGGTCACTGGCGGAACGGACCTTGCCGTTTCTACACCTTGCATCGCGGCCGTGGTAGTCCCGTGTGGCCTGGGTATATCTTCGTGCCTTCGGCAAGCGCGGGCTGCGGCGGGCCTGCCGGCATCCCGCGGTACCGAACGCCACCACGCAAGGAAGTCCCGATGCCATCCACTACCCGCCGTATCCATATCCAGCCCGATGGCGACGACCTGCTGGCGCGGGGCATGCGCGACATCCAGGCTCAGCTGAAACTGCCACAGGCATTCCCGGCGGAAGTCGAGGCGGCGGCGGCGCGGGCCGCCGCCAGCCCGCGGCTGCCGGAGCTGGATCGCACCGACATCGCGCTGGTCACGATCGACCCGCCCGAGTCGATGGACCTTGACCAGGCGATGTACGTCGAACGCCACGGCGAGGGCCATCGCGTGTATTACGCGATTGCCGACGTCGCCGCCTTCGTCAGCGCCGGTGACCCGGTCGACCTCGAAGCGAATCGGCGCGGCGAGACGCTGTATGGCGCCGATGCCAAGATTCCGCTGCATCCGCAGGTGTTGTCCGAGAACGCCACTTCGCTGCTGCCCGATCAAATGCGCCCGGCGCTGCTGTGGACGATCGAGCTGGACCCGACCGGCGAGATCGCCGCCATCGACGTGCGGCGCGCGCGGGTGAAAAGCCGCGCCAAGCTCGACTATGCCGGCGTGCAACGGCAGATCGACGCCGGCAGCACCGATCCGATGTGGGCGGTGCTGCGCGAGATCGGTGAGCGGCGCAAACAGCGCGAACAGGCGCGTGGCGGCATCAGCTTGCCATTGCCCGAGCAGGAGGTCAGTGTCGAGGACGGCCGCTGGACGCTGGCCTTCCGCGCCCGCCTGGCGGTGGAGGACTGGAACGAGCAGATCTCGCTGCTGACCGGCATGGCCGCCGCGCAACTGATGGTGCAGGCGAAAGTCGGCCTGCTGCGCACCTTGCCCGCGCCCGAGCCGAAGTCGCTGCAGCGCCTGCGCATCACCGCGCGGAAGCTCGGCATCAACTGGCCGGCCGAGCAAGGCTATGCCGATTTCATCCGCTCGCTGGATCCGTCGAAGGACAGCCACGTGGCCATGCTCACTGCCTGCACCACGGTGCTGCGCGGCGCCGGCTACGCGGCGTTCAATGGTGACTTGCCGGCGCAGCCGGAGCAGTGGGCGCTGGCCGCCGAATACACCCACGCCACCGCGCCGCTGCGTCGGCTGGTCGACCGCTACACCGGCGAAGTCTGCCTGGCGCTGTGCGCGAAACAGCCGGTGCCCGACTGGGTGCTCGCCGCTTTGCCGGGCCTGCCCGCCACGATGCAGGCGTCCGGCCATCGGGCCAGTCAGTACGAACGGGCGGTGCTGGACCTGGCCGAGGCCGCCGCGCTGGCCACGCGGGTGGGCGAGACGTTCGACGGCGCGATCGTCGAGGTCGCCGCCAATGCCTCGACCAAGGGCGTGGTGATCGTGCGCGATCCGGCCATCGAGGCCAGCGTGTCCGGCACCGCGCAGCTGCCGCTGGGCGCCGACGTGAGGGTGAAGCTGGTCGAGGCCGATCCGTCGCGGCGAGTGACCCGTTTCGAACTGGTCGGTTAGTCCGGGCTCCCGCGCAAGTCAGCGCGAGCGGTCGCGAATGACCCGCGAGAAATCCTCATCGGTGGTGCTGTTGCGGGCACGCTCGGTGATCCGGCTGCGTTTGCGCAGCGCATCGACCGCCACACTGCGATCCACCGCGCCCACCTCGTGCAGGTATTCCGGCAGGTAGCCGGTGGCCAGCAGGCGGATGTCCCATGGCAGGCCCGGTTCGATCTGGCGGGCCATGTGATAGACGATCGTGGTGCAGTTGGAGGTGATCGTGTTGTAGAACGCCGGCTTCGCCGCCAGTACGTTGGCGGCGCGCACATAGGACAGGAACAGCGCGCGCATCGCTGGCTTGTCCATGCGCAACGGATACAGGTAGTCGTCCTCGCCGCGCACGTTGGTGCGCACACGAATGATGTCGTGCTCGTCGGCCGCCACCAGGGTCGTCTCGAACTGCTTGAAGAAGCCGCCGATCGCCGAGTATTGCTCGCCGCGCTCACGGCGGATCTCCACCGAGAACACCACGTGGCGGCCGTCGTCGAAACCGAACGAGATCATCGCGTGGGCGATCGCCTTGCTGCCCCAATAGGACAGCACGGCATCGGCGCTGGCGAGGTGGTCGAGGTCGTAGCGACGGCTTTCCCAGCGCGCGTCGTAGTCCTCATCGCTGCGCCAGGTGAAGTCGCGCACGTTGTCGAGGACGACCTGGTCGCCTTCGATGCGGCCGGTGAGCGGACGGGACACGTCGGTCGCCCAGTCGCGCAGGTTGGACGGTGCGATGGTGCTCCACCAGAGCAGCAGCAGCGCGTACAGCACCACGTAGATGCCCAGCGGCAGCCAGCTGCGTCGGCCGATCGCCACGCCGGCCAGCGCGATCACCGTGAGCGACCAGAGCACGCTGCCCAGGATTCGTGCGCCCGTGCCGCCGGGCAACTGGTACCACAGGGCCAGCGTGCCCCATGCGCCCGAGCACAGCGTGACCAGCACGGCCAGGCCGACCAGCAGCATCCGTCCAATCATCTGCAGCTTGTGCTTCATCGCTTTCCCCCGCTGACGCTTCATCGTGCCAGCGTGGGGCTTTGACCAAGGCAAGGCAATCGGTGTCCGCGGCGCCGCTACAATTCACCGATGAGCGAATGGAATCAGCTTTCCCCGGTAGCCCGAATGCGCGGCAAGGCGATCCATGGACTCGTCGTTGCCGCGCTGCTGTGCCTGAATGCCTGCGCGATGGTCGGGGTGAGCCGCGTCAAGCACCACGACTACGCAAACGAGCGGCGTGCCGACGTGATCGGCGCGGCACGCCTGAGCGACAGCACCGTGCAGGCGTTGAACGTGGTGGCCTTGACCGTCGACCGTTGTCGGCGCGAATTCGCCGCATGCACGAACACCGTTGCGCACTCGGCCGGACTGACCGACGAGCAGCGGCTTTCCACGCTGTCGGAATTGTGGATGGGCAAGGCCATTGGCGCCGATCAGGCGAACGGCCGGCTGCCGATGGCTCCGGCAACCCTGGATGCGTATCTGCAATCCGCGCGCTATGCCTATGCCTACCTGTTCCATACCGAGCGCCCGCTGGCCGAGCGCGCCTTCGACCTGCGCCAGATGCAGGTGATCGGTTTCTACAACTATGCCGTGCAGCGCGCGGTGAGCCGGTTCTTCGAGGCGTTGCCGGCATTGGGTTCGCAATGGACGCAGACCCATCTGGCCGGCTGGACGGTGTTGCGACCGCAGACCGATCTGCGACTGGTCGATGGCGCAACGGTGCCGGCTGAGCTCATTCCCGCTGCGGGTTTGCGCTTCCAGGGCCTGCGCAATGTCTACCAGCGCGACGGCTTCGGCTCGGACTTCGTCGCCATTGCACCACCGCATGCATCCGCCCGCGAGGTGGCCTGGCGCGATCCGGACTACGTGTCGATGACGGGTGCGCTGGTGTTCGATGGCAACACCCTGGCCGCGGTGCTGGCGACCAGGCGGGTGCAGCTGCTGGTGCGCGATCCCTATCGCGACGACACCATCACGATCGCCGGGCGAAGCGTTCCGTTGGGCGCCAACTTCACCGCGGCTTACGGGGTATGGCTGGCCCGTTCGGGTTTTGCCGGTCAGTCGATCCGGTCTTTGCTGGGCCGCGAGGGTGGCATCCAGACCCCGCGCGTGCTGTTGATGCAACCGTACGACCCGAACCGGCTGGTGGTGGTGATGCTGCACGGCCTGGCCAGCAGCCCGGAGGCGTGGATCAACGTCGCCAACGATGTGATGGGTGACGAGGAGCTGCGCCGCCACTACCAGGTGTGGGAGGTCTATTACCCGACCAATGCGCCGGTCGCGGTCAACCTTGCCAACATCCGCAGCGCGCTCGACGCCACGTTGCGGCACTACGACCCTTCGGGCCAGGCGCGCGCCTCGCAGAACCTTACCTTGATCGGACACAGCATGGGTGGTGTCATCGCGCGCCTGCTGGTGTCATCCAGTGGTGACAGGCTGTGGGACCTGATTCCGCTGCGCGCGAACCTTCCCGCCGCCAAGCGCGCCCGTTTTCGCGCACGCCTGAGCCGCTACCTGCAGTTCACCCCGCTGCCGCAGGTGGATCGCGCCGTGTTCCTCGCCTCGCCGCACCGCGGCACGCCCTATGCGCAACACCGCCTCGCCCGCTGGATCGGCAACCTGATTCGTCTGCCGGTCGGCGTGCTGAAGGAAATGGCCAGCCTCACCGAACTGATCAAGAGCGACGGCGACGAAAGCAACAACGCGCCGCTGCTGCGCATTCCCAACAGCATCGACAACCTCAGCGATACCGACCCCTTCATCATGGCTGCCGCCGAGCTGCCGATCTCGCCGCGCGTGCACTACCACACCATCGTCGGCATCTACAAAAGCAAGGGGCCGCTGGAAGACAGCAGCGATGGCGTAGTGCCCTACAAGAGCGCTCACCTCGACGGCGCCGATTCCGAGCTGGCCATTCCGTCATGGCACAGCGTGCAGGAAACCCCCGCGGCGATCCTGGAGTTGCGCCGGATCCTGCGGTTGCAACTGCAGGCTGCCAACCGCAAGCAGTCACCGCCCGCGCGGGCGGCGAACGGCGCGGACTGAAACGGTGGCCGGGACGGACCGCACGTCGAAAACGTAGCGCTGGCCGTGCAGCGTCCCGATGTCAGCCCCCGACCACCGGCAACGCGATGAAGCTGGCCTGCGCGGGAGCATGGTAGACGCGCTGGGTGGCCTTCACGTAGTCCGTCGGCCTGGCCAGGAAGATGTTCGGCACGAAGGTCTGCGGGTTGCGGTCGTACAACGGGAACCAGCTGGACTGCACCTGCACCATGATGCGGTGGCCGGGCAGGAACACGTGGTTGGCGGCGGGCAGGGCGAAGCGGTAGGGCAGCGGCTGGTTCGCCGCGATCGACTTGCCTTCGGTGAAGCCTTCGCGGTAGCGGCCGCGGAAGATGTCCATCGCCACGGCGAGCTGGTAGCCGCCCATCTCCGGTTGCTCGGCGACCTGGTCCGGATAGACATCAATCAGCTTGACCACCCAGTCGCTGTCGGTGCCGCTGGTGGAGGCGACCAGGTTCACTTGCGGTGCGCCGCTGATGGTGAGCGGCGTGGTGAGCACGTCGGAGACATAGCTCAATACGTCGGTGCGGCCGGAGGCTTCGCGCTGGTCGTCGAGCAGCCATTGCGACCAGGTCTGGCCGACGTCGTAACCCATCGGCTGGATCGGCCGGGCGCGGTACGGCACCGGGTGCGCGGGATCGGACACGTACTCGTCGTAGTCGGCGCCGGCGGCGGGCGCGGTGAAGCCGAGCTTGTTGCCGGCTTCCAGGTACAGCGCGCGGCTCTTCGTCGGGCAGCCGGTCGCGCAGGCCAGCGGCCAGCGATCCAGCCGCTGCCATTGGTTGCTGCCGGTCTGGTACGCGGTGACCGCGGCGAGGTCGGCCTTGGGCGCGCCGTCCTTGAGGTATTGCGCGAGGTACGGGCGCAGGATGTGTTCGCGGAAATACTTCGCCGTGTCGCTGCCGAACCGGATCGCCCCGAGCGAACTGCCTTCGTCGATCTCCTGGCCGTGATGCCACGGGCCCATCACCAGCTTGACTATGTTGCCGCTGCTGTCCTTCGGCTTGATCGCGCGGTAGACGGCCAGCGCGCCATAGCTGTCTTCCTGATCCCACAGGCTGTGCACCAGCATCACTGGCACTTTCAGCGGCTGCGCGGCGAGCAGCTTGTCCACCGCCTGGTCGCTCCAGAAGCTGTCGTAGGCTGGATGCGCCAGCATCTTGTTCCAGAAGCCGAGCTGCTGCATGCCGTAGGCGTCGGCCAGTGCGCCGGCGGAGCCGTAGTGCATGAACAGGTCGTAGTCGTCGTGGTAGTTCGTCCACCACTTGATGCTGTTGTCGCGGCTGGCGGTCTGCTCGTAGACATAGCTGAGGTTCTGCTGGCGGAACGCGCCGTTGTGGAACCAGTCGTCACCCATCCAGCCGTCGACCATCGGGTTCATCGGCACCGACACCTTCAGTGCCGGATGCGGATTGATCAGCGCCATCAGCGGCTCGAAGCCGTCGTAGGAAATGCCCAGCGTGCCGACCTTGCCATTCGACTCGGGGATGTTCTTCACCAGCCAGTCGATGGTGTCGTACGTGTCGGTGGCGTCGTCGACGGGCGTGGGATTCAGCGGTCCGTGCACCGGCCGGTTCATCACGTAGTCGCCTTCGGAGCCGTACTTGCCGCGCACGTCCTGCACCACGCGGATGTAGCCGTCCTCGACGATGACGTCGGTAGCGTTATCGTAACCCTGCAGCATCGGGCCGAGATGACCGCTCATCGTGTGCGTGGTCAGTGCCTTGGCGTCGTAGGGCGTGCGCGTGAGCAGGATGCCGGCGTGCTGCGCGCCTTTCAGGATCAGGATGATGGTGTGCAGCTTCACGCCGTCGCGCATCGGGATCATCACGTCGCGCTGCACGTAGTCGAAGCCGGCGGTGGCCGGCACGAACTTCGCCGGTGTTTCGCTGGGATAGTCGGGATATTTCGCCTGCGGCACATCGGCTGCCTGGAGCAGGCCTGCTGCGGTCAGCAGTGCCGCAAAGAGCGCAGGCCTGATGCCCGCAATGAATCGGCTCGACGTCATGGTGGATCCCCTTGAATGAACTCCCGCGAGAGTAAACCTGTTGCCGCGCCACCGCGACAGCGAGGTTTGGCAAGACTGTTGCATTGATCAGGGCATGAGCGACCATGCCTACGACATCAGTTACCTGCTGGACGGCGACGCGGCCCTGGCCGAGCCACCGGTGCTGCGCGTGGCCAAGGCGCCGCCGGTACCGGCGCGCAGTCCGTCCCGTGTTGCGGCCGCGCAGGAGGCACTGGCCAGCGAGCTGCTGCTGGTCGCCGAAGCCCACGAAGACTGGATCAGGCAATACGTGCGCATGCACGGCGTCGCCGGCGACGGCCGCTGACCTTGCTGGCCTTGCGGAGCAAAAGCTGACCCGAAAGGGCACATCCGGCCGCTTCTGAGAAGCTCCAGTCAAGGCAAAGCCCGGGACCAGCCCGGGCTTTGGTCATTCAGACCGCCTGGTGATGGATCAGGCGATCTCGGGCAGGGTGGCCACACCGGCATCGATCGCCGCCTTGTGCATCAGCGTGCGCGGCAGGATGCGCGCGAAGTAGAACGCGGCCGTATCGCGCTTGGCCTGCTTGAACGCGGCCGATTGCGTGCCGGCTTCGGCGGCGGCCACGCTGCGCGCCCACAGGTAGGCGAGGGTGACGTAGCCGGAGTAGTACAGGTAGTCGGTGGCGGCGGCGCCGAGTTCCTCCGGATTGGCCTGCACGCGCTGGGCCAGGCTCACGGTCAGGTCGCTCCATTCTTTCGTGGCGATGGCCAGCGGGCCGATCAGGTTGCGCAGCGCGGCGTCGGCACTGTGCTGCTGGCAGAACGCGCTGATCTCCTGCAGGAAGTGCTTCGCACCGATGCCCTGCAACTGGAGGATCTTGCGGCCCAGCAGGTCGGCTGCCTGGATCCCGGTGGTGCCTTCGTACAAGGTGATGATGCGGGCATCGCGGACGAACTGCTCCATCCCGTTCTCGGCGATGTAGCCGTGGCCGCCGTAGATCTGCAGCGCTTCCTTGGTGCACTCCTGGGCCAGCTCGGTGGTCATGCCCTTGGCGATCGGGATCAGGAAGGCGACCAGCTCGCCGGCCTTCTGGCGGGCGGCCTCATCGGTGGAGCGATGTTCGATGTCGGTCTGCAGCGCGGTGTACAGCACCAGTGCGCGCGAACCTTCGACGAAGGCGCGCTGGGTCAGCAGCATGCGCCGCACGTCCGGCTGCACCAGCAGGTTGTCGGCCGGCTTGTCGGGAAATTTCGCGCCGGACAGCGAGCGCGACTGCAGCCGCTCGCGGGCGTAGTTGAGGCTGTTCTGCAGCGCACGCTCGGCCAGCGCCAGGCCCTGCACGCCGACCGACAGGCGCGCTGCATTCATCATGGTGAACATCGCGGCCAGTCCCTTGTGCGGCTTGCCGATCAAATAGCCTTCGGCGCCATCGAAGTTCATCACGCAGGTGGAGCAGGCATGGATGCCCATCTTGTGTTCGATCGCGCCGGCGGCGACGGTATTGCGCTCGCCTGGCGTGCCATCGGCGTTGAGCTTGAATTTCGGCACGATGAACATCGAGATGCCGCGGCTGCCTTCCGGCGCGTCGGGCAGGCGCGCCAGCACCAGGTGCACGATGTTCTCGGTGAGGTCGTGTTCGCCGGCACTGATGAAGATCTTGGTGCCGCTGAGCTTGTAGACGGCGTGGCCGTCCGCGTCCGCCCCGGCCGGTTCGGCGCGGGTCTTCAGCAGGCCCAGGTCGGAGCCGGCCTGCGGTTCGGTCAGGCACATGGTGCCGGTCCAGCGGCCTTCGACGATCGGCTTCATGTAGCGCTCGCGCTGCCATTCCTCGCCATGCATTTCCATCGCGTGGGTGGCGCCTTCGGACAACAGCGGGTACAGACTCCAGGCCAGGTTGCCGGACTGGAAGATCTCGGTGGTGGCGGTGCCGAGCACGCCCGGCAGGGCCTGGCCGCCGTAGGCTTCCGGGTTGGTCAGGCCGGTCCAGCCACCTTCGGCGAACTGCTTGAACGCCTCCTTGAACGACTTCGGCGTGGTGACCGTCTGGGTGGCCTTGTCGTAGTGGCAGCCTTCGGCATCGGCCGGGCCGTTGGTCGGCGCCAGCAACTGCTCGCTGAGCCGACCGGCCTCTTCCAGCACGGCGTCGAACAGGTCGCGGCTGTGCGCTTCGCCACCCTGCAACGAGGTCAGCGTGGATTCCGCGTCAAGCACGTCGAACAGGGCGAAACGCAGGTCGTCGAGTGGAGCCTTGTAAGCGGTCATGGTGATTCCTTCGTTAATGGGGTGATCAGCGATACGTGTTGGCGATGCCCGGCACGGCCGAGATCCAGTCATTGCCGTTGAAGTCGAACGAGCGCGGCGTGCTTTCCTGCTCGGGTTGGGCGCGGGTGCTGCCGCGGATGCGGTAGGCCAGCGAGCCGGCACTGCCCTTGTCGGCAATGGCCTGCAGCGACTGGCGCATTGCGGTGGTGGGCAGCACGTCGATGCGGATCACGTCGCCGGCCAGCTGCGGGATGTCGAGGTCGAAGTTCGCCTGCAGACGCACCGGCACGTTCTCGGCGATCTGCAACTGACCATCCAGCGAAGTGAACTTCATGCCGGCATAGCTGTTGTTCTGGATGCGCACGGTGAGCTGCCATTGGCCACTGGGCAGCACCACCAGTTGCTGGATGCTCACACCGGGGGGGAACACGCTTTTCCTGGCCGGGCCGCAGGCGACCAGGCCAAGCAACAGGACGGGGATGATCCAGCGCAACAGACGCATCGCAGAGTCTCCAAACGATCGTTTGAAAGTTGATTCTAACCGCGTTTGGGGGGCAACAGGCCAGTAGCGGCAAATCATCGCGGCGAGAACCCGCTACCGCGTCCGGCGAAATGCCATGCGCGGCACTCGCCTGGCCTTGTACGCGGGCAGGACCCAAACGGTTTCGCGCGCAACCGCAAACGGGCATCATCGACGGCTCGACACCATCGCAGGGTTCCACCGCATGTCACGACGTTTTGTTGCGCGCCGCTCGCCGATCCACGGCAACGGCGTGTTCGCCACCGCCCCGATCGGCAAGGGCGAGGAAATCATCGAATACAGGGGCAAGCTGCTCAGCCACGACGAGGCCGATGAACTGTATGGCGACGGCGGCGAGACCGGCCACACTTTCCTGTTCACGCTCAACGATGACTACATCATCGACGCCAACCAGAACGGCAACAGCGCGCGCTGGATCAACCACAGCTGCGCGCCGAACTGCCGCGCGCTGGTGGAGGAAAGCGCCAGTGGCAACCCGCGCCGCGACAAGGTGGTGATCGAGGCGATCCGCCACATCAAGCCGGGCGAGGAACTCACCTACGACTACGGCATCGTGCTCGACGTGCCGCATACCGCGCGCCTGAAAAAGCTGTGGGTCTGTCTTTGCGGTTCGCCGCGTTGCAGCGGCACCCTGCTCAAGCCCAAGCGGTAGGCAAGCACGGAAATCCCCTCTTATACTCACCGAGGTTGTCCGCCATGGGGGAGGGCGACCAGGGACAGCAACAAGGGGAAGGACTCGATGGAAAACAATCCGTATGCCGCACCGGCAGCCGCGATCGACGATGTGCGTGCATGGGACGCGTACGACCTGGAAAACCGCAAGGCCGGGCGCGGCAAGCGTCTTGGTGCCGCCTTGCTGGATGGACTGATCAGCCTGATCTGGCTGGCCCCGGTGGTCTGGGCCGGTTACATGGCGCTGGATGTGAGGCGGGGCCTCAAGCCTGCCGGACCGATGGTGGCGCTGATGCTGCTGGGCCTGGCGCTGATGGTCACGATTGTCGTGGTCAACTGCCTGATGCTGCATCGGAGCGGGCAGACCATCGGCAAGCGCGCGCTGGACATGGCCGTGGTGCGCACCGATGGCAGCCGGATCGGCCTGGCACGCTACATCTTCCTGCGCGTGGTGCCGTTGACCGTGCTCAGCATGATTCCGTTCCTCAAGCTGGTGAACCTGGTCGATCCGCTGCTGATTTTCGGCAAGGAAAAGCGCTGCCTCCACGACCTGATCGCCGACACGATTGTCGTCGACGTTTGATGATCGACACCGTACGCGAGATCGAGACGCCCGAAGGCGTCTCCTTGCGTCTGCGTGCGGCTGGCGCGCTGCCGCGTGCACAGGCGTGGATGGTCGACCTGCTGCTGCGCTTCGCGATCTTCTTCGTCGCGATGATTCCGCTGGGGATTTTCGGCAAGGGCGGCAACGGGCTGGCGATGCTGGTGATCTTCGCGTTGCTGTGGGGCTACTCGGTGGTGTGCGAAGTGTGGATGGGCGGGCAAACCCTGGGCAAGCGCGCACTGGGTCTGCGCGTGGTCAACGCCGATGGCACACCGGTGACCTGGCTGCCGTCGGTGGTGCGCAACCTGCTGCGCGTGGTCGATGCGCTGCCGGGCGTGTATGGCGTCGGCCTGGCCTGCACCCTGATCGATCCGCATGCGCGGCGTCTGGGCGACATCGTGGCCGGCACCATGGTGATCCACGCCGCGGATTTGCCGGCTGGCCAGGAAATTCCCGCGCTGGCTGCCTTGCCGCTGCCGCTGGTGCTGGCCAGTGACGAACAGGCGGCGCTGGTCGAGTTCGCCGAGCGCGCCGGTCAGCTCACCGTGCAACGCCAGGAAGAGCTGGCCAACCTGCTGACGCCGTTGACCGGGCAGCGCGACACCGCCGCCATTCGCCAGCTGGTGGCGCATGCCAACTGGCTGCTGGGACGCGCATGAAGCAGGAGCGTTTCGTCGCCTTGCACAGCCGCGAATGGGACAGCCTGCAGTCGTGGCTGAGTGCGCTGGACCGGCAGGCCAAACGCACCCTGCGGCAGGATCAGGCACTGGAATTTCCCGCGTCCTACCGACGCGTCTGCCATCACCTGGCGCTGGCGCGTGGACGCGGTTACAGCCGTGAAGTCACCGAGCGCCTGCAGCGCATCGTGCAGCAGGGACACCGCGTGCTGTACCAGCCACCGCCGCCGCGCTGGCATCGGGTGGTTGCCTTCCTGGTCGGCGGTTTCCCGCGCCTGGTGCGCGCGCAGTGGCGCTGCATGCTGGCGGCGGCCGTGCTGTTCTACCTGCCGGCGCTGGTCACCCTGGTGCTGATGCAGGTGCGGCCTGAGCTGGCGCATACGCTGTTCAGCAGCGCGCAACTGGCCCAGTTCGAAAAGATGTACGACCCGGCCAATGCGCACATCGGCCGCAGCAGCGGCACCGACCTGCAGATGTTCGGCTACTACGTGATGAACAACGTCAGCATCGCGTTCCGCACGTTTGCCTCCGGCCTGGTCTTCGGCGTCGGCGCGATCTACGTGCTGGGCGCCAACGGCCTGCTGATCGGCGGCGTCGCCGGCCACCTCACCGCAATCGGTTACGGCGGTCCGTTCTGGCGTTTCGTCGTCGCCCATTCGGCGTTCGAGCTGAGCGCCATCGTGATCGCCGGCGGCGCCGGACTGCAGCTCGGGCTGACCCTGCTGGCGCCGGGGCGCCGGCGTCGCGGACCGGCGCTGGTCGCCGCCGGCTGGATCGGCGCGCAACTGGCGCTGGGGGCGTTCGCGATGCTGCTGGTGGCGGCGTTTGTCGAAGCCTACTGGTCGTCGATCGCGAGCCTGCCCGACGCCGTGAAGTTCGGCAGCGGCGCGGTGTTGTGGGTATTGGTGCTGGGCTGGTTATGGCGCGGCGGCAGGGCGGCCAAGCATGGAGCTTGAACGGATCAGCGTGGTGCTGCGCCCGCGGGTGACGCGCGAGGCGATCGATCTGGGCGCCGCCATGCTGCGCGCCAACGCGTGGCCGGTGTGGTCGGCGTGGTTCGCCTTCACCCTGCCGATGTTCGTGCTGTGCAACGCGCTGGGCTTGTTGCTTGGCCTGCCATGGCTGGGCTGGGTGCTGCTGTGGTGGTTGAAGCCGCTGTTCGACCGGGTGCCGCTGTACGTGCTGTCGCGTGCCGTGTTCGACCGCGCACCAGGCTGGCGCGAAACCCTCCGCGGCCAGCGCCGGTGGAGCTGGCACAGCACGATCGCCGGACTGACCTGGCTGCGCATCGACAGCAGTCGCGCCTTGCGCCTGCCTCTGGACCTGCTCGAAGGCGCGTCGCGGCAGCAACGTTCGGCGCGCTGGAAGGTGCTGCGCCGGCGCATCGTCGGCGATGTCAGCCTGCTCACCTACGGCTGCCTGCAGTTCGAGCTGGTGCTGTTCCTCAGCGTCTGGCTGTTCGCCTTGCTGCTGATCCCGCACGAATGGCGACCGGAGTCGCTGACCGCGTTCTTCCGCGGCGGGACACCGGGCATGTCATCGACCTGGATCGTGCTGGGCGCGGGTGTGGCCTATCTGGCGATGAGCGCGATCGAGCCGCTGTACGTGGCCTGCGGTTTCGCGCTGTACCTCAATCGCCGCACGCAACTGGAGGCATGGGACATCGACCTGGCCTTCCGCCGGCTGCGCACGCGCATCGAAGCCCTGGGCAAGGTGCTGGGCGTGGTGTTGTTGTGCGCGGGCCTGCTGCCTTGCGCGCACGCGCAGGTGCCGAATCATCCGCCGGAGAAAACCATCACCACCGGTGTCGAGAAAGTATTCGGCGCGCCGGCGCCCGAGACCCGGCAGCGTCTGGCCGAGGTCGCCGCGCAGGTTTATCGCGACCCGCGCTTCGGTGGCGAGCAGACCGTGCGACGCTGGCGGTTGAAGTACCAAAGCGACGTGCAGCCGCGCACCACGCAGGCACCGTTTCCACTATTTGGCCAAGTGTTGTCGGCCATCTTCAAGGGACTGTTGTGGGTACTGCTGCTCGGCGCCCTGCTGACGCTGGCATGGTTCGCCTGGCGCTGGCGTGGACGCTGGCGTGCGGAGCCGGACGAGGCGACCGCGACCTCGTCATCCAGCCTGTTGTTGCCCGACAGCGAGGCCGAGCCGCCGCTGCCGGCGGATCTGGCGACGGCCACCCGCCTGCTGTGGCAGGCACAGCGGCGGCGCGAGGCGCTGGCGCTGCTCTATCGTGGCTGCGTGGAGCAGACCGCGCAGCTGCTGCAGCTGCCGCCGTCGAAGGATGCGACCGAGTCGGACTGGCTGCGGCGGGCGGGCGCGATCGAGGATCCGGCGCTGGCGCAGCGGGTGGTGGCGATCGTGCGCACCTGGCAGTTCGCCGCCTACGCCGGGCGCTATCCGGATGACGCCACGATCGAGCAGCTGCTGCGCGGCTGGCCGGCGCAGACGGGAGTATCGGCATGAACCGCCGGACTTTGACCATCGGCCTGGTCGTGCTCGGTGTGGCGTTGCTGCTGCTCGCCGGATTCCTCGCCACATTTGAACGCAAGGACGTCACCGAGACCACGCCGGCGCATGGCGAGGCGCGTTACAACCGCTTCTTCGCGCTGCAGGAAATCCTGCAGCGGCTGGATCTGCCCACGCGTTCGCTGACCACGCTGGATCCACAGCAGCTGCCGCTGAAACCCGGCGACACCTTGCTGCTCGGCGACGATGCCAGCCGGGTCGATGTCGGCGCCGCCGCGCGCATCGTCGCCTGGGTGCGCAAGGGTGGCCACCTGTTGTTGTCGCCGGGCGCGGCGGTGAGCTCGCGCACGCCGATGTTCGACGCGCTGGGCCTGCTTGATGCGCACCCGGCCGACTATGCGTGCAGCGTGGTGCAGGGGTCGGCCAGCGCGAACGAGAAGGACCGGCTGCGTCTGTGCGGTGCGCGTTTCCGCTTGACCGGCGCCCGCACGGACGCGGCGATCGGCGACGCGCAGGACGGCTATCTGTTCGCGCGCACCCGGCTGGGCAAGGGCACGGTGAGCCTGCTCGCCAGCTTCACGCCGCTGTCGGGCAACCAGCTGAAGCAGGCCGCGGCCCAGCAGTTTGCCTGGCAGCTGCTGGGGCCCGAGCGCGGACGCGGCACGATCTACCTGGTCTACGCCCTGGACGGTCCATCGTTCCTGAAATTCCTGTGGATCACCGCGTGGCCCGCACTGCTGGCGCTGACCCTGCTGCTGGCCGCGTGGATGGCGATGCGCAGCGCGCGACTGGGTCCGTTGATGCCGGCGCCGGCGCTGCATCGGCGCGCGCTGCTCGAACATGTGCAGGCGGCCGGTGAATTCGTGTATCGCCGCGACAACGGTCGCAGCCTGCATCGGCTGGCCTGCGACACCGTGCTGGCGCGCCTGCGCCGGCGCGATCCGGCCTGCGCCATGCTCAACGGCGAGGCGCTGTACGCGCGCCTGGCCGAGCGCAGCTCGCTCGATCCCGCGCACGTCGCGCAAGCCTTCCAGTCACCCGCGAACGCGCAGGCGTTCCGCGCCTCCATCCTCACCCTGGTCCGACTCAGGAGCCGCCCATGAGCACCGAAACCCTCGCCACCCCGGCCACGCCGCTGCCCCCGCTGTCGATCACCGAGCTGGGCGAGCATGCGCGCGCGCTGCGCCAGCAGGTCACCCGCGCCTTCATCGGCCAGGCCGAGGTCTTCGACCAGGCCTTGCTGGCCCTGCTGGCCAGTGGCCATGTGCTGATCGAAGGCGTGCCCGGGCTGGGCAAGACCCTGCTGGTGCGGGCACTCGCCGCGTCGGTCGGCTGCACCTTCGGTCGCGTGCAGTTCACTCCCGACCTGATGCCGGCCGACGTCACCGGTCATGCGATCTACGACCCGAAGACCGAACGTTTCCAGATCCGCCGCGGCCCGGTGTTCGCCAACCTGCTGCTGGCCGACGAGATCAACCGCGCACCGGCGAAGACCCAGGCCGCGCTGCTGGAGTCGATGCAGGAAGGGCAGGTGACCATCGAAGGCCGCCGCTTCGCGCTGCCCGAGCCGTTCATGGTGGTGGCTACGCAGAACCCGATCGAACAGGAAGGCACTTACCCGTTGCCCGAAGCGCAACTGGATCGCTTCCTGATCAAGGTGCTGATCGGCTATCCCAACCTGGAAGACGAGCGCCGCATGGTGGCCAGCGTGGTCAACGGCAAGGTCGCCGCCGATCTCGACGTGTCGCAGGTCAAGCCGGTGCTGAGCCAGGCGCAGTTGCTGGCGGTGCAGCAGGCAGTGGCGGCGATCCGCATGGATGCGGCGGTGACCGACTATGCCGTGCGCATCGTGCGCACCACGCGCGAATGGCCGGGCGTGATCGGCGGCGCCGGTCCGCGCGGCGGGCTGGCGCTGGCGCGACTGGCGCGCGCGCAGGCGGCGATCGACGGACGCGACTTCGTCACCCCGGATGACGTGCGCGCGGTGGCCCTGCCGGCGCTGCGTCATCGCCTGTTGCTGGCGCCCGAAGCACTGATCGAACGGCAGCGGCCGGACGACGTGCTGACCGCGCTGCTGCACAAGGTGCCCGCGCCGCGCCAATGATGCGACCCGCACCGCTCCTGCTGTGGTTGCTGCTGGGCTGGACCGCGCTCGGCGTGCTGGCCAGTCTCGACTGGCTGCCGCTGTCCGCGTGGCTGGCCGCCGGCGGCGTGATCGCGTCGTTCGCATTGCTCGACGGCTGGCGCCTGCGCCGGGTGAAGTCACCCGGGCTGCAGCGCGAGGTGATGCCGGTGATGCCGCTGGGTCCGCCCGCGACCGTCAGCCTGCACCTGCACGGTGTTGCGCGACGCACCCAGGTCTTGCGCCTGCACGACCTGCATCCGGGCGGCTGGGTGGTCAACGGCATGCCGCGCGAGGTACGTCTGCCGCCGGGTCAGGACTTGTTGCTCGACTATGCGGTGATACCCGACGCGCGCGGCCAGTTCCGCTTCGAAGGTTGCCACGTGCAGTTGCGCTCGCCGTGGCATGCATGGACCGAACGACGCGTGATCGGCGCACCTTCGACCGTGCGCGTGTATCCGAATTTCGCCTCACTGGCCGAGCTGGCCGGGCTCAGCGTGGAGCTGGCCTCGCGCAGCGTCGGCGCGCGGCTGCAGCGGCGACGCGGCGAAGGCACCGAGTTCCAGGAACTGCGCGACTACCGCGTCGGCGACAGCCTGCGCAAGATCGACTGGAAAGCCACCGCGCGCAGCAGCCGGCTGATCTCGCGCGAATACCGCGACGAGCGCAACCAGCAGGTGGTGCTGATGCTCGATTGCGGCCGGCGCATGCTGGCGCAGGACGACCAGCTGGTGCACTTCGACCACGTACTGAACGCCTCGCTGGCGCTGGCCAGCATCGCGCTGCGCCAGGGCGACGCGGTCGGCATGCTCGCCTGCACGGGGCAACAGCAGCGCTGGCTGCCACCGCAGCAGGGCAGCCTGGGCATGGACATGTTGCTCGGCGCCGGCTACGACCTGCAGGCGCTGCCGCAGGCGACGGATTACCTCGCCGCCGCCAGCGCGCTGCAGGCGCACCAGCGCCGCCGCGCGCTGGTGGTGCTGATCACCAACGTGCGCGACGAGGACGACGTGGAACTGCGCGCGGCGATAAGCATGTTGTCCAAGCGTCACCTGGTGATGCTGGTCAGCCTGCGCGAGCTGGCGCTCGATCGCGCCGCCAGCGAGCCCGGTGCCGAACTGGAAGACAGCATCCGCAGCGCCGCCGCGATGCATTACCTGGCCGAGCGCGAACGCGTCCACGAGGGCCTGCGCCGCGAGGGCATCAACACCCTCGACGTGAGTTGCAGCGAATTGTCCGGTGCGCTGATCGAGCGCTACCTTGCGCTGAAGCGCAGCAGCCGGCTCTGACCGTTACGGTGCCGGGCCTCGCGGCGGCTCGGCGCTTCGCGTGCTCGACGCCCGGTGACGTCGGCGTGCCGATCCAGCGCCGCAAATCCAGTTGCTGGTCGCTACCGCCGCCCAGTCGCTCGATGCGTGGCCGATGAAGCTCTTCTTGTCGTCGGCAGTCACGGTCACGCCGTAGGCGGGCAGTTGCCGAAGCAGGCGCTGCGCTCGCGGGTGACGCTGGCTTCGGGCATCGGCGGTCCGCTGCCGGCATTCGCGCGCACCGCGCAGCTGTCAAGCTACGGCTGCGCGCTGCCAGGCATCGCGCACAACAGGTTGCAGGCAGGCTTCATCGGGATGCTCCGTGTCGATCGGCTCGGACCAGCAAGACGATGCGCGATGAACGGAATGTGCGCTTGCGCTCAGTCCTCCTCGGCATGCGGCTTCCATGCCTCACTGAGCTGCTTCTGCACGGTCGCCGGCACTGGCTCGTAATGACTGAGGTCGAGGCTGTAGCGGCCACGGCCACCGGTCATCGACTTCAGTTCGGTGGGGTAGTCGATCAGTTCGGCCAGCGGCGCCTGCGCCTTGATCACCAGCTCGCCGCCGCGCTGGGTATCGGTGCCCAGGATGCGCGCGCGCTTGCCGGCGAGCCCGCCGGTGACATCGCCCACGTTGTGCTCGGGAATTGCCACCTCGACGTTGACGATCGGTTCCAGCACGGTGGGCCGGGCCCTGACCACGGCGTCGAGAAAAGCCTTCTTGCCGGCGCTGATGAAGGCCACTTCCTTGGAGTCCACCGCGTGGTACTTGCCGTCGTAGACGGTGACGCGAATGTCCTGCAGCGGATAGCCGGCAACCGCGCCATGCTCCATCGCCTGGCGCACGCCTTTCTCGATCGCCGGCAGGAACTGGCCGGGAATCACGCCGCCTTTCACCGCATCGACGAATTCGAAACCGGCGCCGCGCTCCAGCGGTTCGATGCGCAGGAACACCTCGCCGAACTGGCCGGCACCACCGGTCTGTTTCTTGTGCCGGTGATGCCCCTCGGCTTCGCCGGCGATGGTTTCGCGATAGGCGATCCGTGGCGGGTGCGTCTGCACCTCGACGCCGTAACGCTCGCGCATGCGTTCGAGCATCACCTTCAGATGCAGGTCGGACAGGCCGCGCACCACCGTTTCGTTGAGCTCCTTGTGATGTTCGACGCGGAAGCACGGGTCTTCCTCGGCCAGCCGTGCCAGCGCGTTGGACAGCTTCTGTTCCTGGCCCTTGTGCCTGGGTTCCAGCGCCAGCCCGAACATCGGCGCGGGAAACGCCAGCGGCGCCAGCGTGATCAGGTCCTCGTCGTGCGAATCGTGCAGCACCGCGTCGAAATGGATGTCCTCCACCTTGGCCACCGCGGCGATGTCACCGGGGATCGCCGCCTCGATCTCCACGTGCGTCCTGCCCTGCACGCGAAACAGATGGCCGACCTTGAACGGCTTGCGGCCGTCGTCGACCAGCAACTGGCTGTCGCGACGGATCGTGCCCTGCCATACGCGGAACACGCCGAGCTTGCCGACGAACGGGTCATTGACGATCTTGAACACATCGGCGATCACGTGGGCGGCCGGCTCGGCGCTGACCAGCAGCGGCGTGCCGTCGCCGCGGGTGAACGGCGGCGCATTGCCTTCGGCCGGATTGGGCAGCAGTCGCGTGGCGAGATCGAGGAACTCGCGAATGCCCGCACCGGTGCGCGCGCTGACGAAACAGATCGGCACCAGGTGGCCCTCGCGCAGGCACTGCTCGAACGCGTCATGCAGTTGCTGCGGGCTGAGCGCGCCTTCGCCGGCATCCAGGTAGCGATCCATCACGCCTTCGTTGATCTCCACCACCTGGTCGAGGATGCGCTGGTGCGCCTCGGCCAGCGACGAGAAATCGGTGCTGCCCTCGGTGTGGAAGAAGCAATCCAGCACGCGGTTGCCGCGGTTGGCGGGCAGGTTCACCGGCAGACATTCGCTGCCGAACTCGTCGCGCAGCGCATCGACCAGGGCCGGCAGATTGGCGCCGTCGAAGTCGATCTTGTTGATCACCAGCACGCGGGCGAGGCCGCGCGATTTCGCGTGCATCATCATCCGGCGCGTGCCGTATTCAATGCCGTTGATCGCATTGACCACCACCGCCACGGTTTCCACCGCCGACAGTGCAGCCAGCGTGGCGCCGCGGAAGTCGGCGTAGCCGGCGGTGTCGATCAGGTTCATGTGGCAGTCGCCGTGGTCGAGGCTGGCCACGCAACTGTCGATGGAGTGGGCGCGCGCCTTCTCCTGGCTGTCGCTGTCGGACACCGTGCTGCCGCGCTCGACGCTGCCCGCGGTCTGGATGGCTCCCCCGGCGGCCAGCAGTGCTTCGAACAGCGTGGTCTTGCCCACGCCGGCGTGTCCGGCGAACGCGATGTTGCGGATGTTTTCCGTGGAATACGTCACGATGCGACCCTCCCATGATGGGGCGCGGATCGTGCCGGCACGAACTGCGGCGCCGCACGAGGCCGCGCTCTTGGCGGCTGACGACAGGCGGGCCGTCATGCTCGTCCTCGGGTTCGCGCGAGGCGAAATCAGCGAATCGGGGCGGTCATGGCGGAGAGGCGGCGCGGCGCGCCGCCCGCCTAGACTTGAGCCAAGCGCCAGGCCGGTCAAGCTGCACTGCGGGGAACCGCGGGCACGGCCAGGTGGTCTCACCTGCCAGACAAGCTTGTCGATACCGGCGAAAGCCACCGGCGTGAGTTCAGTGACCGGCCGGCATGCTGCCCGCTCCCGCCACGCATGAGGCACCATCATCGCCCGTTCGCCGCACGCCCGGAATCCATCGACGTTGCCCGCTCCGCACTCACCGGAGCTGTCGCCGCTTGATCCGCTTGCATCCGGTCTGATCCAGGCCGTCGTGTCGCGGCGCCAGCCGTGGCGTGCGTCGCGCCGCGAACGCCGCCAGCACTGGCCGGCGCTGATCGTGGCCGTGTTGCTGCATGGCCTGTTCGTGCTGGTGATCTGGCAGCAGATGCGTCCCTCGCTGCCGGTCGTGGCGGCGACCGCGCCGGCGCAGGAAGTGCTGCAGATCCGCTTCATTACGCGCGCGGCCAGCACCGCCGTACCCGCACCGGCCCGGCCAACACCGCCGCCTCTGCCTGCGGTCATGGTGGCACGCGAGCCGGCGCGCAAGGACGCGATCAGCCTGCAGGTGCCGGCCAGCCCAGCGACCAGCGTGCCCCGGCTGTACGACGAAAAAGGCCAGCTGGTGTTGCCGGCAGCGGCAGCCAGCACGGCGCTGCCCGATTACGTGCAGCGCCTGCCGCAGGGTGACACCCGCATCATGCAGCACCGCAGCCCGGTCACCTATCAGGCCACTCGCTTCGACCAGGACTGGGGCAAGAGCAATGCCGTCGACAGCGCACTGCAGAAGCTGGTGGACAAGACCACGCTGAAGAAGACCATCCGGCTGCCGCGCGGCGTGCGGATCCATTGCGCGCTCTCGCTGGCCATGCTGGCCGGCGGCTGCAGCGGTGAGCCGCCGGCCAAGCCCTCGGCGAAGGACGGCGACGAGCGACTGAGCATGGCGCCGGCGCAATCGCTGGATGGTCACGCCCATGCGTCGACGCCGCCCAGCGAGCAGGCCTGCATCGCCATGTATCGCGCCGGCAAACCGCTGGCGTGGGGCTGCCCGGTGGACACGCCGAACCGGGCGATCGACGCCGAGTTGCGTGAGCGCGCCGGCCGGGCCGCCAGCGGGCACTGATCCGCAGCGGCGATCGTGCAGTCGTCGCCGCTGTCATGCGTATTCGTGCCCGCGCCCGCTACACTCCCACGATGCCCGCGCCACCGCCCCACACCACCATCAGACGCGCCGCCAATCCCGCGCAGGTGATGCTGAATTCGCCGCTGGCGGCGGCGACCCGTGCCCGCGTCTATCACCAGCGCACCAGGCCGCGGCCGCGCGAGCGGATCCTGCGCATCGTGGCCATGGTCGGTGCCCTGCTGGTGCACCTGATGTTCCTGTTCGGCTTCGTGCTTGGCCCCGCGTTCCAGGTCGTGTTGCCGCCCGAGCCGAAGCAGACGATGTTGCAGGTACGGTTGATCGAGCCGCCCGAACCGCCACCCCCGCCGCCGATCCGCGGCATCCCGCCGAAAGAGCGCGGACCGCGACACCAGGGCCGCAGCAGTCGACCGCCGCAAGTCAGCGAACGCAGTGCGAACACCGAAGCCGTGGTGGCGGCAACGCCTGCCGCAGCGCCTGCACCGCCGGTGGTAGCCAAGGCGGCCAGGACCAGGGCACCTGCACCGAAACCGGTGGCCGCGCCGCCGGCGCCGGTCAGCCTGCCCGAGCCGGCACCCATCCCCGATCTCAAGCCGATTCCGCTGGCCAGTGAGCCACCGGTGGTGAACCTGCCCACGCCGGTCGTGCAGGCGCCGGTGCCGCCCAAATTCCAGCCCGAGTCGGTGCGCAAACCGCAGCTCGAAGGCAATCGTCCGGTGCTGCCGCCGCCCTCGCTGGCGATGCCGGAAGTTCCACCGCAGGCGGCGCCACCGATCAGCGCGCCAAGCATCGCCTTGGACACGATCGTGCCCAAGTCGAATGCGCCGGCCAGCGTGACGCCGATGCGCGCCGAGCTTCCCGCCGCACCGCCGGTGCCCGAACTGCAGCCGGTGCCGCTGCCCGCGCAGGCTGCGCCCAGCGTGAACCTGCAGGCCCAGTTGAGCGTGCCGAGCCCGACCGTGCCGAACGAAAAGCCGCAGATCCAGGCGCCGGCGATCGAGGTGGCCGAAGCCGAACTCGAGGCCGTGCCATTGGCGCCGTCGGCACCGGCGCGGATCGAGCCGCAGACGCCCAGCGAAAAGCTTGAAGTGGCCGATACCGCGAAGCAGAAAGCCGTCCAGCCGTCCATCGAACGCCCCCAGCTGAGCGCACCGCAAGTCGTTGCCGCGGCCGCGCCAACGTCGCCAAGCGCCAGCACGAAGACTGATGCTCCCGCACCGGACGCCAGCGAAAGAGCCGAACAACCCGCGCCCGCCCCGGCCGATGCCGCATCCGGCCGCGACGTCAGTCGGGCGCCCGATGCCACGCCGCAGGGCAGCGACCTGGGCGACCCCGGCAAGCCGGATGCCGCGACCCGCCCATCGACCAGCACCGCAACCGCCGCCGAGTCGACCAGCCAGGGCAAGCAGCCGGATGACCATGGCAAAGCGGCGGCGAAGGACCAGACTGGCCTCGGCCAGCCCGGCGGCAACCAGCCCGGGGCGGCGCAGGGCGCGCTGAAGGGTGCGCTGGAAGGCGAGCCGCAGGGTCAGCCCGGCAGCTACGTGCAGCTGAAGCCGCATGGCGATACGCAGATCATGAATCACGGCGCGCCGAACATCGGCTACAAGCCGACCCGCTTCGAGCAGGACTGGGCGCCGGAAGGCGAAAGCTCGGTCGACACCGCGCTGCGCCGTGCGGTGGAGAAAACCCGCGTCAGCCACACCTTCCATCTGCCGCGCGGCATCCGCATCAAGTGCGCGGTGACCCCACTGCTGCCGATCGCCTTGTTCGGCTGCGGCAATCCCGATCCACCGGCCAAACCGCTGCAGCAGAAGATCTACGACCGCCTGAACCTGGCTCCGGCCAATCCGTTGGCTGCGCCCGCGCCCGTTGCCGCCACCAGCAGCGCGCAACCCGCGCCGATGGTGAAGTTCGACAACAGCGCCGAGTGCGCCGCCGCCCGCGTCGCCGGCAGCCCGCCGCCAGCGGGTTGCGAAGTGATCACGCTGCCGGTGAAACCCGCCGGGCCGGCGTCATCGTCCAGCTCGTGGGTGCCGGCGAGCGACCAGTTTCATTGAAGGTGCCCGAGGCGTTCGTCGCGCGGACGCCGCTCAGTTCCGATCCAGCGGACTCAACACACCGTGTCCGCCGCGGTTGAGCACGTGCGTGTAGATCTGCGTGGTGGCCACGTCCTTGTGGCCGAGCAGTTCCTGGATCGTGCGGATGTCCTGCCCGGCCTCCAGCAAGTGGGTGGCAAAGGAATGCCGCAAGGTGTGACAGGTGGCGGGCTTGA
>NZ_JALBWO010000037.1:0-53194 GCF_050026815.1 Rhodanobacter ginsengiterrae | reverse complement strand
AGTTCGCAGAGTCATTGATGTGGTTTCCTTCCAAGCCATGAAATAACACCTCCACCGCGCTAGAAATCAGCGGTGAGGTGTAACCCATGTCCTGGCACACCTGTTACCCATGTCCCCGGTCCAAACATGTGGCCAGAGAAACGTGGCCCAAAGAGAGGCCACCCCGCTTGGCGCTTGTTGGGCTTCCTGCCCAACAAGTCCGTGAGCCGGGGCCGGGCTTTTCGAACGGGCATCGGGCAACCGCTCCTGCGTTGCCTCAACTCTGGCATCCATGCCGTCGCCTGCCCGTGCGAAAAGGAGTCGACGTCCTGTCGACTCCCGCTACGCGGCCTGTCGTCCCCGACTCACCGCCGCACAGGGGACCCGGGAAGAGCGGCGGGCCATCCTGGCCCGCACTCTATGCGCTCGCTACGCGGGCAACGTCCTCTGGACGTAAGTTGTGGTTGCTGGCCGTCCGCCTTCGACCCGAAGCAGGCATTGACCTAAATCTCCGGCGCCTAACGGAATTTGGTTCGGCGGCCATACGTCATGGGATCCATTTCAGCTTTTGCCCGGTGGTTACACATTTAGTAGCAACACGCACCAAGGTCGAAGCACGTCCCTGCGCATGCGCCGGAGCTTGAGTTGGACGCCCTTTTGTTGTCTAGCGCGCCGCCATCAAAACTGCTGGCAAGCACCTCCATGTCGACGTAACCTCTGGGTACTCTCAAAAGGAATCAGTCCATGGATGCAGATACGCCGTCCAGGCACACATCCACCCGCCGTTATCTCCGGGACGAACCTGCACTCGAGGACAAGTTTGGAGCACACAAGCGCATCGCAAAGGGTATGGCAAATGCCATTCGCGCAAACCCAGACCTCAAGGTGGTGGGATTAATAGGTCCATGGGGCAGCGGAAAATCGACCGTTGTCGGCTTTCTAGAGCAGGAGCTCAGGGCCGACGAGGGGATAGAAAGCCATGTGTTCACCTACGACGCTTGGGTTCATCAGAACGATCCGCCTCGACGGGCCTTTCTCCAGGAATTGATTCATTTCCTAATTTCGAAGGGCCTGACTTTACGCAGCGAATGGCAGCGGAAGCTGGATCAACTGAACGGGCAAATCGAAGACACACTGGTTACTAAGACGCCGCTCTTTACTACTGGCGGGGCGGCCATCTTCTTTTCACTTCTGCTATCCCCCTTCGGAGCTTCCCTTCTCATGAAGGCCGGCATCGAAGATGCCCTCCACGGTACGCCGGGCTTCCCGTGGAAAATGGTCATCGGTGCGGTTCTGCTCATCGCGCCAGTGTTGGCGTCCTTCGGTGTCTACCTCGCGTGGCGTCCTGTCCGTAAACCGTGGGATGACGGGTACTTCACGAAAAAAAATCTTGCAAAGCACCGGAAGCCGATGGAAGGCCAATCGATCCTTGCCATGTTTATGAGCAAGGAAATCACCAGCCACAAGAACAGTGTGACGCGGGACCCGGTTCCGACCGCGATCGAATTCCAGAAGATTTTTCGGACAATCATGCATGCGGTAGCGAAAAAAAATCGCCGATTTGTATTCGTCGTTGACAACCTGGATAGGCTTCCACCTGACGAAGCTATTGAAATGTGGTCGACGATCCGAAGCTTTTTTCTTGGCGCTGCCGAATCCCTTGACGAAAAGGACAACACTGAACTGCCAACGGTCATCCTTCCACTTGACGAACAAGCCGTGCAAGAGATCTACGGGGAGTCATCGGTCGGCGATGCAAATAGCCGTGCTTCGGCCTTCATGGAAAAAACGTTCGACCTGACTTTCCGCATCACTCGTCCGGTCCTGACAGACTGGCAATCCTACCTTCGTTCACAAATGACCGTTTTATTTGGTACAGACCTCAAAGAGACTTGGGTTCGCCAGACAACGGCTTTCCTGGATGCGCAATTCCTCCAGATGCCGGTCCGGCCCATTACGCCACGGCGAATAAACACGCTGCTCAATACAATTGGCGTAACGTGGGAACAGTGGGAAGGCGCAGGCGTCCCATTCGCTTCCGTTGCCTATTACTGCACCTTCCGAGATCTCTTCGACAAAGCACTGCAGACGGAAATCGTCGTGCCTCATGCGTCAATTGGCCGATATGACCCCGACTGGCAAAGATCAGTTGCCGCGCTCCACTATGGGGTTGACCCGACAAAGGCGTACCAGGTCCTACTGGAAGGCCCTCTCCGCAGCGCTATTGCCGCCAACAGCGACAAGGAATTTTCCTCGCTGACACAGTCCCCTGGCTTTCATCCTGTCTTCCATCGCATAGTGCAGAAGCTACGCGATACCGAAAATCTCGCACCCGATGCCGTTATGAGCACCATCAACGTTCTAGCGCGCGCTACATCGGAGTCTTCGGTCGACCTGTCGGAAGAATGGCAGCTCTTGCAGGAGGCTTTCGATCACACGGCAATGTGGGTTGGCCTAGGGGTCGTCGAGCGGGAAGCGGTAGGTCACTTGCTCGAGCGGTCCAGTGATAGAGAGAGGCACTTGATCCTTGCTTCGACCATCTCGCATGTCATCGGCTCTCCAGCTGCTTCCGATCCAAATTTGGCTGATCAGCTTGGCGCCCTATTCAACCAAGTCGATGATAGTTACCCCCAAATCATCGAGGGCTTCGATGAACTTGTGATCCCGAACAACCCGGAAACGTTCGTCCGCGTGGCAGCGATCTGCATAGATCGTCCTAGAGTCCTTAATCGCCTGAAAAGCGGCGCATTAACGGATGAAATTGGCGTTGTCCTCCTCAATGGCCTCAATACGAACTTGCCCCAAGAGATGGACCGACGCTTCATGGCCGTGGTTCAGACACGACATAATGCCTTCAGCGCCGCGTTCTATGAAGCTGCGGCGCAAAACCTCGCCACGGTGAATTCTCCGGGTGCCGCCACGACGTTGCTCGCTATCGGATTCGGGAGAAAGACAAATGATCCGAATGCAGTAGCGGCGGCCTCAAGTCTTGTAAGTACTGGCCGGCTGGCTGCCATTGTCACGGAGTCCTGGACGCCAGATACGCCGGAGACCTTCACCCGGTCATCTGCGCTTCTCATACTCCTCCAGCCGACACAGTACCCCTTACTTTCGACTCCCTTGCCGTTGCCCCTGCTCGTCGGAGATCTGGTCGAGCCACTCGAATCCGCGCTCCGCGAATTTAGCGAGCCTTCGGCCGTGACCTTCGGTGCGCTTGCAAGGGTCACCCTAACCTCCCCATCTACAGGGCTTCTACTCAGCCAGCTTCTCTCCCGGCGTGTGGCACACGAACAAGTCGACGACTTCACCGGGCGCGAGCTTTTTGCGCGGTACGATGAACTGCAAGGGGTGCTTGGCTTTGACTCTTTCAATAGTCTGCTGAAGCTTCTGGCCAGAACAGATGACTTCTGGAGATCACTGGCAGCTCGACCAATTGATCAGAGTTCCCTGGCCGCACTGAAAATTCTTCACGACGAGAACCCGGGCCGCGCGGAACGTCCCGGCGAGGCGCTCGCGGCCTTGGTAGAGGAGATCCCTTCCGAGACTTGGACGGAGGCAATTGCGAATCCAAATATCGCCATGCAAGCTGTCAATCAGCTTAGGCAGCGGTCATCGCGATCCATCGCGATCCCAAAGCTTGCAGTACCCCTGACGATGGCGATGGATCAGATTTTTGAACCACCATCCCAGGATTGGCTGGAGCGGTGGTTCCTTCTCGGCGGGTTCCTAGCACCGTCGAACCGCCAAACGCTTCTAAGAACGCTGCGCGACCGCATCATCAATGCCCCGCCCGCGACCGGACTTGTGCCGATCCTGGGGCTGGGCGGCGATGCGCTCATCACTGAAGGCCATTTCGACGAGAGAGCGGACGAATTCATCCGCCTACTCGTCCCGCCGTTCTACACCCAGCCGGGAGCACGCGAATACTTGATCACCTATGCAGTCGCTCTCGCACCTCTGGTCACCGGAGCCGCTCCAGAAACTCGACAAACGATTTCCGACTGGCTGGCGGAAATGAGCACCAGAGAGGGTCAGAATGTCCACCTCGCTGAGGCGCTATTAGCCAGTTGGTCGCCCCATCTCAAGTCCGAGGATGGACCTTCACCAGAACAGAACTGAGGTAGCTGCAAGAATTGAGTGCCGGCCCCTTCGAGGCCATCCCGGCGACGTTGGAGGGACAGCCGAGACTGACGTGAAGCGCTGAGCCTTTAAATCCGGTCAGAGTGTACTTTCGAATGACCGTTGTTGGCCGAAATCGGCCAAATCGTTCAGGGCCGGCAGTTATCGACATCTCCGATAGCCCGTCATCCATACGCTACACCACATCACGGCCTAACCTGCGCCTGACGATCGCCAAGCTCCTTGGGCCTCCGTTGGGGCATGGCTAGAAGGAGTGTTGAATGAGTAACGCCAATCGCATCCCCGGCTTTATGGGCGCGGCCGTGGTGGTGAAGGATCGGTCTCCGCGGAGGTGGTTGTTGCCCTTTGCGGTGCAGCTGGTATCCATCGAGGTGTTGGTTGCGCAACTGGTGTACTACCAGGGCATGCGCGAGACCGCCCGTCACAGCTGCGACGGCGCCCAGGATATATGCGACGTCTTGCACCCCCGTTTCCCAGACGTCCACGGCAGCCGCGCCGCGGCAAAGCCGTTCACGGCCTGAGCTGTGGCGACGCCGAGTAAAAGTTCATCGAGGCCGACTGGCGCTACATCCAAGCCGAATGATTTTTCATTGATGACTACCAGTGCTGAGCTGGCGCTGAGTGACGGCGGATCGAGTAGTGCAGGGGCGATGCTGCGCCGCCGGGCGCCCGACGTGTTTCCGGCTTTTTCTGACGCCCGTAACGGAATAGGGCGGGTCATCCCTCATCACGGACGCGCGGTGCGCTCACGCACCGTGCAGGGTGCGATCACGATGAGACGCCATCAGCGTGGCGTCGGGTCGGAAGCGTTCCGGTAGATCGATTTGTTGGCCTTCCACGGGAAGGAATACGTCTCTCAGGAAATCATCGCGGCTGGCCTTGAGGCGCTTTGACAGCACGACGCGCAGGTCTTCGCTGAGCGTGAACAAATGGTTGTCGAAGGCCTTGTCGTGGATGGCGGAAAGGCACAGGCCGTTGCGTGGATTGAGGCGGTTGGCCTTGTCCTGGCTCCACGGAACGATATGGCTGGCAATCAGCAGTCGAGGATCGCTGACGCCTGAGATGCAGCATTGGTAGCGATAGCTGGCGAGCACGGTGCGACGAAAGAAATCCTGCTTGACCCGTTGTTGTACCAGTGCAACGCGCGTCTCCCCGGTGAAGTCGGTGAGGTCATCCGCAGGATCGTCGCGCACGCCGCCAGGCGCAAAGTTCATGGCATGCGTCAATTGCTGCTGTAGTGCTGCGCAGTCGAGTGCGAGGCGCTCCCAGTCCTCATGGAAGGCGTCCCATATCTTTCGATCATGCGCAGATGCACCGGCGAGCCCCTTGCGGCCGCTGTCGATGATCGAAGGATCAAGGCTGGCGAAGTTGCTGAGCTTCATCGCCAGCGCACTCGGCGTGCGTCGGATGAGTGCGGCGGTGCGGACGATTTCCGGGTTGGTCTTGTGTAGTTGGCCGAAAGGCGTATGCAGATAGATGCTGATCGCGAGTTTGAGCTGTTCTTCCGTCCAGTTGCCCGAACTTGGAAAGGCCTCCTCGAAAGTATGGTGTGCATCCATCGTGAGCGCCCCTGTTCTGTTGATCCACTCTTCGACCAGGATGCGTGTTTTGCTCCGTCGAGGCCAGAGGTAAGGCTGATGTTAGTGCTGACTCAACCGCGGGCAGTCGTCTGCATTACGCTAGGCGTCGCGCGCTGAATGAGCGCTTGGACTGGCAGGGATGCAAATGGGCGACGAAGCACTCAGCTATGCGCTGATCGAGAAGAAGATCGAGAGGTACGTCCGGGAAATCGCCGATGAAAAGCCGGGCAGGTTGGAACGCTGCGCCACGTTGATGGCTTTGGGGTTACTGGCGGTCGCGTGTGTCGCTGCGCCTTTTGTGAAAACCGTGGCGGCGTTGCGGTTTCTTCAAGCCGACCTGGCGCTTTGCTTGATCTCCATGCTGATCGGTTTTGGCTATTTTGTTCGCCGCGAGTGGCACACGTTCCATCGCAGAAACGACAAGGTCTCGCAGGAGCTGGATCACGACTATGAGCAGTGGCGCCTGATAGTGGCCGAATTGCGATGCTTCCCGAGGCCGCAGCTAGCGCGACGGCTGCGCTACCTGAGTGCGCGCAAGTCGTCGCTGGCGTATCGCATGGGACTTTTCACCGGAAGCGTTCAACGACTGGGCGTCCTGCCGCTGCTGGCGATCCTCTACCTGCAGTTCAAGGACTGGCGTTTTGGCGACTGGCAGGCGTTTGGGCAAGTTCACATGGTCGGCGGTCTGCTGTTGTGGGCGTTGTTTCTTGCCTACCTGATCTCGTGGTGGCTGGTGGGGCTTGGCACGCGTTGGGATGCCTACGAGGCGCTGCTAATCGAGGCGATACATGACGAATGAGTGATCGCTGGCCGGCATACAGTGATTGGTATAGAGCACCATGTCCTGCCAATGTGCCCGCGAGCCTGACCGTCCTCGCAACGTCGCACGTTTTCGCGGTCGAGCAAAGCTGAAGGGCTGGCGCGATGACAATGTGTATTCAACGCAGCTCACCCCTCGCGAATAAAATCCACAAACGCCCGCAACGGCGCCGGCAGCTGCCGTCTTCCCGAGTAATACAGGAACGGCCCGCTGAAGCTTTGCCACCACGGTTCGAGCACGGGCAGCAAGGCGCCGCTTTCGAAATGCGGGTGCAGCCAGTCCTCGAACAGGTGGATGATGCCGAGGCCGTCGATGGCGGCTTGCACGGCGAGGTCGAGGGCGGCGCCCTGGCGAACCTGCAGGCGCGCTGGCGGGTCGATGCGCACGATTTCGCCGTTGCGCTCGAACTCCCAGACGGGCACGGCGCCGCCGGAAAACTGGCCGCGCAGGCAGGCGTGTTGCAGCAGGTCGCGGGGGTGTTCGGGGTGGCCGTGGGCTTGCAGGTAGGCGGGTGCGGCGGCGGTGACCAGTCGCTGGATGCGCGGGCCGATCGGCACGGCGATCATGTCTTGCGCAAGGCGCTCGTCGTAGCGGATGCCGGCGTCGCAACCGGCGGCGAGCAGGTCGACGAAGCTGTCTTCGACGGTCACTTCCAGCCGGATCTCGGGATAGCGCTTGAGGAAGGGCGTGATGATCGGTGGCAGCACGGTGCGCGCCACGTTGGCGGGCACGTTGAGGCGCAAGGTGCCGGCGGGGTGGTCACGGTAGTGGTTGACCACGTCGAGCGAGGCTTGCACTTCGGCCAGCGCCGGGGCCAGTCGTTCGGCCAAACGCTGGCCCGCCTCGGTGGCCGACACGCTGCGGGTGCTGCGATGGAGCAGGCGCGCGCCCAGGCGCGTCTCCAGCCGCTTCACCGCTTCGCTCAATTGCGACGCGGAACCATGGCCGCTGCGTGCCGCTTCGCGGAAGCCGCCGGCCTGCACCACGGCGAGAAAGGCGATGAGATCTTGCGTGTCTGCTGCCACTGTTCGGCGCTCCGTACGGCCCGTGCGGATTGTGGCGGATTATCAGGCGTGCAGCGTGCGCCTATAGTCGGTTGCTCCCCACCATCGACAGCCCACGGAGATTCATCATGAGTCAGCTTGAACAAGCCGGCACGTTTCTGCTCGGCGACCGCACGGTCAACCGGATGGGCTATGGCGCCATGCAGCTTGCCGGCCCGGGCGTGTTCGGTCCGCCTCGCGATCACGCCGCCGCGCTGGCGGTGTTGCGTGCGGCGCGTGAGGCGGGCGTCAATCACATCGACACCAGCGACTTCTACGGCCCGCACGTCACCAACCGGATCATTCGCGAGGCACTGCATCCGTATGCCGGGGATCTGGTCATCGTGACCAAGGTCGGTGCGGTGCGCGGCGACGATGGTTCGTGGAACGCCGCACAGAGCCCCGCCGAACTGACGCAGGCGGTGCACGACAACCTGCGCAACCTCGGCGTGGATGTGCTGGATGTGGTCAATCTGCGCACCATGGGCGCCGTGCATGCACCGAGCGAAGGCAGCATCGAGCCGCAGTTCCGCGCACTGGCCGAACTGCAGCAGCAGGGCCTGATCCGCCATCTGGGTGTCAGCAACGTCACTGCCAACCAGATTGCCGAAGCGCAACGTATCGCGCCGGTGGTCTGCGTGCAGAACCACTACAACCTGGCGCACCGCGATGACGATGGCTTGATCGACGCCCTCGGCAAACAGGGCATCGCCTACGTGCCGTTCTTCCCGCTCGGCGGTTTCACGCCGCTGCAATCACGGACCTTGTCCGAGGTGGCGTCGCGGCTGCAGGTGACACCGATGCAGGTGGCGCTGGCGTGGCTGCTGCAGCGCGCGCCGAACATGCTGCTGATTCCGGGTACTTCATCGGTCGGGCATCTGCGCGAGAATCTGGCGGCGACCGATCTTCAGTTGCGTGCGGATGTGATTGCCGAGCTGGATGGCATCGCGCCATCGTCCTGATACGCGAAAGAATCAGCCGGCCGCTCATGGCCACCTGACAATGGGTGCCGGACGCGATGTCGGGCTTGCCCACATGCGCCCGGCTTCGCGTCGCGCGGCCGGCGCGGTCGACGGGGGCGTTGCGTCGCAGCTGCTAGCGATTGTCCGGGTCGGCCTTCACTGCCAGATCCAGCAGTTTGCCCTTGGCATCGAGCTCCACCAGCATGATCCGGGTGTCGCCTTGCGGGCCCACCCGGTAGACCGAGCGCACCGCGCCTTCGTGTTCGCTGCGCTTGATCAGCACCAGCGGTGCAGCTTCCCATCTGGCGGGAAGCTGGCTGCGCATGTCGACGGCGTCGTTGGGGTCGAAGGCGTAGCCGGCGTCGGCGCTGAATTCGCCAGCGATGTTCTTGCCGGCCAGCATGGCTTTCAGCACCTCGCGCGCGTGCGCGGTGATCTCGGGTTTGCGGTCCGCGATCGCGGCATTCGGCTTGGGCATCAGCGCCGGCTGCACCAGCCCGGCGATGACGTGCGACAGGTAGACCGGGCTGGCGTGGCCGGCGTCGAGGTTGGTCAGCGCCACCACGGTGAGCTTGTCGTCGACGTAGCGGTTGATGGTGCAGGTGAAGCCCTGCCATGCGCCGCTGTGCTGGATCACGCGATGGCCATTGATGCGGTCGGTAGCCCAGCCGAAACCGTAGTGGCTGGCGTTGGGCTTGCCGTTGTCGAGCACGAACGGGGTCCACATCGTGTCCAGCGACTGGCGGCTGAGCAGGGTGGTGCCATACAGCGCACGGTCCCACTTCTGCAGATCGACGACGTTGAAGTACAGCGTGCCATCGGCGGTGGAGTTCAGGCTGGGTGACACCCAGGCCTGGTTCTTCAGCTGCCCGGCAACGAGCTCGTAGCCGGCCGCGCGACCGGGGATGATGTCGCGATCGGAGATGCCGCGGGTGGCGACCATGCCGAGCGGAGCGAAGATGTGCTCATGCATGTAGTCGCGGTAATCCTGGCCGCTGACCTTGTGGATCAGCACGCCGAGCAGGGCGTAGTTGGTGTTGCGATAGGCCCAGTCGTCGCCGGGCTTGAACTCGATCGGCAGCGTTTCGATTTTCTTCACCAACTGCGTTTCGGTGAAGTCCTGGCGCTGGTCGAACAGGCCGCCGGGCTGCATGCGCGAGGGGTCTTCGTATTCGGCCAGGCCCGAGGTGTGCGACAGCAGGTTCTTTACCTTGATCGGCTTCCAGCTTGCCGGTGCGTCGGGGAAGTATTGGGTGATGCTGTCATCGAGCTTCAGCTTGCCCTGTTCCACCAGCATCATCACCGCGGTGGCGGTGAACTGCTTGCCGACCGAGCCGGACTGCATCGGCGTGGTGGGCGTGACGCGGGCATTCCATTCGACATTCGCCAGGCCGTAGCCCTTGGTCAGCACCGCTTGCCCGTTTCGGTAGATGCCGACTTCCGCGCCGGGGATGTGTTCGCGCGCCATTTCGGCGGCCACATAGCGATCGATGGCGGCGATCTGTGCCGGCTTGAGCGCGACTTCGGTCGCGTGGGTCAGTGCCGGGGCGCAGGCAAGCAGCGTGGCGAGCAGGATGGTGCGGGGCAGGTACATGGTTGTCGGATGCTCGCTGGTGGATTGGGAAGCGCGGGAAAGTCTGGCATAACCGGTTGGCCGAATCCGCCGACACGGTTTGTGCGGTTCTTGATGGCTTCCGGGATGGCGTCGCCTGCCATTTCCAGTGGCGCCGCTCGCGGCGGATATTCCGCGGGATGGCTGATTGGGGGCTCGCCTCGTTTCTGTCGGGGGGCTGATCATGCAGGGTTGGCCGAAAGATCGTTCGACCACCTTGCAACGACAAGCCGGGTGACAGGTTGCCCATACGAAAGGCCCGCCAATCGGCGGGCTTTTGCTTCTTGCCTGGCGACCCTGGCTCAGCGACCTTGGGCGGGGCTGCGCGCCGGCGAGGCTGCGGGAGCACTGCGGAAGGTGTTGTCGACGGGCGGTGTCGGCGCCCGCTCATGGCTGTGCTGGTAGGGCGATTCATGGCGTTCGTGCTGGTAACGGACACGCCGCTCCCCAACGCTGGAACCCTGCCGGGCGAGCGCCAGCCGGTGGCCATCGATGTGTACCCAGTACCAGGACCCGGCTGGCACCGGTGCGGTCGAAATGAAGGTGAAGTGGGCGTCGTAGTTGCCGTTCGTGCGTGGCGCCGCCTGCAACGCCAGATTCACGATGAACTGGCTGGAGATCGCGCGGCCATGCTTGTCGGTGGCTGGCGCGCTGATCATCTCGTCCAGATTCCGGTGTAGCAATCGACGCAGCTGGGGTGACAGCTCCAGGGCTGGCGAGGCGTCGGTCACCTTGCCATGGGCGTTCACCTGCACCAGTACCGGCAGCACCTTGGGTGGAAACGCGTTGAGCGAGCCGGAGGAGGCGGCGACCGTGCCGGAGAAGATGGCGAAGGCGAGCGCGATGGCGGTGATTCTGGCAGGTTTCATGAGCAGGCTCCGACGCGTTTCATTCCCGGCTTTCTCGGCGTTTCTCCAGCCCCCCCCGGAGCGGGTAGGGGTGTCAAGCACCACACGGACTGACATGGACTCCATGCGTGCGACGTCCGCTGATGCTTACGCGGTCGAGCCTGATCGCAAGGCTGGCTTGGTGACTACCTTGGCAGCTTGGCAAGCCACGTCAACACCGCTTTCGACAGCTCAAGCCGCCGATCGGAATACGCGTGGTCGGTGGGCAGGTGCACCGTTTCGACGTGGCTGTCGCCGGCCTTGCGCAGGTCGGCGGCGAAGGCCTGGTTCGCCGGTGCGAGTCCATCGTCGGAAGTGACGATGAGGGCGGTGCGGTTTTTCAGTGCGTGCACCCTGGAGGAAAAATTCCAGTCGGACGCATGGACGGCCAGTTCGCGCGCCAAACCGTCGGGTGTACAGCCGCTCAACGGCGCCATGCCTTCGTTGGCCAGTCCGCTGCTCATGGCCTTGATGCCCTGCGCTTCACCGTCCTTGCTGACGAGTGCCTGCGTGCGCCCCGCCATGTCCGCCGCGGAAATGGTGGCGAAGGCCTTGATGGCCGGGTCGGCGGCAGCCGCCTCGACGGTCATGAAGCCGCCCATGCTGTGGCCGATCAGCACGATGCGTTGCGGATCGAGCCGCAGTGCCTTGGCCACCTCGGGTTGGCGCAGATAGGCGATCGCGGCGGCGGTGTCCTCGATGCCGTGGGCGAACGAGAAGTCGCCCGGCGTACCCCACGAGCCGCGGTAATTGAAATACAGCACGTCCCAGCCCGCACGGCGCATGTCCTGCGCCAGATCGAGGTTGCGTTCGTTGCCGGGAAAGCCGTGCAGCAGGATCACCACCGGATGCGGTCCGGTGCCGGCGGCGACGTAGACCAGCGCGTTCATCAGCGCGCCATGGCTGGGAATCTGCATGGTCTGCATCGCGGCGCGAGCGCCGGCGGGTGGAGCGGAAACGAGCGCGTGGGGCGCGGCTTTCGCCGCCGCTTGCGCCGAAGCCTGCAGCGACATGCCTGCCAGACCGATGGCGAGGCAGCTGGCCAGAACGTGGTGCAGCGAGCGATGGTTCATGCGTGTTCCCCTGTTCGAGCCGACGTGGTTGAGTGGTCATCGCAGCGTATGCCTTCTGCAAACCTGGTGGGTAGTGCCGGCCTCTCAGCGTCGCTGCAGCTGTTGGGCGGCGAGCATGGCGATGCGTTTCGCCTCGATGCCGATCTCGCGCAGCTGGCCGGTGGGCGACACGGTATGGCCGCAGAAAAACAGGCCGGGTTCCGCGGTGGCGCGGCCGGTGGCCAGGGGCCGGCCGTGCTCATCGAGCACGTGCGGCAGGTCAGGCAGCAGCGGACGCAGGTCGGGCCGGAAGCCGGTGGCGAGGATCACCGCATCGAACGGCTCGGCCGGTGAGTCAATGAACGCCACGATGTCGCCGGCGAAGCCGGCGATTCCCCCGCGCACCTTGATCGAGCCGTCGCGGATGCGCTCCAGCGTGCCCACGTCCAGCAAGGGCACGCGTCCGTCCTCGGCAATCATCTGGCGCGGCCCCTTGCGCAGCAGGGTCAGTCCCAGGTTCCGGGTCGGGCCGACGGCGAGGCGGATCATCGGCGCATTGATGAAGTCGGCCACACGCGGCGGCATCCACGCCTGCGCGATCGCCCAGGTCAGGATCGGCAATCCCAGCATCTCCCGCGGCAGGATGTTCACCGCACCACGCACGGCCAGCGTGACGTCGATGCCGGCTTCGGCCAGGTCCAGCGCGATCTCGCCGCCGGAATTGCCGAAGCCCACCACCAGCACGCGCTTGCCTTCGTACGGTGCGGGGTTGCGGTATTCGCCACTGTGCACGATCTCACCGCGATAGCCGTCCATGCCCGGCCAGTGCGGACGATGGGGAAAATCGGCCCAGCCGGTGGCGATCACCACGACCGGCGCGGTCCAGTGGGCGTAGGCTGTTTCCACGCACCATGAATGGTCCTGACGGCGCACGCGTTGAACCGCGCTGCCGAAGACCGGTCGCACGCCGAAACGTGATGCATAAGCGTCCAGATAGTCGACGACCTGCGTGCGCGAAGGGTAGCGCGGATAGTCGCGCGGCATCGGCAGCCCGGGCAGGGCGGAGTGGCTGCGATCGGTATGCAGGTGCAGCCGCTGGTAGTGGCGATGCCAGACCGGCGCAATGCTCGCGCCTTTCTCCAGCACGGTGGCTTGCAGGCCGCGCTGCGCAAAGGTGGCTGCGCAGGCCAGGCCGGCCGGGCCGGCCCCGATGATGATGGCGTCGTCTGGCGTGGGAAGCATCGGTGTGGTCCGTTCCGATTGGCCGGTGGGAGCGCGGCGGCTCCGGCGATCGCCATTCTGCACGTTTGCCTGGTTGATGTCGCGATCGATTGGACTGCTTTACGTCCATGCGCAATCACGTGATGTGCCAAGCGCGACGCAATGCGTCCGGCTGTCCCAACCACGGGGTGTCTGCGACATATGGTAGAAAACTACCATTGACATTCAAATGATAAAGAGATAACACTGCATCGTGGGCTGTCCACTGGACCATCTCGGGGGAGTACGTCATGGAACTGCATCATCCCTATCGCGGCCGGCGAAGCCTCAGCATGGCTGTCGCCCTTGCGCTGTTGCTTCCGGTGAGCACGTGGGCGCAATCGGCGCCGGGCAGTGACGGCGTCAGCAACCAGTCCGGTACGCCGGGTGAGGGTGCGGCATTGGCTCAGGCCGGCGGGCAAGCGCGCCAGAAAGCGGCGCCCAACACCACGGATCTGAGCACGGTGGTGGTCACCGCCAACAAGCGCAGCGAGCGCCTGCAGGACGTGCCGATGGCGGTTTCGGCCTTGTCGGGTGATCAGCTCGAACGCCAGAGCGCGCTGAGCTTTGCCGACTACGCCACGCAAATTCCGGGACTCAATACCGTTGCGTTGAGCCCGGGTCAGACGCAATTGGTACTGCGCGGAATCACCTCCGGCGCGAATACGCCGAACGCCACGGTGGGCACGTATATCGATGACACCCCGTACGGTTCCAGCACTGTGTACGCGGCGGGCAGCGTGCTGACCCCGGACATCGATCCGGACGACGTGGAGCGCATCGAAGTCCTGCGCGGTCCGCAGGGTACCTTGTATGGAGCGAATACCCTGGGTGGCCTGCTCAAGTTCGTCACCACGCCGCCGGACAGCACCCGTTTCGCCGGCCGCCTGCAGGCGGGCGCCAGCAGTGTTGCCGGTGGCGGTGACGGTTTCGACACGCACGGCATGATCAACCTGCCGCTGGTGCAGGACAAGCTCGCGCTGCGGGTCAATGCGTACAGCCGCCACGACGCCGGCTACGTCGACAACGTGGCCACCGGCGAAAAGGACGTCAACGATGCCAAGGTTCGCGGTGGCCGGGCGCAGCTGCTGTGGACGCCCAGCGACCGGTTCTCGCTGCGGCTGTCCGCGCTGGCGCAGAACCTCACCGGCGATGCGCTGGCGAACAATGGCGTGGATGTCGATCCGCTGGGGTTGCAGCCGATCCACGGCGACCTGAAGCAGAGCCGTGCCCCCGGCACCGGCCAGTTCGATGTGCGCTACCGCTTGTACGACGCGTCGATCAACGCCGATTTCGGCTGGAGCAAACTGGTGTCGTCGACCAGCTACGGCACGCTGGATCGCGGCTACAACGGTGACGTCACGGCGGCCTATGGCCCGATCCTCGGTCCGGCGCTGGGCCTGACCGATGCGGGCTTCTCGATCCGCAATCCGATGTCGCTGGGCAAGTTCACCCAGGAACTGCGCCTGCAGTCGCGCGAAGACCAGACGCTGGAGTGGCGCGTCGGCGTTTTCTACACGCGCGAGCACACCCACAACGTGCAGGACGTGCTGCTGTTCGATGCGAACGCCGGCACGCCGATCGACTTCCCGTTGACGCTTGGCCACATCGCGGTGGGCCCGGCGGTGTTCACCGAATGGGCAGGCTATGGCGACGTGACCTGGCACGCCACCGATCGCTTCAGCATCCTGCTCGGGGCGCGCTACAGCAGCGACAAGACCACCTTTACCCAGACCGGCACCGGCATCCTGGTCGGCGACAGCAACTTCACCATCAAGGGCTCGGACAGTCCGACCACCTTCCTGTTCAATCCGAGCTTCAAGTTCAGCGAGAACCTGATGGCTTACGGGCGCGTCGCTTCGGGCTTCCGGCCCGGTGGTCCCAACGTCGGCGTGCCGCCGGGCCTGGGTGCGCCGGTGACCTTCGGTCCCGACAAGCTGGTGAGCTACGAGCTGGGCCTGAAGTCGACCTTGCTGGACCGGCACATGACGTTCGATCTGGCCACGTTCTACATCGACTGGAGCAAGATCCAGCTGACCTCGTTTGCCGGGGGGTTCAGCTTCCTTGGCAATGGCGGCAAGGCGCAGAGCCAGGGCTTCGAGGGCAGCTGGCAGTATGCGGCGGCGCCGGGGCTGATGCTCACCGCCAATACGACCTGGACGGACGCCCAGTTGTCCGAGGACACCCCGGCGGGGCTTTATGGCTACAAGGGCGATCGCCTGCCTTCGGTGCCCAAATGGAATGCCAACTTCGGCATCGACTACGACTTCCCGCTGGCCGATGGCTGGTCCGCATTTGTCGGCGGCAGCTACCGCTATGTCGGTTCGCGCCTGTCCGACTTCTCCACGGCGCCGGGTCCGCGCTACACCATGCCGAGCTACAGCGGCGTGGACCTGCGCGCAGGCGTCAACCACGGCGCGTGGACGTTCAAGGCGTATGTCAAGAATCTGGGCGACAAGCGCGGTCTCACTTCGATCGGTCCGGAGACCACCGACCCGACCGCGAGCCCGTTCGCCGCCACTTATGTCACGCCACGCACGGTCGGACTTTCGGCCACCGTCAATTTCTGAGCTGCCGTCTCGAACGAGTCATTTCTGGAGTGATTGCATGAACAGCTACGCGAAACTCGTTGCGGCGATCGCCTTGACCTTCGTCGTGGGCATCAGCACCGCGCAGGTACCGTCGGTGCCGCCAACGACACCCACCGCAGCGCCTTCCGTGCCGGCGACTGTCGCGGCGACGGCTATCGACGGCGCCACGCATGCGCTGACCGCGGAGGATCTGTCGAGCTTCTTCGACGGCCTGGTTCCGTACGCCCTGAAGAATGGCGACGTGGCCGGTGGCGTGATCAGCGTGGTCAAGGACGGCAAGCTGCTGTTCGCCCGCGGCTACGGCTACGCCGATCTGGAAACGCGCGCGGCGCCTTCGCCGGAAACCACGCTGTTCCGGCCCGGCTCCACCTCCAAGCTGTTCACCTGGACGGCGGTGATGCAGCAGGTGGAGCAGGGCAAGCTGGATCTGGACAAGGACGTCAACGACTACCTTGATTTCAAGATCCCGCCGCGTGACGGCAAGCCGATCACCCTGCGCAACCTCATGACCCACACTGGTGGCTTCGAGGACACTGCTCGAGGTTTGCTGCCGGCGTCCACCGCCGACGTCAATCTGGAGCAATACCTGAAGTCGCACATCCCGGCGCGCATCTATGCGCCTGGCGGAATCGTGGCGTATTCCAACTACGGTTGCGGACTGGCCGGCTATATCGTGCAGCGCGTGTCCGGCGAGCCGTTCGACGAGTACATCAAGCATCACATCTTCGATCCGCTGGGGATGGCGCATTCGAGCTTTGCGCAACCGTTGCCGGCCAACCTTGCGCCGCTGATGGCCAAGGGCTACGAAAGTGTTTCCGCCGGCAAGCCACGACCGTTCGAACCGGTCGACCCCGCGCCGGCCGGCGCGCTGAGCAGTTCGGCCACCGACATGGCGAACTTCATGATCGCCCAGCTGCAGGGCGGTCGCTTCGGCGACACGCAGATCCTGAAGCCGGCCACCGCAGAGTTGATGCACAGCCCGCAGCACACGGCGGCGCCGGGTCTGAACGGTTTCGACCTCGGCTTCTATCAGGAAGACAGCCACGGGCAGCGCATCATCGGCCATGCCGGTGACACCATGGTGTTCCACAGCGATCTGCACCTGATGCTCGATGCGAACGTCGGCGTGTTCATGTCGTTCAACAGCGCCGGCAGTGCCGGTGGCGCGCACGTGATCCGCAAGGCGGTGTTCCAGTCCTTCCTCGATCGCTACTTCCCGTACACCGCACCTGCGCAGGCGACGCTGGCCACCGCCAAGGCGGACGCCGCCCATGTCGCCGGCTGGTACGAGTCGAGCCGGCGCAACGACAGCGCGCTGCGGGCGCTGTACCTGCTCGGACAAACCAGCGTCGTCGCGCAGGAAGACGGCACCATCGTGGTCTCCGCCTGGAACAACTACGCCGGCAAACCCTTGCATTGGCGCGAGGTGGGTCCGTTGACCTGGCGCGAGGTCAACGGTGACGCGCACCTGAAGTTCGTCGCCGACGGCAACGGCGCCATCCAGTACTGGGCTACCGATGTCGAGGCGCCGGTGTTCGTGTTCCAGCGCGTATCCGCGGCGCGCTCGATGGGCACGGTCAGTCTGTGGCTGGGTCTTTCCTTCCTCGCGTTGATCGTGGCGCTGCTGAGCTGGGGCATCGGTGGCTGGGTGCGCCGCCACTATCGCCGGCCACTGGTTCTGGATGTGGCGCAGCGTCGTTCCCGCCTGCTGTCGCGGCTAGGCGTGCTGCTGCTGTTTGTCGACATCGCCGGCTGGATGGCCTTGCTGGTTGCCTCGTCGATCAGCGAGGACATGCTGCTGCAGGGCACGATGACGCCGTGGCTGTACCTGCTCTATGTGCTCGGTGTGCTGGGCTTGCTCGGCGCGCTGGCGGTGGTGGTGCATGCCGTGCGCAGCTGGATGGCCCCGCGCCGCTCACGCTGGGTGCTGGCCGGCGAAACCCTGCTGGCGCTGGCGGCGATCTATCTCGGCTGGCTGATCTTCGCGTTCGGCATGGTCAGCTTCAACGTCCGCTACTGACCTCATTCGCGTGGCGACGGAACCCCGTCGCCACGCGCTCCATCCAGGGAAATGATCATGAACATGCATGATGGCGGGCGACTGCGCCTGCACGCCACGCCAAAGACGTGGGCGATCGAGGCCCCGTTCCACATCACCGGCTACACCTTCACCGGTTTCGACGCGCTGATCGTCGAGCTGGTGGATGAGGATGGTCGCAAGGGATGCGGTGAGGCGCAGGGCGTCTATTACCACCAGGACACCTCGACCTCGATGCTGGCGCAGGTCGAAGCACTGCGCGCGCGGATCGAGGCCGGCATCACGCGCGAGGAGTTGCAGCAGTTGCTGCCGGCCGGCGGGGCGCGCAATGCGCTGGATTGCGCCTTGTGGGACCTGCAGGCCAAGCGCGCCGGCAAGCCGGTCTGGGCACTGGCCGGACTGCCGGCGCCCAAGCCGCTGCTGACCACGTATACGGTGGGCGCGGACGAGCCGGCGCTGATGGCGGAGCGGGCAAGCGCTTATCCGATGGCGCGCGCGATCAAGCTCAAGCTTACCGACGACGAGCACAACGCCGAACGCGTGCTGGCCGTGCGCACCGCGCGTCCGGATGTGTGGCTGATGGTCGACGCCAACCAGGGCTTCACCCGCGAGTCGCTGGCGCGACTGCTGCCCACCCTGGTGGAGGCGCGGGTGGACGTGGTCGAGCAGCCGTTTCCGGTCGGCCGCGATGCGTGGCTGGACGGCATGGCGCGACCGATCCGCATCGCGGCCGACGAAAGCGTGCAGGATCGCGGCGACCTGGCCGGGCTGGTCGGTCGGGTCGACGTGATCAACATCAAGCTGGACAAGTGCGGCGGACTTACCGAGGCGCTGGCGATCGCCGATGAAGCGCGCCAGCTCGGCTTCGAGCTGATGGTCGGCAACATGGGCGGTTCGTCGCTGGCGATGGCACCGGCCTTCGTGGTCGGCCAGTTGTGCGACGTGGTGGATCTGGATGGCCCGATCAGCCTGCTTGCCGATTACTCGCCGGCGGTGGTCTACGAGGGCGGTACCATCTGGTGTCCCGAAACCTTGTGGGGCGGTCCGCTGGCGGTGCCGGCATCGTGAGCATGTGTGATCAGCGGGGAGAGCGGTTCACGTGATGTCCATTGCTTCAGCATCCACGGAGAAGAACTGGTTTGGCCATCCACGCGGCCTGACCGTGCTGTTCCTGACCGAAATGTGGGAGATGTTCTCCTTCTTCGGCATGCGCGCCATCCTGGTCTATTACATGACCAAGCACCTGGACATGGACCAGGAATACGCCTCGCTGGTGTATGGCGCCTACGCGGCCTTCGTCTACTTCACCCCGGTGTTCGGCGGCATGCTCGCCGACCGCTGGCTGGGCAAGGCACGCGCGGTGGTGATCGGCGGCTCGATGATGGCGCTGGGGCATTTCATGATGTCGTCGGAGGCGCTGTTCTATCCGGCGCTGTGCATGATCGCGCTGGGCAACGGCCTGTTCCTGCCCAGCCTGGCCAGCCAGATCGAAGGGCTGTACCGCGACGGCGATGTGCGCAGCAAGAGCGCGTACAACATCTATTACGTCGGCATCAATCTTGGCGGTTTCCTGGCGCCGCTGGTCTGCGGCACGCTGGGCGAATCGTTCGGCTGGCACTGGGGGTTTGCCGCGGCCGGAATCGGCATGCTGCTGTCACTGGTGATCTATCTGGCCGGCCGCCGCTATCTTCCGCCGGAGCCCATGCGCGGCGCCGAAGCACGCGCGGCCCGTCCGCCGATGGATCGCGCGGCCCGCGATCGCTTCGCGTTGCTGATCGGCATTGCGGCGATCGTGGTGGTATTCCGCGGTGCCTACGAACAGAACGGCAACACCATCGCGCTGTGGGCCGATAGCGGCATCGACCGGCAGCTGACCGCGGGCTGGGCGATACCGATGACCTGGTTCCAGTCGATCAACTCGCTGGCGGTATTTGCCTTCACGCCTTTCCTCGTTGCGCGCTGGGCCCGGCTGGCGCGGCGCGGCGTGGATACCCCGTTGCTGGCACGCATGGCGTTCGGCGCGGCGATCGTCGGCGCCTCCTACGTGGCGCTGGGCATGGTGGCGGCATGGAGCGAGGCGCACGGTACGCGCGCCAGCTGGATCTGGCTGTTCGTCTGGTTCGTGGTGTTCACCATCGGCGAGCTGTACATCCTGCCGGTCGGCCTGGCGCTGTTCGGTCGCATGGCGCCGGAGGGCTTTCGCGCCACCAGCATTGCCACCTGGTTCTTTGCGGGCTTCTTCGGCAATCTGCTGGCCGGTGCGCTCGGCACCCTGTGGAGCCGGATGAGTCACGGCGCGTTCTTTGTGCTGATCGGTGCGGTGGCGGGACTGTCCGCCGTGCTTTTGTATATGCTCAGCCGTCGCCATCGCGGCGTGGGGCAACATGGACAGGCTGACGGCACCGCGGTGCTGGCACGATGAGTGGGCACCGATGATCAAGGATCTGCAAAAGAAACTGAAAGACCGCTGGGACACGTTCACCACGGCCGAGCAGAAGATTGCCACCTACCTGCTGCACAACCTCAGCGGCATTCCGTTCGAGACTGCCGCCTCGCTGGGCCAGCGCGTGGGCGTCAGCGCAATGACGGTGGGGCGCTTCCTGCGCACGCTGGGCTACGACGGCCTGAATGCGTTGAAGAAGGAGCTGCGCGGCGATGCACCGTGGCTGCAGCTGTACAAGAATCCGGACCAGGCCGGTGACCCGGTGACGATGTCGGAAAGCCTCAAGACCGAGATCCGTGGCATCACCATCGCGCATGCGCTGACCCGCACCCCCGAATGGAAGGCCATCGTCCGGCTGCTGGTGGATGCCGACCGGCTGTCGGTGGCGAGCTTCCACCAGGGCCGTTTTCTCGGCCTGGGTTTCGCCAGCCTGATGCAGCACGTCAAGCCGCGCACGCGATTCGACGAGGGTCTCGATGGTGCCTATGCCGACACCTTGATGGATTCCACTGCCAGGAGCTGCGTGCTGCTGATCGACTTCAGGCGCTACTCGCGGCATTTCCGCATCCTGGCCGAAGAGTGTGCGGCGCGGGGCATCCCGCTGGTGATCATCACCGACAGCCAGTGCTACTGGGCGCGCCAGCTCACCGACCACGTGCTGATGTTGCCGGCCGAGATGGAGCGGCCGTGGCACAACTTCACCGCGGCCACGAGCCTGCTCAGCCTGCTGATTGGCGCGGTCACCCGCGAGCAGGGCGACATGTTCGATCGCATCGGCGACATCACCCAGTTGCGGCAGAAGCTGGTGGGTTATGTCGAAGCGCCGGCGATGGAAAAGCGTGCGGACGCTGCTGCCGGAAGGTCGCGAAAGGTCGGGTCGGCCAGGACGGTCACCGGCAAGCCAGGCACCCGCAAGCGACCCGGCAAACCGAAAACCTGAAGCAACCGTCATGCCGCCGTCGTGCGTCTTGCCCGGCAGCATCCACCACAGGGGAGCGTGCTTGATGAACCATCTGACCCGGACCAGCACCATGTCGCCAGACAGGCTCGGCGGCTGGCATGCGTGGTTGCTGACGGTGCTGCTGGTTTCCTGTGGCGCGTCGGCAACCGCTGTCCCGTCGGCGGTTTCGGCGTCGGCCATCGATGCGTATGCGCAGCGAGCCATGCAGACCTTCCACACGCCCGGCATGGCGGTGACGATTGTTGATGGCAACCTCATCACCACGCATGCATACGGCGTGCGCAAGCTGGGCGATGCGGCGCCGGTGGATGCGCACACGATCTTCCCGATCGGTTCCAACACCAAGGCCTTCACCACGGCGGCGCTGGCGATCCTGGTCGACCAGGGCAAGCTGCGCTGGGACGACCGCGTGGTCGACAAGCTGCCGGGCTTTCGCATGTACGACCCGTATGCGTCGGGCGAGATGACCGTCACCGACCTGCTGGTGCATCGCAGCGGGCTGGGTCTGGGTGAGGGCGACCTGATGATGTTCCCCACCACCGACCGCAGCCGCGCGGAGCTGGTGCACGCCATCCGTTACCTGAAACCGGCCCGTTCGTTCCGCGGCGGTTATGACTACGACAACGTGCTCTACGTGGTCGCCGGGCAACTCGTCGAGGCGGTGTCCGGCCAGCGCTGGGAGGACTTCGTGCAGCAGCACATCCTCAACCCGCTGCAGATGCATGACACGCAGACCAGCATCGACGCGCGTACCGGCGACCAGGTAGCGCTGCACGGCAAGAACACCACGCCGGTGCGTGGTGTGGGCGCGCAGCAGGTGCTGCGCACGGTGATGACCGGCAGCGTGTTTGCGCCGGCCGGCGCACTGCAGGTAAGCGCCGCGGACATGGGGCGCTGGCTGCGGCTGCAACTCGCTGGCGGCCAACTCGACCAGGGCCGGCGGATCTTCAGCGCCGCCGCCGCGCAGATGTTGTGGACGCCGCAGACGCTGATCCCGATTTCGGCGCTGCCGCCTGCCGTCGCACTGGCGCAGCCGCAGTTCGATGCGTACGCGCTCGGCTTCGAAGTGCAGGATTACCGCGGCCACAAGATCATTACCCATCTCGGTGGCGTGCTGGGTGGCGTGTCGGCGGTGGTGATCATTCCGGAGCGGCACGCGGCCTTTGCCATCATGCTCAATGCCGAAGACGCCGGCACCCTGTTCGCGATGCGCGAACACCTGCTGGATACCCTGCTGGGATTGCCATCGCCGGACTGGATCGGCGGTTACCGGCAGATGTTCGACAGCATCAACACCGCGGCCACCACGGCGCTGAACGCACATCGCGGCGACACGCATTCCGCGCAAGGTCCGTCGTTGCCGTTGTCCGGATACGCCGGTGTCTATCGCGACCCCTGGTATGGCACGGCCACCATCGCGCAGGGCGGCAAGGCGGGCTTGACCATCAGCTTCGATCGCTCACCCGGCCTGCACGGTGCGCTGGAACACGTGCAATACGACACCTTCCGCACGCACTGGGCGATGCCGGATGTGGAGGACGCCTATGTCACCTTCGCGCTCAAGCCCGATGGCAGCGTCGACCGGATGACGATGAAGGCGATCTCGCCGATCGCGGATTTCAGCTGGGACTATCAGGATCTGCGCTTCGTTCCGGTGTCGGTCGGCAAGTGAGGCCGCCGGGTTGGTGCGTGGCGCGCTCCCGTTGGATACTCCGCTGATCCACCGCACCGAGCACGCCATGCTGTCCCGACTCCTCTTGCTGCTTTCCTGGCTGTTGCTGGCCACACCGTTGTGCGCTGCGGAGGTCCCGGCGCCGGCAACGCGCACCATCGTGCTGGTGCGCCATGGCTACTATCTGCCCGATGCGACGGCAGACAAGAAGCTGGGCCCGCATCTGGCTCCCGTCGGCGTGGCGCAGGCGCAACTGGTCGGAGCGAGGCTGGCCGGTTTGCCGACGCGTTTCGATGCGCTGCTGGTGAGCCCGGTGCAACGGGCGCGCGACACCGCGGCGATCATCGGCGAGGACTTTCCCGGGCGTCACTTCGAGGTGGTCGAGGATCTTGCCGAATGCACGCCGCCGACGCGGCGCGGCGAGGTCATTGCGGATGAGAAGCCGGCCGATCTGCTCGCCTGCAAGAAGCAGCTCGATCGCCTGTTTGCCCGCTACTTCAGGCCGGCGACGGGACACGCGCAAACCGAGCTGATGGTTTGCCATGGCAACGTGATCCGCAACATGGTCGTGCGCGCGCTTGGTGTGGACAGCAAGGCCTGGCTGGAGATGTCGGTGGGCAATGCCAGCATCACCAAAATTCTGGTGGAGGCGGATGGCCGCTTCAAGGTGATCTCGGTCGGCGATGTCGGGCATCTGCCGCCGAATCTGCGCACCGGCGCCACCGGTGATCCCGAACGCAGCCTGACGATTCCCGCGTTGCCTTGAGATCGCTGGCGTGAGTCAGGCAGCGGTCGTCGGACGCGGCTTGCTTCGAAGCGATCCGGTCAGCACTGCGTGCGGCCACCGGCCAGCTGTTTGCACGGATGGAATACCGGCTCTTGCGGCGGCGGGTGATGGTGGTCGCCATCGCCATCGCCGTCGTGGTCATGGCCACGCCCGGGGCGCCGGTTTGGATACGGCACCCAATACGCCGGCGGCGGGTTGTACGTCTGCTGCTGCAGTTGCTGCTGGTAGGCATCGTTCTGCTGGCGCAGCACGTTGTTCTCGCCCCGCAGGCGCTCGCGCTCGGCCGCCTCGTCGGCCAGCGCCTGCTGCTGCTCGCGTTCGGCGCGCTGCCGCGCGGCATAGGCGTCGTCGGCCTGGCGCTGCTCTTTCTCGTCCTGCGCCTGCTGCCGCGCGTCGAGGCGCTGCTGGTACAGCGCCTGGAGGTGATGCGAATCGGCATAGCTTTTGGCGAGGTTGTCCTGGCCCAGGCGCAGGTAGCGGTCGATCACTTCGCTGTCATCGGCCTGGTGCAGCAACTCGCCGGTACCTTTGGGACAGGGATGATCGGTGTAGCTGACCTGCCCGCCCTGGCTGCACTTGTAGATGTTCTGCGCGCTGGCGATGCCGGTTGCGGCCAGCAGCAGGACGGCAGCGCAGGCCAGCTGGATCCGGTTCGGTCGGGCTTTCATGTGGGCTTCCATCCTGCATGACCTCGCATGGCCGAATGGTGCCAGAACGCGGGTTAGATTCCGCTGAACATGGCGCGTGCGACAAGTCGACCGAGGTTCGCCCCGGTCGCCGTCAAGGCATGGTGGAGGGCAAGACCGGCGCGGCGGCAGTCTTGCTGCCCGCGCCCTGCCACGCGCGCAGGCCGATCAGCGCCAGCACCACGAAGCCGGCATACAGCACCGAGGTGATCAGCAGGTGCTTGTAGACGTACTCGCCGACATAGATCACGTCCACGACGATCCACAGCCACCATGCCGCCACGTGCCGCCGCGCCTGCCACCATTGCGCCACCAGGCTGAAGGCGGTGAGTGCCGCGTCCAGCCAGGGCAGGGCGGCGTCGGTCAGGTGATGCATGAAGGCGCCGAGCGCGACGGCGCCGATGCCGCCGATGGCCAGGTGCATGAGCGCCTGTCGCCGCGGCAGCGGGGCCACCTGCACCCGTCCGTCTTCGCCCAGATGTTGCAGCCAGCGGTACCAGCCATAGCCGATGAAGCCGGCGAAGGCCAGTTGCAGCAGCGCATCGGAATAGAGCTTGGCGTCGACGAACACCCACGCGTAGATCAGCACCGACACCAGCCCGACCGGCCAGCACCATGGCTGGCGTCGGGTGGTGAGCCAGACGCCCAGGGCGCTGACGATGGCCGCGATGAGTTCGACCCAGCTCATGTCAGAACGCGAACGTCAGTGACAGGCGCGCCAGCCGCGGCGCGCCCGGGAACAGGTAGCTGTCGCCGCCGGAGCTGCCGGTGTCGCGCCAGTAGAAGCGGTTGAACACGTTGTCGACGCTGAGCCGCCAGGTCAGCGCGTGGCCGTTCCACTGGCTGGCGTAGCGCACTCCCGCATCGAACACGTTGTACGCCGGCACGCGGATCAAACCGTTCGGCGTGGCCACGTTGGGGCTGGCGTAGCGCCAGCCGCCGAGCAGGCCGAGCCGGGGCGCGAACGGCAGCCGGTAGTCGACATACAACGCGCTGCGCAGGCGCGGCACGTTGACCACCTGGTGGCCTTCGTAAGTCGGGGCGCCGGTGCCCTTGGCGCGCGCCCGGATCAGGTTGAGGCTGGCGGTGAGGCGCAGGTTGTCGCTGACCTGGCCGGCGGCGTTGAGTTCCAGGCCGCTGTGCGCCTCGTTGCCCTGCTGCACGAAGGTGAAGCCTGCGGCGGTGCTGTCCGGCCGGGCGAACTGGTATGGCTGGCTGAGACGGTACAGTGCGCCCGAAAGGCTCAGTGCGTCGCTCCAGGCGTACTTCACGCCGGCCTCGGCCTGGCGCGCCAGCAGCGGGGCCAGCGTGGTGCCGCCGTTCGAGGTCCAGTACGGCGCCTCGTTGCCCAGCGACAGGCTTTCGCTGTAGCTGACGTAGGTGGTCAAGTGCGTGGTGGGTTGCCACAGCACGGCCGCCTGCGGCAGCGCCTTGCCGAGGCGGGTGTCGCGTTCGGGGGCGCCGGCCTCGTCGTAGGCGCGCTCGCGCAGGCGCACGAAGCGGCCGCCGAGCAGCACCTGCCACTGCGGTCCGAGATGCACGCGGTCCAGCGCGAACACCGAATGCTGCCAGCTGGTCAGCCGACGTGCCGACGACCCGGGCTGGTTCGGCGAAGGCGCGAAGTAGGGCGGATCGACCTCGTCGATATTGGCGGTGCCGACGTAGTCATAAACGTAGGGGCGACGATCGATGGTGCGGCGGAACGCGCTGGCGCCGAGGCTGACTTCGTGGTTGAGCGGGCCGGTGTCGAACGATCCCTTCACTACGGCACGTGCCTCGTCGTTGACGCGGGTGTCGTCGGGGCTGCGGTAGTCGTAGACGTCGTAGTCGCCGTTCGGCGCGAAGAACCAGCCGGGCGTGGCACCGCTGGCGCAGGCCGGCGAGTAGAAGCAGCCGTAGGCGAACGCCACGTTGTCGTCGATCACGACATGGCTGTGGCCGGCCGACAATTGCGTGCTCCAGCGGTCGCTGAAGCGATAGTCGAAGCGCAACGTGCTGTTGCTGGCGTCGATGCCCACCGGCCGCTGCCACGGCTCGAAGCCGAGCATGCGGGTGCGGCTGGGATGCGCCGGAATCATGCTGCCGCCGAGCAACTGGTAGCCGGAGACCGAGCGCTGCCCGCTGGTCTGGTAATTGGTGTCCAGCCGCAGCATGGCATTCGGGCTGATCTTCCAGTCGGCGGCCAGCGAGAGGAACGTGCGGCGGCCGTCGGCGTGCCGCACGTAGGAGTTCATGTCCTCGTGGGCGGCATTCACGCGCACGCCGAAGGTGGGCGTCAGCCAGCCGCCGACATCGATCGCGAGGTAGCGCGAACCGTGCGAGTCGGTGCCGACGGTGGCGCTGTGCACGTCGGCCGGGCGCTTGCTGACGTAGTTGATCAGCCCGCCCGGTGCGACCACGCCCGCTTCGAGGCCGCCCAGGCCCTTGAGGATTTCCACACGCTGCTTGTCTTCCAGCGGCTGCAGCTGCTCGCCGGCCATGCTCATTTCGTTGAACCGAAAGCCGGTGGCGGGATCCAGCGCATAACCGCGGATCGCGATGTCCTGGTAGTAGCCGACCGGCGCGTAGCTGTCGCCCAGCGCCGCATCGCTGCGCGCCAGTTCGCTCAGCGTGCGCGGCTGGCGGTCGTCGATCTGGTCGCGGGTGATCACCGTGATCGCGGCGGGCGTGTCCTGCAGCGGCGCGTTGCCGAAGCTGCCGAAGGTGTCCAGCTGCGAGTTGTCCGCGTGGTAGCCCTTGGCGCTGTCGGCCTGTACGTGCACCGGTGCCAGTCGCGTGGCCTGCGGTTCGCTGGTGGTGTCGCCGGCGTGGACGGGCGCCATGGCCGTGAGCAGGGCGAGGATCAGGGGAGTGCGGGGAAAAGGCATCATCATCGTCGTCGTCAAGGGGGTACGGACGAAGCGACGGCGACCCGGCTGTCGCGAGGACATGCCGGATCTGCAAGCTCCCTACGCCGGTACTAACCGGGTCAGGTTCCAAGGGACTCTCTCAGCCCGGCTACGCCGGGCACCCCCGCTTCAAGAACGCCTATTGAAACACGGATTGCCGCGACGTGCTCAAGCCGGGTGGCGAATGGCCTGCAACAAGGCTTGCCCGTGATGCGTGTGGAACCACGCCGCGTGGCCACGCAGGAAGGTGTCGTAAGCCACCTCGGCGTTCGCCTGCGAGCCGGTGATGGCGTGGTAGTACTCGACCTCGGACAGCGCGAAATCCACGTGCACCAGCGGCAGCAGGTCGGCCAGCAGGTGCAACTGCGGAGTGCTCAGCGGGCGCTGCTGGCGATAGCCTTCGATCAGCGCACGGGCGATGGTCGGGTGGGCGATATCGGCATCGCCACCGAGCGCCAGCCACGCGATCGCATTGCGTTCGATCGCGGTGGCCAGATCGAACAGCGCGAAGTTGCGCGCGCACAGGCCGAAGTCGAGCACGCCGCTGATCTGCGCGCCGGCCGTGTCGTCGCGCCAGTACAGGTTGGAAACATGCCAGTCGCCGTGCGTCCACAGCGGCGTCTGCCGTGCCAGCTGCGGCTGCGCAGCGGCATGCCAGGGCGCGAGCAAATGGGTGAGCTCGTCCTGCCAGGGTCGCTCACGCAGGAAGCTGGCCAGTCCCGCTCGCTGCGGCAGCTGCGCAAGCAAGGCGGCCACGGGATCGGCGGCGCAGATCAGTTCGCTGCGCGCGACCAGCACGTGGGTAGCGCGCTGACTGGCATGATAGTCGGCGGCGGCATCATGCAGGCGCGCCAGCATGTGCCCGGCAGCGAGCGCGTGAGCGCGGTTTCGCAACGGCTCCCACGAGACCGACTCGCGATACAGGTCGACGCCCTCGGCGCACTGATGCACCTCGTAGACCCAGTCGCCCCGCGCGATGGCCGCGTTCCCGTCGGCATCCGCCAGCACCCGGGGAATCGGCATGCCGCGACGGCGCAGGTGCGCGATGAAGCGGTGTTCCTCACCCAGCGTTTCGATGTTGCGCACGCGCCGGTGATGGCGCTTGACGAAGAACGCGCCGTGCGCGGTTTCGACCAGACAGGCGGCCGACAGCGGGCGCGGGCTGTGCCAAGCGACGCGCTTCACCGCGCCGACGGCGGGATAGTCGCGCAGCAGCGCCTCGACTTCGCTCACGGTCAATGCCGGCCAGTCGGGTGGCGTGTTGTCGCCGGCCAGTCCGTGGGAGAGATGGGTGGGCTCGTTCATCACTGGAATGGTGCCACGTGCGATCGACGGGTGGCGGATTGTCGTCGACGCCGGGATCGCGGCGGCTTTCGCCTCGTGGCCGCATCGCGTCTAATGACGACTTTCCACGGCGGCACCCTTTTCGATGAGTGCGATGTTGTTGCTGTTCGTTTGCCTGATCCTCGGCACCCTGGTGGCGCGCTATGCGAAGCCGCCGGCCGGCATCGTGCAGGGGATCAACTGGTGGGTGCTCAATGTCGCGCTCTCGGCGCTGGTGCTGGAGCTGATTCCCAGGATCAGTTTCGATCCGCAGCTGTGGTTTCTGGTGGCGGTGATGTGGCTGACCTTTGGCGGCGCCTGGCTGCTGTTCGGCCTGCTCGGGCCGCGGCTGGGCTGGTCGCGCCAGCGCACCGGCGCGTTGATCCTGGTGTGTGGGCTGGGCAATACCTCGTTCATGGGTTATCCGCTGATGCAGGCGCTGCATGGCAAGCAGGGCCTGACACTGGCGGTGGTTGCCGACCAGCTGGGCTGCTTTCCGGTACTGGCTGTCGGCGGCATCGTGGTGGCTTCGCTGTATTCGGGACGCAAGCCGGAGCTGGGCCTGGTGGCCCGGCGCATCTTCACTTTTCCGCCGACCATCGCGTTGCTGGTCGGCATCCTGGCGGGTCTGTGCGGTGGCTGGCCACCGCTGCTGGATGGCGTGTTCGCACCGATCGGCGCCACGCTGACCCCGCTGGCGCTGTTCTCGGTGGGCCTGCAGTTCAAGTTCCACCCCGGCCAGCGGCAATTGGCCGCGGTGAGCTGGGGACTGGGCTGGAAGCTGTTGCTGGCACCGCTGCTGTGCTGGCTGCTGGGGACCGCGACCGGCGTGGATGGATTGGTGCTGACCGTCGGCGTGCTGCAGGCGGCAATGGCGCCGATGGTTTCGGCCACGATCCTGGCCGACGAATACGGACTGGAACCGACTCTCGCCAATACCGTGCTGGGCGCCGGCATTGTGCTGTCGCTGCTGACCGTTCCGCTGGGCAACTGGCTGCTCGGCGGCTGAGGCTGTTCTTGCGTCCGGCCCGCAGTACGCCGAAACTAACCGGAATGGGGCAGGGGAGCTCGGGGCATGGCAGGTTTCGAACTGATCAAGCGGCTGTTCGGCAGCGAGCATGGCGAACGCCGTGCGGTACCGCGCACGGGCGAGCCCCGGGGAGCCTGCATCCTGGTGGTGGACGATTCGGCCACCATCCGCGCGGTGATCGGCAAGATGCTGGACCAGAATGGCCACGTGGTGTTGAAGGCCGCTGACGGCGAGCAGGCGCTGGCGACTGCGCGCCAGGAAAGTCCCGACCTGATCTTCCTCGACATCGTGATGCCCGGCATGAGCGGCTTCGCGGTATTGCGCGCACTGCGCCACGATCCGCTGACCCGCGATATTCCGATCGTGATGATCAGTGGCAACCTGCAGGCCACCGAGCAGTTCTACGTGCAGCGTTTCGGCGCCGACGATTTCATGAAGAAGCCGTTTGGCCGGGGCGAAGTGTTCGCGCGCATCGAGCACCTGACCCGCAGCGGCCGCCTGGTCGTGCGTGAGCGCGCCGCGGTGGAAGCGCTGGCGAGCGAGCCCGAGCACACCGCGGCCGAGCATGCCGCGATCCCCGATATCGCGATGCCCGATCCGCACGACATGATCGTGCCGGCCGGCAGCCAGGACTGATGGTTGGCACTGGCGCGCGCATGGCGCCATGAGCAGGATCCCCACGCCGGAAACCGGCACCACCCGGGTCGATGTATGGCTGTGGGCGGCGCGCTTCTTCAAGACCCGCAGCCTCGCCAGGCAGGCGATTGATGGCGGTCACATCGAGGTCAACGACGCGGGCTGCAAGCCGGCCAGGACGCTGCGCGTGGGCGATCGCCTGAAGATCAGTCGCGGCGCGGAGCGGCTGGACGTCGAGGTGCTGGCGTTGTCCGATCGGCGCGGGCCGGCCAGCGTGGCGCAGGCACTTTATGCCGAGACCGAGTCCAGCCGCGTGACACGCGAAGCGGCGCGCGAGCTGCATCGACTGGTCGGCCCCGGCGGGCCGCCGCAGCGTCCGGACAAACAGGCACGCCGTGATCTGCGACGACTCAAGCACGATCGCTGAGCACGGACACGTGCCGGACTCGCGATGGCCCCCGGGAAGCGGGTTTCTTCACGTGCTCTGAGCAGTGCTTCGCAGAATAACCGGCGTGGAAGGAGGAATATCCCTTCAAATCCACGGGTTGGCGAAATAAACCAGCCCATACGGCCGCGGAGGCTTGCATGGACGGACACGCACTGATGAACGGCATCGGTTTTTTCAAGCGCCTGCTCGGCAACCATGCCGCGGCCAGCCATCGCGTGGAGCCGCAGGCAGCCTTGGGCGCGCCGATGCTGGTGGTTGATGATTCGCCCACGATCTGCGCCGTGCTGGGCAAGATGCTGCGTCAGGATGGCTATGCCGTGCTCAAGGCCGCCGACGGCAAGACGGCGATCGAACTGGCGCGCAGCGAGCAACCCAGCCTGATCTTTCTGGACATCGTGATGCCGGGCATGAACGGTTTCGCGGTGCTGCGTGCGCTGCGCCATGACCCGCTGACGCGGGATATTCCGATCGTGATGATCAGCGGCAATCCGCAGGCCACCGAACAGTTCTACGTGCAACGTTTCGGCGCCGACGATTTCATGCAGAAGCCGTTCGATCGCGATGAGGTGTATCTGCGGATCGGTCAGCTGGTGCAGTCGGGGCGGCTGCCCGGCCGGGTGGATGCGCCCCAGCTTGAGCAGCCCGCCGCCGCTGCGGCGGCGGTGGAGTTGTCCGCCGAGGATCTGGCCGACATTCCGGATATCGCCATGCCCGATGCGCAGGTGACCGCGCAGCTGGCTCCGTCAACGCTGCCGCCGCTCGCCTTGAAGCTGGCGCCCGGCCTCGCCTGACTCCGGGCGCTCAGCCTTCATCCACCGTGCGGTAGATCGGCACGTCCGGATTGCGGCGGAAGGTGAAGATCAGACTGGTCTCGATGTGCGCCACTTCCGGCCGGGTGGTGAACGCATCCAGCGCGAAATCGCGCAGGTGGTCGCTGTCGGCCACCGCCACGTGCAGCAGGTAGTCGTTGGCGCCCGCCACGTGATAGAACGCCAGTACCTCGCGCAAGGTCAGCAGGTAGGCGTGAAACGCATCCAGATCTTCGCGTGAGTGGCGCGCCAGACGCACGCTGATCATCGCCTGCAGACCGATGCCCACGGCCGCCGGGGCGACCTCGGCGTGGTAGCCGCTGATGGCGCCGCTCTCGCGCAGGCGACGCACCCGTTCCAGCGCCGTCGAGGGCGCCACGCCAACGCGCTCGGCGAGGGTCTTGTTGGGCACCCGCGCGTTCTTCCGCAATTCGCGCAGTATCTCGAAGTCGATTCGGTCCAGACGCATGAATAGGGCTTGCTCGAAATATAATTCGGTGGCAGGTTTTAAGCATAATGGATGATTCTAGTATCGACCCATTCTTTCGAATGGGGTTGAGCTCATGGCGCGTCTTGAAACACTGGGTGTGCATGCCGGTCGGGAAGATTTCGGCGAACTGGGCGTGCATGCCCCGCCGCTGGATCTGTCGACCACCTATCCAGTGCGTGACCTGGCCGAGGGCACCGACAGTTTCGACGCGCTGGTGGGCGGCGCGGCGACGGCGGCCAACCCGATCTATGCGCGTCTGCACAATCCCACGGTGGCGCGTTTCGAGAACGCGCTGGCGCAACTGGAAGGCACCACCGACGCGGTCGCGTTCGGCTCCGGCATGGCGGCGCTGTCCGCCTGCCTGCTCGCCGCGGGCCAGCGCGGCAAGCATGTGCTGGCGGTGCGCCCGCTGTATGGCACCAACGATCACCTGCTCAACTCGGGCCTGCTCGGCATCACCACGCGGTGGGTGAAGCCGCAGGAGGTGGCCGGCGCGATCAATGCGGAGACGGCGCTGGTGATCATCGAGACGCCGGCGAATCCGACCCTGGACCTGATCGACATCGCCGCGGTGGTGAAGGCCGCCGGCGCGGCGCCGGTGCTGGTCGATTCCACCTTCGCCACGCCGGTGTTGCAGCAGCCGGCGTCGCTGGGTGCCACCCTGGTGCTGCACAGCGCGACCAAGTTCCTCGGCGGTCATGGTGACGTGATGGCCGGCGTGGTCGCCTGCAACGCGGAGTGGGCTTCGGCCTTGCGTCAGGTGCGCGCGGCCACCGGCGGCCTGCTGCATCCGCTGGGCGCCTACCTGTTGCATCGCGGCCTGCAGACGCTGTCGCTGCGCGTGCTGAAAGCGCAGGACAACGCGCGGCAGCTGGCCAAACGACTGGCGGCGCATCCGGCAGTGGCCAAGGTTTGCTATCCCGGCCTCGGCACGGTAGCCAATGCGCATCTGGTTGATACGCAGATGCACGGCCCGGGCAGCCTGATGGCGTTCGAGATGCATGGCGGTCATGCCGCCGCCAGCGCGGTGATGGCGGCGGTGAAGCTGGCGACACCGGCGGTGAGCCTGGGCTCGGTCGATACGCTGATCCAGCACCCCGCCGGGCTGACCCATCGCGTCGTCGACGCCGCCACCCAGGCACTGCACGGCATCACGCCTGGACTGCTGCGCCTGTCGGTCGGCATCGAGCATGTCGAGGATTTGTGGGCCGATCTGCGTCAGGCGCTGGATGCGGCGCGGCTCAGCGAAGCGGCCTGACGAATCAGGCCGCTTGCGGGCGGCGACGGTTGGGGAGGGGTATCGCCGGTCCTGATCATCGGCGATTGGCTGGGAGGGCCTGGAGAGGCCGGCGTCACGCGACGCCGGCCTTTTTTCATGGCGCAGTCGCCGCCATCCGCCATCCACCATCCACCATCAACGCAGCGACTTGAGCCGATACAACGCCTCAAGCGCCTCGCGCGGACTCAGCGCATCCGGATCAAGCGCTTCCAGCGCGTGCTCTGCGGCCGAAGGTTGCGCCGGTGCGAACAAACCCAACTGCGGCGAGGCTTCGGCGGCGCGTGCGGAGGCGTTGGTGTGCTGGTGCACGCCGCGCTCGAGTTCGGCCAGCGTGCGCCTGGCATCGGCGATCACCGATTTCGGCAGTCCGGCCAGTGCGGCGACCTGCAAGCCAAAGCTGCGGTTGGCGGGGCCTTCCTTCACCGCGTGCATGAAGACCAGTTGTTCACCGTACTCGACGGCGTCCAGGTGCACGTTGGCAATGGCCGGGAATTCGCTGGCCAGTTCGGTCAGCTCGAAGTAGTGCGTGGCGAACAAGGTATAGGCGCGACTGCTGCGCGCCAGGTGCACGGCGGCGGCGCGGGCCAGCGAAAGGCCATCGTAGGTACTGGTGCCGCGGCCGACTTCGTCCATCAGTACCAGGCTTTCGGCGGTCGCGTTGTGCAGGATGTTCGCGGTCTCGCTCATTTCCACCATGAAGGTGGACTGGCCGCGCGAGAGGTCGTCGCCGGCGCCGATGCGGGTGAAGATGCGGTCGATCGGGCCGATCACGGCGCGACTGGCCGGCACGTAGCTGCCGATGTGGGCGAGCAGCACGATCAGCGCGTTCTGCCGCATGTAGGTGGATTTGCCGCCCATGTTGGGGCCGGTGATCACCAGCATGCGACGGCTGTCGTCGAGCCGCAGATCGTTCGGTTCGAACGGCTCGTCGCGGACTTTCTCCACCACCGGATGGCGGCCGCGTTCGATCGCGATGCCGGGTTCGTCGGTGAGCTCGGGCGCGTTCCAGTCCAGTGCCTCGGCACGCTCGGCCAGGGTCGCCAGCACGTCCAGTTCGGCCATCGCACTGGCAGCGGCTTTCAGCGGTTCGAGTTTGTCGGTGAGCGTGTCGAGCAGCGCTTCGTACAGCGCGCGCTCGCGCATCAATGAGCGCTCCTTCGCCGACAACACCTTGTCCTCGAAGGTCTTCAGCTCCTCGGTGATGTAGCGCTCGGCGTTCTTGGTGGTCTGCCGGCGGGTGTAGTGCGTGGGCGCCTTGTCCGATTGGGCGCGGCTGATCTCGATGTAATAACCGTGCACGCGGTTGTAGCCGACCTTGAGCGTGCTGATGCCGCTGGCGGCTTTCTCGCGTTCCTCCAGTTCGACCAGGTACTGGTCGGCGTGGGTGGACAGCCGGCGCAGTTCGTCCAGTTCCGCGTCGTAGCCGTCGGCGATCACGCCGCCGTCGCGCTGCAGCACCGGCGGCTGTTCGACCACGGCGCGGGCGAGCAGGGCGGCGCTGTCGGCGTGATCGCCGATGCGCTGCACCAGCGTATGCAGCAGCGGAGAAGTCTGTTGTTGAAGAGCGCGGTCAAGGATGGCCGCTTCTTGATTCTGGCGATCAAGGATGATCGCACCAATACCCTTCGCCGCGGCGAGGCCGTCGCGCAAGGTGGACAGGTCGCGCGGTCGCGCCGAACGCAAAGCCACGCGGGCGAGAATGCGCTCAAGGTCGCCGATGCCGCGCAACTGTTCACGCAGGCTGTCGTGGCGACGGCTGTCGATCAGCATGCCGATCGCCTGGTGACGCTGGCGCAGCAGGCTGCGCGAGCGCAACGGTCGGGTCAGCCAGCGGCGCAGCTGGCGCGCGCCCATCGGTGTCACGGTTTCGTCCAGCACGCCGAGCAGGCTGTGTTCGGTGCGCCCGCTGGGATGGGTGTCCAGCTCCAGGTTGCGGCGGGTGGCGGCATCCAGCGCGATCGTTTCGCTGGCGCTTTCCACCGCCATGCCGGTGAGGTGCGGCAGCGCGCTCTTCTGGGTTTCCTCGACGTAGCCGAGCAGGCAGCCGGCAGCGGCAATCGCCAACGGCATGCCGTCCACGCCGAAGCCGCCCAGGTCACGCGTACCGAAAAAGCGGTTGAGCTCGCGTTTGGCCGCGTCGGCGTCGAAGTGCCATGGTGGGCGCTTGCGCAAGCCGGGCAGGCTGCTGACCAGCTTCGGCCACACCACATCCTCGCCGACCAGGGTTTCGGCCGGCTGCAGGCGCGCCAGTTCGGCAGCCAGCGCTTCGGCACTGGGTACTTCGCTGAGCAGGAAGCGGCCGCTGGACAGGTCGACCCAGGCCAGGCCATAGCTGGCATTCGGACCGGCGGCAATCGACAGCAGCAGATTGTCGCGGCGGTCCTCCAGCAGCGCGGCGTCCGTCACCGTGCCGGGCGTGATGATGCGCACCACCTTGCGCTCGACGATGCCCTTGGCCAGCGCCGGATCGCCGATCTGCTCGCAGATCGCCACCGACTCGCCCAGCCGCACCAGCCGCGCCAGGTAATTTTCCGCCGCGTGATACGGCACCCCGGCCATCGGGATCGGTGCGCCGGCAGACTGCCCGCGCTGGGTCAGGGTGATGTCGAGCAGTCGCGCCGCCTTGCGCGCATCGTCATAGAACAGCTCGTAAAAGTCGCCCATGCGGAAGAACAGCAACACCTCCGGGTGCTCGGCCTTGGCCGACAAGTACTGGCGCATGAACGGGGTGTGCTTGGTGAGATCGTCGTGGCTCATGCAATGCAAGTCTTGGCGTGGTCGCGCGGAACAGGTAGAACGGTGCCTTCGCGCGTGGCGCAAAGTGCATTCAAGTCCCGGGAGTCTCGCATGGAGTTGTCGTCTGTTCCTACCGATGCCGAGCTGTTTCAGCTGGCAGGCGAGGTTGCTGCCGAGGTGCAGCGCTGCCGGCTGATGCTGGTAACGGCCGAATCGTGCAGCGGCGGCTGGATCGCCAAGACCCTGACCGACCTGCCAGGCAGCTCGGCCTGGTTCGATGCCGGCGTGGTGACCTATAGCTACGAGGCAAAGGAAGCCCTGCTCGGGGTCAATCCGCGCACGCTGGAACATGCCGGTGCGGTCAGCGAGGAGACCGTGCTGGAGATGGTCTCCGGTGCGCTGGCGCGGTTCGGCGCCGGGGTGGCGGTGGCGGTAACCGGGATCGCCGGGCCATCCGGCGGCACTCCGGACAAGCCGGTGGGCACGGTGTGGATCGGCTGGAAGCGTCGCGGTGGCTACGGCCACGCGAAGCTGTTCCATTTTCCCGGTGATCGTGAGGCGGTACGCCGACAGACGGTGGCGGCCGCGCTCATCGGCCTGCGCAAAGCGCTGACCGAATGAAGCGCGCTCCGCCGCCAGACCGGCTTGACCGGTGTGGGATACTGCTTGCGCAAACGCCGATTCGCGTCGATGGCGCAGATCGCAGCCCGTGAGATTCGACCCGGGCATCATGCTTCCCATTCACAGCCCAACCGGAACAAAGACGATGGATGACAACAAGCGCAAGGCGCTCACTTCCGCCCTCGGCCAGATCGAAAAGCAGTTCGGCAAGGGCGCGATCATGCGCATGGGCGATCGCGTCAACGAAGCCATCGAGACGGTTTCCACCGGTTCGCTGGGGCTGGACATTGCGCTGGGCGTCGGCGGCCTGCCGCGTGGCCGCGTGGTCGAGATCTACGGCCCGGAGTCGTCCGGCAAGACCACCATGACCCTGCAGGCGATCGCCAGCTGCCAGCGCGCCGGCGGCACCGCCGCGTTCATCGACGCCGAGCACGCGCTCGACCCGACCTACGCGGAAAAGCTCGGCGTCAAGGTCGACGACCTGCTGGTGTCGCAGCCGGACACCGGCGAGCAGGCGCTGGAGATCGCCGACATGCTGGTGCGTTCGGGCGCGGTGGACATGGTCGTGGTCGACTCGGTCGCCGCGCTGACCCCCAAGGCGGAAATCGAGGGCGAGATGGGCGACTCCCATGTGGGCCTGCACGCCCGCCTGATGAGCCAGGCGCTGCGCAAGCTCACCGCCAACATCAAGAAGTCCGGCACGCTGGTGATCTTCATCAACCAGATCCGCATGAAGATCGGCGTGATGTTCGGCAGCCCGGAAACCACCACCGGCGGCAACGCGCTGAAGTTCTACGCCTCGGTGCGGCTGGACATCCGCCGCATCGGCGCGGTGAAGAAGGGTGACGAGATCATCGGTTCGGAAACCCGCGTCAAGGTGGTCAAGAACAAGGTGGCGCCGCCGTTCCGCCAGGCCGAGTTCGAGATCCTGTACGGCGAGGGCACTTCGCGCGAGGGCGAGATCATCGAGCTGGGCGTGCGCGAAAACCTGATCGACAAGTCCGGCGCCTGGTACAGCTACAAGGGCGACCGCATCGGCCAGGGCAAGGAAAACGTGCGCCAGTTCCTGCGCGACAACCCGGCCATCGCCAACGAAGTGGATGCCGAGCTGCGTGCCCGCCTGCTGGTGCCGGTCGGCAAGCCTGCCGCTGCGGCAGCGGAAGAGGCGCTCGAGGAAGTGTGAGCGGTGACTTGTAACAGTCTGCTGCAGAAAACATGGTCCGGCTTGCCCGGACCATGTCCGTTTGCATGGTCATGAAGCGTCCGCCCGGCAAGGACGCCCCCGCCAAGCCGAAGCGCAGCGCCTACGACAAGGCGCTCGGGCTGCTGGCCCGTCGCGAACATTCGCGCAAGGAGCTGAAAACCAAGCTGCGCCAGGGCGGTTACGAGGGCGACGAAACCAGTGAGGCGATCGATCGTCTTGGCGAACAGCATTACCAGGATGACGACCGCTTCGGCGAAGTGCTGCTGCGCAGCCGGATTGCACAAGGTTACGGCCCGATGCGATTGAGGATGGAGCTGAAAACCCACGGTTTGTCCGACGCGCGCATTCGCCAGTTGCTGGACGCCGCCGAGGTTGACTGGGACGCGTCCGCTGCCGCCCAGCTTCGCCGTCGTTATGGCGGTGCAGCCCATGCAGACCCCGCCGACCGGGCCCGCCGGGCGCAGTTCCTCTTGCGTCGCGGCTTTGCGGCCGCCACAGTACGGAGTGTCACCCACGCCGACGTGGACGACGCCGACGACATTTCCTGAGACCCCTCGCCCAACGGCCATGGATTGACGGAGCGATTGGCTCGATCGCGGCGTGGCCTTTGCCGCCAGCCATCGCGATCCGCATGAAAACCTCCGAAATCCGCTCCGCCTTTCTCGACTATTTTCGTTCCAGGGACCACACCATCGTGCCGTCCAGCTCGCTGGTGCCATCCAGCGACCCGACCTTGCTGTTTACCAACTCCGGCATGGTGCAGTTCAAGAACGTGTTCCTCGGCAGCGAGAAACCAGGTTACGTGCGCGCCGCCGACGTGCAGCGCTGCCTGCGCGCGGGCGGCAAGCACAACGATCTCGACGCGGTGGGCTATACCGCGCGCCACCACACCTTCTTCGAGATGCTGGGCAACTGGTCGTTCGGCGACTACTTCAAGCGCGACGCGATCGCCTACGCATGGGAACTGCTGACCGAAGTCTTCAAGCTGCCGGCGGACAAGCTGTGGGTCACCGTCTACCACACCGATGACGAAGCCTTCGACATCTGGAACAAGCAGGTCGGCGTACCCGCCGAACGCATCGTGCGAATCGGCGACAACAAGGGCGCGCCGTATGCCTCGGACAATTTCTGGCAGATGGCCGATACCGGCCCGTGCGGCCCATGCACCGAGATCTTCTACGACCACGGCGCGGACATCGCCGGCGGTCCGCCCGGTTCGCCGGACGAGGATGGCGACCGCTACATCGAGATCTGGAACCTGGTGTTCATGCAGTTCGACCGTGCGCCTGATGGCACGCTGAGCCCGCTGCCGGCGCCGTGCGTGGATACCGGCATGGGCCTGGAGCGCCTGGCCGCGGTGCTGCAGCACGTGCATTCGAACTACGAGATCGACCTGTTTGCGCACTTGATCCGCGTTGCTGGCGAACTTACCGGCACGCAGGATCTCTCCAACAAGTCGCTGCGCGTGATTGCCGACCATATCCGCGCCTGTTCCTTCCTGATCGTCGACGGCGTGCTGCCGTCCAACGAGGGGCGCGGCTACGTCCTGCGCCGAATCATCCGCCGTGCGCTGCGGCATGGCTGGATGCTCGGCGTGCGTGGCGACTTCTTCTGGAAGATGGTGCGGCCGCTGGTCGAGGAAATGGGCGAAGCGTATCCCGAACTGCGGGCGAAACAGGCGTTCGTCGAGGATGCGCTGCGCACCGAGGAGCAGCGCTTCGGCGAGACGCTGGAACACGGCATGCGCCTGTTCGACGAGGTAGCCGGAAAGTCGGGCAAGACCATTCCCGGCGTCGACGCGTTCCGCCTGTACGACACTTACGGCTTCCCGGTCGACCTGACCGCCGATATCGCGCGCGAACGCGGGCTTGACGTCGACATGGCCGGCTTCGAGCGGGCCATGAACGAACAGCGCGAACGTGCCCGCGCCGCCGGCAAGTTCGAAGCCAGGGGCCAGATGCCGGCCGAGCTGGCCAGCCAGCTCCCGCCCACCGCCTTTCTGGGTTATGAGGCATTGCACGGTGCCGGCAGCAAGGTGCTCGGCATTGTGCGCGGCGGCAAGCAGGTGGACCGGTTGGCCGAGGGCGAGGAGGGTCTGCTGATCCTCGATCGCACGCCGTTCTATGCCGAGTCGGGCGGCCAGGTCGGCGACACCGGCACGCTGTCCGCCGCATCCGGTCGTTTCGAGGTCAGCGACACGCTGAAGATGGGTGGGGTGTTCTTTGGTCACGCCGGTCGCTGGCACGGCGCGCAGCCGCTGCGCAGCGGCGATGTGGTCGACGCCGAAGTCGATGCCTCGCGACGCCAGGCGATCGTGCTCAACCACTCAGCCACCCATTTGCTGCACGCGGCGCTGCGTCAGGTGCTGGGTACCCATGTCACGCAGAAGGGCTCGCTGGTCGCGGCCGAGCGACTGCGTTTCGATTTCTCGCACCACAAGCCGATGAGCCACGACGAGCTGGCCCGAATCGAGTCGATGGTGAATGCCGAGGTGCGCCGCAATGCGGTGGCCGAGACCCACAACATGGGCTACGACCAGGCGATCGAATTCGGCGCGATGGCGTTGTTCGGCGAGAAGTACGGCGACGAGGTGCGCGTGCTCAAGATGGGCGATTTTTCGACCGAGCTGTGCGGTGGCACGCACGTAGGACGCACCGGCGACATCGGCCTGTTCAAGATCGTCAGCGAGGCTGGCGTGGCCTCCGGCGTGCGCCGCATCGAGGCGGTCACCGGCGCCGGCGCGCTGGCGCATGTGGCCGACGAGGAACGCCGTCTCGCGGAGTTCTCGCAACTGCTTTCCAGCAGTGGCGACGACGCGGTGGAAAAGCTGCGGCAGCTGTTCGATCGGCAGAAAAAACTCGAGCGCGAACTGGAATCGCTGCGCAGCAAGGCGGCCGGCTCCGCCACCGCCGACCTGGCCGCTTCGGCCATGGAGGTCGATGGCATCAAGGTGGTTGCCGCGCGCCTGGAAGGACTCGATGCCAAGTCGTTGCGCGACAGCATCGATCAGCTGAAGCAGCAGCTCGGCGACTGCGTGATCCTGCTCGCCGGTGCGGCAGATGGTCGCGTTTCACTGATCGCCGGGGTACACGGCAAGGCGCTGACCCGGGTCAAGGCAGGCGACGTCGTGGCGCACGTGGCCAGTCAGATCGACGGCAAGGGCGGTGGCCGACCGGACATGGCCCAGGGCGGCGGAATGGACACGCCCGACCTGCCAGCGCTGCTGGCGGCATTGCCGCAGTGGATTTCGGCGCGTTAGCCTTCGCCGGCGCTTGCACGTGCCATTCGTCACGATGTCGGCGGATTGCGCCGGAGAATCGTGCTCAGTTACTATCAAAACAGTGTCGACGCGGTCGAGAAAGGCCGCGTCGCCAGTCAGGACGCTAATGGAGTGTTTTGGCTGTGAGCCGGGAAGGCGGTAGGGCCTTCGACGGATCATTCGTCGAACTGCGGAAAGACGGACGCTCAGGGGTGAGGCAGCGTCGATCTGCAGGCCTGTGACCAACAGCTTTTATGGAGTAGCAAAATCATGTTGATTCTGACCCGCAGGGTCGGTGAGACCCTGATGATCGGCGACGAGGTGACCGTCACCGTTCTTGGCGTGAAAGGCAATCAGGTGCGCATCGGTATCAATGCACCGAAGACCGTGGCTGTGCATCGCGAAGAGATCTATCAGCGCATCAAGGGCGAAGGCGAACCCGGCAGTGGCTCCGATGAGTCCGTCGAACACTGATCGAGTGAATTAAGCCTTTACCTCGACCGCGCCGGTCAGTATCCTTGCCGGCTCCGCAGCAATGCGGAACAAAACCCCGGAGAGATGCCCGAGTGGCCGAAGGGGCTCCCCTGCTAAGGGAGTATCGGGCTAAACACCTGATCGAGGGTTCGAATCCCTCTCTCTCCGCCAACACCGTGGAATAAGTTGTTGATTGACAACAATTTATTTGTAAGCAAGAGCGGCTGGTATGCCATTTGGTATGCCAGCCGTTTTTGTTTCTGATTCGAGTTCGTTGTGTTTCGTTGCGCGTTTCTCTCTAGTCACTTCGTTGTAGGCACAGGAACGGACCATGCACGACCATCGCCTTCGAATGCGATTCGGGGACGCTCTAAAACGATTTTTCGATGCCTTCCTGCACAGCGGCGCAGATCGTCACCACTGTTGACGATGCTCGCGAAACGACTTGACCCAGTTTGCTACACGGGTGGCCAATTAGTTGACCGTCTCTTGTCGACCCAAAGGAGACATCCGACTAGCTGGCGCATAGCGAGTTTGAGTTAGGATTCGCAGCCGCTAGTGGGCGCGGTACAGCCTAAGGTTCCTCGTATGGACAGCAAAGAGCTATTGAACGTCATCGCAGCGGCGCTGACTTCGGTCACGGACCCGCACTACTACGAGGATGAGCGAGGGTTCCAAGGCGAGTTATACGCGCAACTGCGGCTGCGGCTGCGGGACATGGCGCTGCCGGAGGGCGCGTTGCTTCGGGAGGAGTACCAGAAGAGGTTGGCAGAGCATGGTCTGCGGATCCGTCCAGACATCATTCTCCACGAGCCGTTCGATCCTAGTCGGCATCGTGGTCGGGATGAGGGCAACCATGCGGCGATGGAGCTTAAGCGACGTGCCACTCCCGACACCGCCGCCAACGCGTTCAGGAACCTGGTCGCGATGATCGACGCCCTGAACTACCCGCTCGGCGTTTTCATCAACATCGATTCGCCGAAGACCTGGGCGGAATCGGTGCCCGAAGCCCATCGCGCGCGCATATTCTGTCTGGCGGCCCATCTCGATGAGAACGGCGAACCCCTGGTGGTTCGCGGCTGAGTCAGGGCTCAGGTCCCGGTCGTCGGAAATCGGGTCCCTCGAGCCTGCCGGGCCCGGCCCTGACCGCGCCTTGACGATCTAGGGCGGCTGGTGTTTTCTCCGGATATGGCCGGCATCCATACGCTCAACTCGCGCGGTAACGTCATGCTCTCGACCCTCCGCGAGCACTTCGCGTGGGTCGATGCGCAGACCTTTCGGGAAATCCAGCACTTCCACCGCGATCTGCTAGACATCCTTCGCGCGAAGCGCATCGACTACGCCTCCCTGCGAAGCGCGCTGACCCCGCAGCCGACCAAGCACGAGGCGGCGTTTCTGTTCGACGAAGACCGCTGCGACAACACGTTCGTGCCGGGCGTGGAATGTGCCGATGCGCTTTTAAGGGCGCTCGACCCCAAGACGACCCACAGCATCCTGGGCGGCGAGCTGGTCGACGATCGGGACGAGATCGCGCGCCCGCTGCTGGCCCGTTCGGCGGTGGTCGCCAAGGACCTCGATTTCAAGCACCCGTGCTTCTGCTACGTCCTCTACGTCAACAACCTCTCGGCAGCGAGCATCGCCGCCATCGACGGCAAGCTACGGGAGAACAATGCCTATCTCGGCTACGTCCCCTGCACCTATGCGAGTCTGGCCAAGACCTTCGTCTCGATGCGCCTGGTTCACCTGACGATCAAGCAGGGCGGCACTGTGATCCTCGGTCACGAGGATGACCGCCCGAACACCGAGAACCATAACCTCCATCTCCTCGACTACACCGCGCTCGGGCTTCGGCTGAAGAGCCTCCAGTCGATGTACTTCAGCACCTTCCTGTCCTACAAGCCCGAGCAGATGTTCCTGCAGGAATCGGACGACGACTTGGAGATCGCGCTGCGGTCGATGTCAGAGGAGGTCGCGCCGCTCGCTGAGTTCACGGTCGCCATAGGCGACGATAAATTCGACAAGTACCTCAAGACCGCCAAGCTGGGAAAGCTTAGGAGGGCCGGCCTCGACGGCCTGACCAAGGCCGAGCTGGAGGCCGCCATCCGCGAGAAGCTGCGGATGAGCTACCTCTACAACATGGAATGGGTCGACGAGGACACGCACCGGCTCAGCAAGTTCAACATCATGCTCGAGTTCCCGCGGCAGGACGGGCCGCCGGAGCGCATGGTGGTCGTCCTTGAGTACCGGCCCGCCGAGCGGATACTGAAGCTGATCACGGTGTCCTGATCGTGCAGGGCCGGGTGGCGGCATGACTGAGCTTGTCGCGACGCAGGAAGCGGGCGGGCTTGGCGCTACCTTTTCGGTCTCTGTGCCGCGCGTCCGGGGCAGATACCGACTTGAACACGGACGTCCGCCTTGCTTTCAGCAGATGATCGAGCGGTCTCGTAGCAGCCTCAGGAAGGTGACGTCGTCGCCATTGGAGATAACATATCCCTTGCGTATCAACCAAGAGTAGATGCCGAAGGCCAATGATTTTCCGAACGCAGACGCCCCGGCGTGGACTAGATGCCGTTTCGGCGATATCTGGTTGAGTTCGATGGGCCAATCTCCGAGTACCGCGCGGTGGAGGAACGCGACCTCTGCTTCGACAGCTTCCACGAAATGGCGAGATTCGGCGATTTTCCAGATGAATAGCTGGTATGGCCCGTCATATGTCGGCCAGCGGTACCCTTTTGCGTGGGCTTGGCTTATCCCGTAGGTGAAGCGTCCGAAGAAGTTGCTTGACGAGCAGCCCACGTACTGAATGATCTTATTGCTGACGATCACATAGACGCACGCGGTCGCGTTCCAGTTCTTGATCCGAGCCAGGCCACTCTTGTCCAGCGTCACGATCTTGCGACGCGCTTTCGCATCGCGGGTTATCTTCACCTTCAAGGTGACTCGATTGCTCGGAGCGGCGCATTCCATGTCTCTTCGTCCTGGTCGATTGGTTTGTCTTATATTGCGACCTTGCTCGCGTTTGAGGGAGTGACCCCAACGCGCGAGCGATTGCCGGCTTCATAGGAATGCCGACATCGCGCGGGCGGTCTGGCCACAACGCCGCGAAGCCCGCAATATTGCCGAACTGCCCCTCGGGATTGATTGATGTTCAGCCTGGAAAGCTTAACCTCCGACCGTACGCGCTCGATGGTCGCGAAGTGCCCGGGGTGTAGTAAACCGCACCACTACACCAATCTGCGGCATCCGATCATCAATGATCCAGGGTACTGGGAGGTGAGGTGTATGGAGTGCAGGGAGATTTTCTGCATTCCCGGCTTGCACGACGTCTTCGACTCGTACGCGGATGCGCAGGTCGACATCGTGAACAGAAGCGAGGACGACGTCGACGAGTCCCCGCACCCCGTGGCGACCGAGATCGCGATCTACCGGCTGGACTTGAACCGCCTAGCGTTGGTGTACGACCTGGCGAGCTGCGCACTCTACGAATGCCCCTGCGGGCAACCGCTGGATGAACTCGCCTATAAACAGCTAGCTGCTGAATTCGAAGACATACAGGGCGAATTCACGAGTCACTTGAACTATGCCCTCAAGGGCCACTTCAACGCGCACTATATGACGGTGGATGTCGCCTTCGAGTGTTCCTGCAGCCTGTCCCATACGGCCACGCTGTATACGCGCTTCCTGATCGACCCCGCGAAGCGGCCGAGGCTGGAGGACTACATCCTCGCAGATGTCAGCGGAGTGGAACTGGGAGAGGTGCTGGACGGAATCCGTTCGAAGACCGATGCGATGGATCTGCTCGGCAAGCTAATCCTGCGCTGGAACCTCTTGGCCGACCAGGTACTCGTCGCTTCTCCATTCGTCGGCCACCAATACATGTCGGCCGCAGAGCAGTTGACGATCTGGGAATGGCTCCTCGGTCTGCTCGATCCGCAGATCGCTATCTTCCTCACCCGGTCGACGACATGGAAGAGCTACCGCAGGGTGCTGGCGGACGCAGGGTTGCCTTCGGATGTGCTTGAGAACTTCGGCTTGGAGAACAAGGTCGTCTCCGCTGGGCAAAGCAAGCAGGACTTCCATGCCAAGTTCTATGCCGGCATCTCAGAAAACTGGAGCGAGGTCTACGCCGGCTCGGCAAATCTCGTCCGAGGTCCGTCCATCGAGAACACGTCATTCCGCCGCATGAGTCGCGATTCATTCGACCGCCGCTACTCGGATCAAATGAAGTTAAAGGAACCTCTTCCCGCTGCTGCTTTCAAGGCTTCCGAGAGATCTAAGAACATCTATCGAAGCTGTCCCAGGCGGGGTTAGCCGCGAGAGTAGATCAGGAGTCCGAATGCCTGTCGGGATCCTCGTGCGTGTTGTTGACCCGAAAGCCGCTCGATTGTCGAAGCTCGCTGTCCTGTTTCGAGGACGGTCTGCTGAATAGGGTGTGGCGCAGTGGCCACCGGCTTCTTTGAAGTGTTTCGGCGTGCCGCCTCCGGTCTCGTGGGCTGCGCCCCGCGCCTCCGGGAGTTGCGGCCATTCGGCTTTGATCCCTGATGCGTTCAGTCCTGGTGGACCTGCGCGCTCCGCTTGTGGGTCAGTGAGTGGGACAAGCGGTTCTGCGGTCCGGCCAGCGTACCCAATGACTGTGACTTCAAAGCCTTGTGCACCAGTGCATCTCCATCAAAGACCGTACTTGCGCTTCCGATTCTTAAAGGCAGGTTCGGTGCCCTCAAGAATTTCAACGACTGTCCTCTTGATCACTGGCGACTCGATGCCGCCAGAGACGTAATTGAACGTATTGGTCGCCTTGTCACAGGTCGCGCAAATGATTTGCTCGGCGTCGCAGACCACCGCCAAGTTCGGGTTGTGCGTCACCATAATGACTTGGCGCCGTTGCTTGGCCGCCTTGATGCACTTAACAAGCACCTTGAAGATGGTCTGGTTGTCTAGGTTCTCCTCGGGCTGGTCGATGATGATCGGGATGTCGTCCTTGTCCACGAGCAGGTAGAAGACGAGCAAAAGCAGGCCACGCTCGCCGGGCGAGAGCTGGCTGATCTCTTGCTGGTCGAACGTCAGCGAATACCTCGGCGCCAAATAGCTCATGCCGTAGAGGTAGTCGAGGATGTCTTGGGGCTCGCCACCCTTGCGGAGCTGATCGACGATCCGGGTCTCGCGGCCAGCGCCGGACTCGCGCCGGTCGAAGTGCAGCATGTCGTCGATGGTCTCGAGGAATTTCAGCGTCGAGTCCACATCTCCGAAGTTGACCTCCATGAGCAGCCCGCGCATGAGCTGATTGCTCTCGTCCACGCCTGAGAAGCTGCCCCGCGACTGCCGATTGATGCGAGGGAAGAACTGCTCCTGGAAGTTCGACTCTTCGATGCGCACGTCGAAGTCCAGAGGCAGGTGCATCTCCAACTGGGCGGCGGACTTGACGAACTGCTGCACCGGCTCATACAGGCGGCGGTATTCCTCGACGGTCTTGCCGATCTGCTCGTGGACGGCCCTGGCCAACTCCACCCGGTTTGCGCGCAGCGCCGCTAGTTTGTCGGGCAGGACGGCCAAGGATTCGATCTCGGCCTTGAACCATTCAATCGACTGGGGCTTGTGCTTGTTGCCGACAAGCTCCTCCTTGGCCTGCTCCCATTTGGCGATCTGGTCCCTGAAGATGATGAACAAGCGCTGCTTCTCGCCGAGCTTGCTCTTGATTTCAGCCATTGCCACCTCGGCCACCTCGCGCCGCTTGGAGAGGCCCGTGAGCTCTTGATTGGCGAGCGCCGCATCCACTCCGGCAATCGACTCTTTGGCGGCCTTGGCCAGCGCGTCGATCTTCGTGGTGTCTATCTTCAACTCGACCAGCTCGGAGGCTTTCAACTCCGCGCCAGCCTCGGCCAGCATGGGCGCCAGCTCAGCCACGAATTGATCGTGGGCCTTCTTGTGGTTGGCGATGGCCTGGGCGATACGGCTCAAGACGGCCTGGCACTTCGCGTCGGCAGCCTTCTTGTCGCGAAGCAGCTTCTCCTCTTCGCGAAGGTTTTTGAGTTCGTCCTCGAGCGCCTGAATTTTCTCGGTGGCCGCTGTCGATTCTTCCTGCGCGGCTTCCGACGCCGTGGGATCTTCCACCTGAGCGGGCTTCGAGGCCACGAGGGAGTTGAACTCTGCGATCTTGGCGTCGAGCTGCTCTTGCAGCGACTGCTTGAACTCCGGCGTGAGCCGGCGCTCGGTCTGCAAAATCTCGGCGTTGGCCTTCGAGATTTCCTTGATGACTTGCTCGCGCGCGCTGTCGATCTCGGCGACTCTAAAGTCGAGCAGCTCGTCCATCGAGGTGTAGCCTAGGCGGGCTTCTTCCGGGACGTGCGTGTAGATGATCTTGCGCAGTTCGGTGTCGAAGGTCGCCGAGCCGCCGTCGCCGAGTTCGTTGCACAGCGTCTCGAGGTAGCTCTGCGGCAGATACTTCACCCGCTCCACGCTTGTCTCGGACGGGTCTTGGTCGAGCTGGCGCTCGGACTCGGTGCCATCGTGCCATCCCAGCGCGCCGAGGAAGTGCTGCGCGAGCTTGTTCCTCGGATTGCGAAACCGCGTGTCTTTGAGGAACGAGAAGCTCTTGAAGTTCTTGGTGTCGCCGGCCAGGGCGGCGATGTCGGCCATCGCGCTCTTGCCGCTGCCCTTGTTGCCGATGATGGCGACCAAGTCATGGCTCAGCGGCATGTCCACGTTGAACCAAGTGTCGGCCAGCGTGGAGCTCGCCTTGCGGCCGATGCGAATTTTGGACGCGTATTTGGTGCGGTTGGCCTCGACCAGCAAGCGCTTGGACGGCGCGTCGCCGATGAACACGCGGTCCTCGAACTCGGTAATGGCTTGGACGAGGCCGTCGAAGGTGGCGTCGGCCTTGATCCAGGTGAAGCAGTTTCCGACGCGATCCTTGTTCTCCGAACTGCTCGGCGCGTGGGCATCCGAGCAGTCCAGGAGCGTGGCCTTGACGTTTGACTCCGAGAGCTTCTTACGAGCCGCGTCGTATGCGGCCGGATTGGCGGAGGCTGTGAAGACCAAGTCGGCCTGGTTGATGATGTTGCGCTTCTCGGCGATGGACTGGTCATCCCACTTGAGGTTGTCCCATTCCGTCTTGCCCACAGCGATCAGGTATTTGCCGGCGAAGTAGTGCTTGTCGAGCGCCTCGAGCACCTTTTCCAGGCTCACGCACAGGTTGTTGAAGCCCTCCTGCAAGTGCGGCGCATAGTCTCCTTGCTTGTCGGCCGGCGCCGACTCCACGATCATCTTGCCGAGTTCGGACAAGCTGTCGCGGGTGATGACGCCTTTCCACTTGCCCTTCCAGTCGCTGGAGTCGGGAATCAGTTGGTAGCTCGGAGTCAACGAGTTGAGGAACTGTTGCTGGATGACCTCGGAGTCCATCGCGTCGAAGATGACGTGCAGGTTGATGCGGTTCCAGCCGGACTGCGAGTAGGTCCCGTCCTTCTCCTTCTTGACCACCCCGGCGAACTTGTCCAAGCGCAGCTCGATGACGGGCAGCAGCAGGTCGATGTTCTTGAGCCGGCCTTGCTCGGACTTGGCTTTGCGCGCACGCTCGTAACCATCGATGAAGATGTAGTCGTTGATGCCGATGGCCTTGAACTCGGGCGGCAGGGCCTCGAGATCTTGAAGGAAGGCCTCCCACGCATCGTCTTGACTGGCGCCAGGGTAGTTGTGGACGACCGACGATGGAGTGTGGACGTGCAAGTCCCATTTTTTCCAAGTCGAGCCGGCAGGATCATTCGTCATTGGAGCTCCCTCCCTGAATTGTTGGCCGATGTAGGCTGTGGTTTCTTCCTGATGCAGGTGTTTCGTGTTCAACGTGCCTGCGTTAATTGAGTAGCAATTTGATGAGCCTGACCAAGAGGCTTTCGGAGCGCGGCCATGAAGGCACCTCGAGTACGCCGATTGAGTCTACAGGTGTCGTGGCCGCGCCGGAGGCGTGAAGACCAACAGCATCAGTTCCAGACCTGCAGGTGAGGCATGTACCATTCCCCGCCGATACGTCAGTGGCCCAAGCTCAACGTTGAGCGACCGGTCATCGGCGTAATCAACACAAACGACCTATCGCTCTGAATCAAAAGCCGCCGCCCCAGCATCCTCGCAGCGAGCGGCAGAAACCAGTCAAACGCGGACAGTCGGCCAAGCTTTCCCAACGTCCGCTTCTGGCCGGAAGCGGACGTAGGACAGGGCGATTAGGTGGTGTCATTGTGGGTAGGGCGGGCATCTGTTCCCCCACCAAACCGAAGGTGCATCGCGCACCGCGAAAGCAACGCTCCCTCGACGCCTCGGCAAGTAGGCCTGGCGACTTCGGGTTCGCACGCTAGAACCACAGGACGGCAAGGTGCTCTGGCGTCTCACTGTGCGCGACAACGGAATGTGAGGCTAGGCTTCGCCGCTGCAGGGCGATTTGAGGCGGTCGTCCACACGTCGTAAGCTGACAGCGACACAGGGGAGTCGGCATGGATATCAAGGAAGCGACAATTCATCAATTGAGCAAGGCCATCCAGACGCGCGGGGAAGGTTCGGTCACCCGGCATGAGCGCACCACGCCGCTGCCGATCGACGACACGCTCGGAACCATCAGCAAGGAGCTGTTGGCGATGTACTCCACGCGTTCGAACAGCACGGGTACTTTCGGTGAAGACCCGACCGTTCACCAGTTTCCGATCCTTTTGACTCGATATCATCAGGATGCGCTGTCGTTTTTCGAGTTCACGACTAAGTCTTTGAGGCTCATCGAGCAGGAAATGGCCAAGACGCTACTCGCCAGTGGCGGCTTCGTGCTTTTTTGCGTTACACGCAAAACAACAACGACTACCTGCTTGTCGCTGTTCTGAAGCTCAAGCCAGGTGCCGGTATCAATGAGCAAACGCTGGACCTAGAGCCCACGCTCAACATCGATATCAATCTCTTGCACGAAGCGGCGCGAATCAACCTCAGTCAGTACGAGGCCGGTGTGCAACCCTACCTAACCTTCATCCGCGGCAAGTCGCGGGCCGGCAGCGTGACCGAGTACTTCCGTACCGCTCTGGCGTGCCAAAATTTCACGAGCGCCAAGTTTCATACCGAATTGTTGATCAAGGCTGCCACGGACTTTGTCGAGGCGAGGGAAGATCTGACGACCGACGATGCGCGCCGGATCGAGCTGATCGACATGCGTGCAAGACTTTATGATTGCTTTGCGCAGAACCGGAAGGAAGTCGTGCTCCAAACGCTCGCAGCGGCGATCATGCCGGAAGACCCGGACAACTTTATGGACTTCATCCGCGACGCCGCTTTGGCCGATCGATATCAACTCTCGCACCGGTTCCAGCCGGATCGGAAAACGTTCGATCGACTCAAGCGCATTCAGGGCCGCATCGGCAAGACGATCACGCTCAGCTTCTCGGTCGAAGATGTGCAGCAAAGTCGCGTCGCTTACGACCCGGACGCCAACGTGATCATCCTGCGCGATCCGACGCGCGAGCTGATTCAAGGGATCGAAGACAATGCCCTCGCTCCCTAAAACACCCCACGACTGGGCGCGGTGGTTGTTCGCGAACCTCGAGCGTGTCCACGAACTCGGCAATGGGACCTATCGTGGCATCCTGCCGCTGGCGTATGACTTCGATACCGTGGTGGATGAGATTGATCGTTCCGCGCCTAAGGTGTGCGGACTCACTTTGGCGGCAAGCCGGTCGATTGAATTTTTGCCGGCCGCAGGCAACGTCTATCAGACCGTCGCACAACTGGTATGCACCCCCGTCAACCAGGAACGCGTGCCCGACCCATTTACCGTCCGCGAGCTCGCTTACACCACCCCTGCTGAGCCAGTTCCTGAACTCATACGGGGATATCTTCAGGCCGTTCAGCTGTGGTCGCTGGTCACGGAATTGGCTGATCACGTGATCAAAGTGCCGCCCTCGCTGTTCTTCATCGAGAGCCCTACGCGCAAGATCGAAGTCAGTTTGCGCTATGCCGCTGCGAACCTGCGGCCCTTGCCGGGCCTGGAGGAGTTCAGTAGTGACTTTGTAAGAACCGATTTGCATCGCGAACAAAAGCGCGACATGGTGCGCGCCGCCCTGATCGATATTCTGGGCCCAGGACGTACCACATTGGGCGCATTGATCGATCAGTTCGAGTTCTTCGTGCAGCAGGTGACAGATGCCTACGCTATTTTCGCTGCCGATTTTTCCTACCAGAAGGTTCGCTCCGAAATCGAAAAGCAAAACCTCGACGACACCTTACGCCTAAACAAGACACTCGCCGATATCCAGAATCAACTCCTGGCACTGCCCGCCGCGTTGATCCTCGCGGCAGGCAGCCTCGAGCCAGGGAATGGCGTCAAGAACGTCTCGATTGTGGTAGGAGTCATGATTTTCGCCGCCCTCATGATGGCTCTTGTGGGCAATCAGAAAAGTTCAGTCAGCTCGATCGCGAACGAAGTGAAACTGCGAAAGGAATTGGTGGACAAGCAACCCGTGGCTGTCGCCTCACGGTTTGCTGATGCGTTTACCGAAATCACCGTCCGCGTCAACAAGCAAAACCGCACCCTCAATGGCGTACTAGTTTTGATTGTCATCGTTGCGGTGCTTGTACTCGGCATGGCGTGGCATCTGCGCGTCGCATCGCCGCTCGGGAGCCGGACGACATCGCTTGATGCGCACTTGCCTACTACAGCCATGGCGACACCACCTCACGCGGCCAAAGAGTCGGCGCCGGCAGGCAACAACATGTTGACGCCACCTCATGACGTGGTTAGCAAGCCTAAATAAATGGCTCACACGGCCGCGGGAGAACAGTTGGCCCGACCAACTTGCCCTTGTTCCAAGGAACCCTGCGGTGTGCGCTTTTCATGGTTGAACCTCGCGGTGGGGTTTAGCCACTCGTTCAAGGCGGACGGCTACGCCGCCGCTTAACTCCAGCGTTAGGCCAATCATGGAAGCTCTCAGTGCAAACATTCTCATTGGGCTCGGTACGGGCTTAATTTCGGGTCTAGTAACCGGGCTTTACTCTGGACTCATCATTTCCAGACGCAATCGGTTTGACTCGTTTAGAGCAGAGCTGTTTCGTCACGTTAATAGCATCGAGTACATGCAGGAAACTAGCCACGTTCTTGTGAATCGCGGTTCAAGCGCCAAGCTTTTTCAAGTGGCTAGCGACTTTGCCCACTTTGGGCATCCCGTAGCTGCGGAAGCGATCCTTTCGGGCAACAAGCGAGTCTCCTCCGCGGTCCACGATGCGGAGAGGGGCGCAATCGACGCCGACGCCCTTGAAGAACAGCTTCACGCAGTAGGTGACTCCTTCAGATCGATCAGCCCATCTTTCAGACTTTATTTACCCTGGGGACAGGTCTAATAATTCCTTAGGAGACTTCCGGTCAACCCCGGGTGCATGATGCTTTTGCCCTGAGCTTTCGGGCCACTGCTGTCGATCGTGTTGTGCTTCGTGTTGCGTGCTGCTTGTCAGGTTGATGCGGCGTCAAACGTT
>NZ_JALBWO010000036.1:0-56525 GCF_050026815.1 Rhodanobacter ginsengiterrae | reverse complement strand
AACGTTTGACGCCGCATCAACCTGACAAGCAGCACGCAACACGAAGCACAACACGATCGACAGCAGTGGCCCGAAAGCTCAGGGCAAAAGCATCATGCACCCGGGGTTGACCGGAAGTCTCCTAAGGGCTTGTTAGCGCCGTGGGAAGCTAGAGGATGTAGCGGCTGAGGTCTTCGTTCTGAACCAGGCTGCCGAGGCTGTTGTCCACATGATCGCCGTCGATAAGGTACTTTTCGCCTGTCTTGTCTGCAGCTTCGAAGGAGATTTTCTCCAGAAGACGCTCCATGACCGTATGCAGTCGCCGCGCGCCGATGTTCTCGGTGCGCTCGTTCACCTGGAACGCCACCTCGGCCAAGCGGTCGATGCCCGAGTCGGTGAACTCGATGGTGACGCCCTCGGTGCCGAGCAGGGCGACATACTGCTTGGTCAGCGCGTTGTGCGGCTCGCGCAGGATCCGCTTGAAGTCGTCCACGCTCAGCGCCGACAGCTCGACCCGGATCGGCAGGCGGCCCTGCAGCTCGGGGATCAGGTCCGACGGCTTGGCCAGCGAGAAGGCGCCCGACGCGATGAACAGCATGTGGTCGGTCTTGATCGGGCCGTACTTGGTCGACACGGTGGAACCTTCCACCAGCGGCAGCAGATCGCGCTGCACGCCCTCGCGGCTGACCCCGGCGTGGCCGTGGTCGCTGCGCTGGGCGACCTTGTCGATCTCGTCGATGAAGACGATGCCGTTCTGCTCGGCATTCTCCATCGCCTGGGCACGGATCTCCTCGTCGTTGAGCAGCTTGCCCGCCTCCTCGTCGATCAGCAGCGGCCGCGCCAGCTTGATGGCCAGCTTGCGTTGCTGGGTCTTCGCCCCGCCGATGTTCTGGAACATCTGGCGCAGCTGTGCGCCCATCTCTTCCATGCCTGGTGGCGACATGATTTCCACGCCCACGTTCATGGCGAAATCCAGCTCGATCTCGCGCTCGTCCAGCGCGCCTTCGCGCAGCTGCTTGCGCAGCTTCTGGCGGGTGTCGCCCTCGACCGCCGGGGTGGCCGGGGCGTCGTGGCTCCAGTCGGTCGGCGTGGCTTGCCGGCGCGGCAGCAGCGCGTCGAGGATGCGGTCCTCGGCGCGATCCTCGGCCTGCGAGCGCACGCGCCTGACGGCCTGTTCGCGGGTCAGTTTGTAGGCGCCGTCGGCCAGATCGCGAATGATCGATTCGACATCCTTGCCGACATAGCCGACCTCGGTGAACTTGGTTGCCTCCACCTTGACGAATGGTGCGTTGGCCAAGGTGGCCAGCCGGCGCGCGATCTCGGTCTTGCCCACGCCGGTCGGGCCGATCATCAGGATGTTCTTCGGCGTGATCTCGTTGCGCATTTCCGTCGGCAGCTGCATGCGCCGCCAGCGGCTGCGCAGCGCCACTGCCACCGCGCGCTTGGCGTCGTGCTGGCCGATGATGTAGCGGTCGAGTTCGTTGACGATTTCGCGGGGAGTGAGTTCGCTCATGGCTTCGCCGGGATTGGGGATTCGGGATTCGGGATTCGGAAGAGCTGCGGGTCGCGCATGGGGTGGGGGTTCGAGCTTTTACGAATCCCGAATCCCCAATCCCGATTCACAGCTCTTCGATCGACACGTTGTGGTTGGTATAGATGCAGATGTCGCCAGCGATCTTCAGCGCCTTCTCCACCACGGTGCGCGCATCCAGTTCGGTGTTTTCCAGCAGCGCCATGGCTGCAGACTGCGCGAACGGGCCACCGGAGCCGATCGCGATCAGGCCGTGCTCGGGTTCGACCACGTCGCCATTGCCGGAGATCAGCAGCGACACTTCCTTGTCGGCCACCGCCAGCATTGCCTCGAGCTTGCCGAAGCGGCGATCGGTGCGCCATTCCTTGGCCATCTCCACCGCGGCGCGGGTGAGGTTGTTGTTGTGCTTCTCGAGCTTCTGCTCGAACAACTCGAACAGCGTGAATGCATCGGCGGTGGCGCCGGCGAAACCGGCCACCACCTCGCCGGTCTTGCCGAGCCGGCGCACCTTGCGCGCATTGCCCTTCATCACCGTGTTGCCCAGCGTGACCTGGCCGTCGCTGCCGATCACGACGCGGCCTTCGCGACGGACGCAGACAATGGTGGTGGCGTGGAAGGATTCCATACAAATCTCCAAGGTTGAACGAACCAGATGGGGACGAGCGACCGAGGCTTCAACGTGCGAGCTGGAAGTGAGTGGAGAGGAGTGAGAAGTGAGAGAAAGCAGGTTGCGCAGCGCGCTCTCCTCTCACTTCTCACTCCTCTCCACTCACTCCTCGCTTTTCGCCCCTCGCTTCATCCGCGCCCGCGGATGGGCGGCGTCATACACCTTCGCCAGATGCTGGAAATCGAGATGGGTGTAGATCTGCGTGGTGGCGATGTCGGCGTGGCCGAGCAGCTCCTGTACGGCGCGCAGGTCGCCGGAGGACTCCAGCATGTGGCTGGCGAAGGTGTGCCGCAGCAAGTGCGGATGGATGTGCCTGGGAATGCCCTGCTGCAGCGCCAATGTCTTCATGCGCAGCTGCACGGTACGCGGATTGATCGGGGCGTCGCCGCGTCCGCGGAAGATCGGTCCGTCCGCCGGCATGCCCTGCTCGGCGCCCAGCGCGCGCAAGGCGGCGATGGCGTGGCGGCCGACGGGCACGATGCGGGTCTTGCTGCCCTTGCCGAGGACGCGGACTTCGCCTTCGTCCAGGCTGAGGTCGATCCAGCGCAGTCCGACCAGTTCGGACAGACGCAGACCGCTGGAATAGAACAGTTCCAGCATCGCGCGGTCGCGCCGCGCCAGCTTGCCGCCGCTGTCGGTTTCGACCAGCGCGCTCGCCTCGTCCACATCAAGCACCTGCGGCAGCTTGCGGCGAACCTTCGGCCCGCGCACGCCGAGCAGCGGATCATGCGCCAGTGCGCCTTCGCGACTGAGCTGGCGGAACAGGCTGCGGCAGGAGGACAGCAGGCGCTGCAGGCTCTTCGGCGCCAGGCCATCATCCTTGCCCGGCGTGCCGCGGTGTTCGCTGGCGATGAAGCTGCGCATCCGGCTTGTGTCCAGCGCATCGAATGAACCCAGCCGCTGTTCCTGCATGTAGCGCAACAGCTTGGCCAGGTCACGACGGTAGCCGGCGATGGTATGCGGCGAGGCATGCCGCTCACCACCGAGGCGGGCCAGCCACGCTTCGACCTGTTGCGCGGGACTCATCGACGCCTCAGGAGACGTCCCGCGAGCGCGCCAGGGCGGCAGTGATCGTGGCGGCGATCATTTTCAGGAACAGGTTGCCCATGCCCGGCTGGAAGCGATCCGGGCTGGCGCTGCCGATCGCCAGGATGCCGCTGTCGCCCAGCCGCATCATCGCCACCGACTGGATCTGCGCGGCATCGGCACCGAACAGGCGCTCGAGTTTCTCGGCCGACAGCCGCCCCGACACCGGTTCGTTCTTGTGCAGGAATTCGGCGAACTCCGGCAAGGCAGCCGCTCCCTCGGGAATCTGCTGCATCCAGTCCGTACGCGGCAACCGGGGTTCGTCGCCGAACAGCAGCAGGCGCACCTGCTCGGTGTGAAAGTCCGCCGACAGCTTGGCGATCACCGTGCGCACGGTCACTTCCATGGTGTTCGCCCGCAGCAGGGCCACGGTCAAAGCATGCACCCGCTCCATCAGCTGTTCATTCTCGGCCGCGATCGACACCAGTTCGGCCAGCTGGCGTTCCAGCTCCGCGTTCTTGTCGCGCAGACTCTGCAGCTGATACACCGCCAGCGACGACACGGCGCCCTGTGCGCGCGGCATGGTCAGTTTGGCGGCAAGCTCGGGATACTCGCTGAGAAACTCCGGATGGCGCTTCAGATAGGCGGCCACCACCCGGGCCTGGGTGGCATCGTCGAGCAGGGTTGCGGTCATGCGCGGGATTCCTCGAACCGTGGCGCGGCGCGCGCAGGATGCGGCCGTCTGGCTGGAGTGTGCGATGGACCGGGGCGCGCTTCAACCGCCGATAGCTGGAACCGGCCACTCGCCCTCGAAAACGAAAGCGGCCGGGCCGGTCATCCGCAACCGGTGGCCGGCGCCAGCCCAGTCGATGCGCAGGCTGCCGCCAGGCAGCTCGACGACGACCGCGTCGTCCACTTCGCCGCGCTGATGCAGTACCGCCATCGCGGCACAGGCGCCGCTGCCACAGGCGCGCGTCCAGCCGGCGCCGCGCTCGTGCACGCGCAGGCGCAGGTGGCCGCGGTCCAGCTGCAACACGAAGCCCGCGTTGACTCGCTCGGCAAAGCGCGGATGGGAGGTCAGCAGCGGACCGAGTTGCTCCAGCGCGGGATCGGCGAGGTCGGAGACCGACACCACCGCATGCGGATTGCCCATCGACACCGCGCCGAACTCGATCGTCCGCTGCCCGGCAACAATCTGGTAGCGATCTGCCCTCGCCGCCGCCGCCAGCGGAACGCGGGCCGGCTCGAACACCGGCTCGCCCATGTCCACGGTGACTTTGTGCGGGCCGAGCAGCGTCACCGACACCGGGCCGGACGGACTTTCGATCAGCACCGGTTCGCCGATCGCCAGCGCGCCGGCGCGGTGCAGCCATGCCGCCACGCAGCGCACGCCGTTGCCGCACTGTCCCGACGACGAACCATCGGCATTCCAGATGCCGTAGTAGAACGCGCAGGCCGGGTCGCGTGCCGGCTCGATGCTCAGCAACTGGTCGAAGCCCACCCCCGTGTGGCGATCGCCCAGCGCGCGGATCTGCTCCGGCTGCAGCGCGAATGCCTGCTGCCGGCAATCCAGCACGACAAAATCGTTGCCGATGCCGTGCATCTTGGAAAAGTGCAGTTGCATGGGTGGGCGCCCGTTCAGCGCGGCTGGCTGGCCGGCACGACTGCTGCCGGGGCGGCAACGGTGGACGCCCCGGCCGGATGGGTCGGCAGCACCAGCGGGCCCTTGTTGCCGCAACCGGCAAGCGCGACAAGGACCAGGCAGGACAAGAACAGCAGGCGGGCTCGGGACATGATCAGGTTTCCTGTTGACGCGCGCAGTATAGCGAGGCGCGGCCGGCCAACCGCGGCGGCGCCCGCTATCATGGCCCGATGATCGCCGTTGGCGACGACGAGGGTGGAGACGATGGACTGGAGCGCACTTCTGCGTCTGCCGACGACCATGCTGCTGGTGCTGGCGGCGGTGCTTGCCCTGATCACCCTGGTGCAGCTGGTGGCCGTGCGGCAGCGTCTGCATGGCGGCCGTCGCCTGGCAGCCAGCTGGCGCGCGCTGCTGTGCCTGGTCTGCTTCGTGCTCACCTTGCTGCTCGCCGGCAGCGGTTACGCCTTGCGCGGCTACCGCCTGCTCGGCGAGGAGGCGCCGGTGGTGGAGATCGACGCGCGCATCCTGTCGCCACAGCGCTGGTCATTGCTGCTCACCTGGCCCGATGGCAGCACGCGCCAGCTGGAACTGGCGGGCGACGACTGGCGCATCGAGGCGGTCGTCTTGAAGTGGAAGTTGCCCGCCTTGCTGGCCGGCGTGCCGCCGCTGTATCGGCTCGATCGGCTGTCCGGTCGCTACGACGACGCAGCCCAGGAGCTGAACGCGCCGCGCACGGTGATCAGTTTCGGCGACACCGGCGCCTTTGATCTGCTCAACCTGAAAAAGCGCTACTCGCGCTGGTTGCCCGAGGTGGACACGGTGTATGGCAGCGGTGCCTTCCTGCCGCTGGTCGACCAGGGACACTACAGCGTGAGCCTGATGCGCACTGGCGCGCTGGTGGCACGCCCCGACGAGGCGACCGAGCGACGCATCGGGCAGCCGTTGGGTGGTTGATCCGTGTGATTGATCCGCGCCGCGCTCAATCGCGTATCCCGACCTCGTTGTCGACGCACCACTGACGCATCGCCTCGCCCTGTCGGCGCTGCTGGTACGCGTGCCACGCGCTCAGCATGTCGCGCCGTTCCAGCAGATGCTTGAAACGCCGATAGGCACCCCGGTGATGGAAGATGTCGCGAACCTGATCCTGCGCATCCGGCAGGCACTCTGCCGTGAAATCGCGCACCAGCTGCTGGCCAAGATCGAGGTCGTGCCAGTGTGGGATCGGAAGGTACTTGTCGGTGTCCTCCACATCGTCCGGCAGCGCCTCCAGGTTGTCGCCGATCTCCGAGTGGAAATGGAACTCCCCCGTCGGCACACAGAGATAGGCCGTGTTCTCGCCAGGCGCGCTGCTACCGACGTACTCGAACGCGTAAAACAGGTCAGCCGTGCGGATGGGGATGCGGTTCATGGCGTCGCTCCATGTGCTTCACGTCAGGCCGGCTGACGTGTCAGTTGCGGCCCGGTCCGATCATGCGCCCGCGCCCGCATTCAGCCCAGCGGCTTCTCGTATCGCCACGCATCGGCGCCGTCCTGGTAGTACTTCGCATAGCGGCCGATCCGATGGAAGCCTTCCCGTTCGTACAAGCCGATGGCAGCGGCGTTCCCGTCGCGCACTTCCAGCCGCAGGGCCTTGCAGCCACGGCGACGGGCAGCGTCGGCGGCGGCTTCGAGCAGCGCAGCGCCGACACCCTGGCCGCGTACCTCGGGCTGGGTTGCCAGCGAGTAGAGACGCGCCACGCTACCGTGTTTGCGAAAGAACAGCACGGCACTGCCGAGCAGGCCGCGATGGTTGCTGGTGGCCACGATCACCACGGCAGAGTCGCTGTCCAGATGGCGGCGATACTGCGCGCGACTGAGCCGGTCGCTGCTGAAGCTGCGCTGTTCCAGAGCCACCAGATCGTCCAGGTCCGAGGTGGCCGCGCGGCGTACGCGCGTGGGTGCGGGCGCTGGCGGCGTGTCCGCAGATTCGGGCAAGGCGCGGCGAGCGTGGGCAGGCGAGGGAGTGGAGGCAGGAGTCGGCACGCACGGACTCTAGCAGCCGACGAGCCGGTGGTGTGCGGGAACACGCTGTCGTCGGCGCCTTTCCCGTTTAATCACCCTTCAGCGCTTTCCCTTGTACCGCGCGGGCGCTGTGCCAAACTGCGCGCCTTGCCTGTCCGCCCAAGCTCCCTTGCGGGGTTCGGACGCCATCGCCACTTCGTCCGAGTGAAGTCATGACCCGTCTGGTCATCGTTGTCGAAAAAGCTTCCGACTGGGGTTCGTACTATCCGTCCGTCGACGTCGTGAGCGCGATGGACTACCTGCGCAAACCGGTCGACAGCGACGACGAGCGCACCCACGTGCTCAACCTGTGCCGCAGCTACAAATACCTCGGCACCGGCTACTACGTGTCGCTGCTGGCCGAGGCGCGCGGGCACAAGGTGATGCCTTCGGTGCGCACGGTGAACGACCTGCGCCGGCGCTCGCTGTACGGCCTGGACATCGACGACCTCAATCAGAAGCTGACCCACTTCCTGCCGGCCGGTGGACGCGACACCACCGATTTCGGCATCCTGGTCTACTTCGGCGAGACGGCGTATCCGGCGCTGCAGGACCTGGCCCGGCAGGTGTTCGAAATGTTTCCCTGCCCGCTGTTGCGCATCGAGTTCGAGCGCGATCGCGTGTGGCAGGTCAGTTCGATCAAGCCGGTCGGTCTGCATACCCTGGACGATGCACAGGAGGATGCGTTCGCCGAGGAGCTGGACCGCTTCTCGCGCAAGCTGTGGCGCAAGCCGCGCGCGCGCCGCCAGTTCCGCTACGACCTGGCGATGCTGGTCGACCCGGCCGAGCAGATGCCGCCATCGAACAAGAAGGCACTGAAGGCATTCGTCGCTGCCGGCAAGGAACTCGGCATCGAGGTCGACCCGATCGGCAAGAACGACTACCAGCGGCTGGCCGAGTACGACGGCCTGTTCATCCGCGAGACCACCGCGTCGGACAACCACACCTACCGCTTCGCCCACCGCGCGGAGAAGGAAGGCATGGTGGTGATCGACGACCCCACGTCGATCCTGCGTTGCACCAACAAGATCTTCCTCAACGACCTGATGGTCTCGCGCAAGCTGGCGGTGCCGCGCACCGAGATTCTGTATCGCGACGACAGCAAGGGGACCAAGGAAGTCGTCGCCAAGCTCGGCTTCCCGCTGGTGCTGAAGATTCCCGACGGCTCGTTCTCGCGCGGCGTGGTCAAGGTCGAGGACGAAGCGGCACTGGCGGCCGCCGCCAGCGGCCTGTTCCAGCACAGCGCACTGCTGCTGGCGCAGGAATATGTCTATACCGAATTCGACTGGCGCATCGGCGTGCTCAATCGCGAGCCGCTGTACGCGTGCAAATACTTCATGTCACGCGGCCACTGGCAGATCTACAACCACGGCGCGAAAGGCACGGCGAAATCCGGCGGTTTCGAGACGATCGCGATAAGGGACGCGCCAGCCGAAGTGGTCAAGCTGGCGCTGAAGGCCACCCAGGCGATCGGCGACGGTCTGTACGGCGTCGACCTGAAACAGGTCGGCAACCGGCCGGTGGTGATCGAGGTCAACGACAATCCGTCGATCGATGCCGGTGTCGAAGATGCTCACCTCGGCGACGAGCTGTACCTGCGCGTCATGCAGGAGTTCCTGCGCCGGATGGAGCGCAAGCGCCAGGGCGGCAACGCCCGCTGACCGGCGTGCCTTCTCCCTTCCGGGTGGGGAGGCGTTGCTGTTTCCGCACTAATGCCAGATCGCGCCGCACATCACGGGCCGACGCGGCCGGCGCAGTGCCAGCAGTTGCCGCGGCAGCGCGGGTTCCAGCACCAGCAGCACAACCAGCGGTGCAGCAAGCAGCCAGAACGCCGGCGTCCAGCCGAGCAGTGCGGTATGCGCCGGCACCAGCGTGCTCAGCAGCAGTGCGCTGCCGGCGAACAGCCACAGCACGGCGGCGCCGAGCAGACGTTGTTGATGCGGTGAGGTCGGGACTTGCGTGCGCATGAGAGGTCTCCTCGGGAAGGTGCCGGCAGCTTGGGCGGCACCTATCTCACCGGTTGCGACCGCCGCCCGCGCCGTGTGTCGAATGTCGCCCGTCCACGGCCCGCTGCGTAGAATGGATACCGGACTTCACTCAAGGTAAGCGCATGCCAGTTGCCCAGTTCGCCGTGTTTGGCCATCCGATCGGGCACAGCCTGTCGCCGCGGATCCACCATGCATTCGCGCAGCAGTTCGGCATCGAACTGGAATACCGCGCGATCGATGCGGCGCCGGCCGACTTCGCCGAGGGGGTACGGGGTTTCTTCGCCGACGGTGGCCGCGGTGCGAACGTCACCTTGCCGCACAAGGCTGCCGCGTTTGCACTGGCCGACCAGCACAGCGCGGCGGCCACCCGCGTCGGCAGCGCCAACGTGCTGACCGGGCTGGCCGATGGCCGCCTGGCCGCGCACAACACCGATGGTGCCGGCATGGTGCGCGACATCACCGAACGCCACGAGCTGGACCTGCGCGGACACACCGCGCTGCTGCTGGGCGCCGGCGGCGCCGCGCATGGCGTGGCGTGGAACCTGCTGGACGCTGGCGTGGAAACCCTGACCATCGTCAACCGCTCACCCGCCGCGGCTGACGTGCTGGCCGATGCGATCGGCGAACCAGCGCGGGCATACACACGTTATTGGGACGACCTGGCCGACATCGGCAGCTACGACCTGATCGTCAACGCCACCTCGGCCGGCGTACTGGGCAAGGCTTTGCAGCTGCCGCTTTCGCTGATCGGTGCGCGCGCGCTGTGCTACGACCTGTCCTACGGCGCCGCCGCCAGCAGCTTCCTGACGTGGGCAAGAGCTGCCGGTGCACGTTACGCGGTCGACGGCCTCGGCATGCTGGTGGAAACCGCCGCCGACGCGTTCGAACTGTGGCACGGCCAGCGACCGGACACCAACCCGGTCTATCAGTCCCTGCGCCAGCAGACAGCGTGACGTCGGCGGTTTGTCGGGTCGGCTGCGGCGCCTGCTGCATCGCGCCGTCGATTTCCTCGCCGATTCCCGGCATGCCGAACGGCAAGCCGGCCGGTGTGCGCTGCGTGCAACTGACTGCGGATAATCGTTGCACGATCTTCGGACACCCCGAACGTCCCGCGATCTGCGGCAGCCTGCGCGCCGAGCCGGTGATGTGCGGCAGCAACCGCGCACATGCGCTGGCCTGGCTGGCCCAACTCGAAGTGGCCACCACGACAGTCTGATGCGGCACGCCACATGGCTGAAACAAAGCGCCGCCAAGATACCGCCAGCCGCCGGGAGCGCGTCGATGACGGAAGCTCCAGCGCGCGGCCATCGTCTGTGCAGCAGGTGTCATGTCCCGCTTTCTTTCCGCCGTATCGCATCGATACGCGCTTGCGATCGTCTCGTTGCTGGTGCTGGCCGCGGCCGTCGGGATCTTCTGGCATAGCCAGGCGGCGGCGAACGCCTCGATCAATGAAACCACTTCGTCCGTGGGCGAGCTGCCTGCGGCAGCGGCCGACGGTGCGCGGAGCGGCAGCGCCATCCTGCTCGGGCTGGCCCGCGACGCGATGCAGGACGGGCGACTGGTCGCGCCGGCCGGCAGCAACGCGTTCGAGTTCTACCTCAGCGTGCTGCAGCTGGAGCCGGACAACCGCACTGCCCAGGAAGCCCTGCGTGAATCGTTTGCACGCGCCTCGGTAGAGATTGAGCGCACGATCAACCACAAGGACCTCGAAGAGGCGAGGCGGGAGATCGATCTGCTGCGCGAGTTCGACCGCAACAATTTCACCCTGTCCCTGCTTGGCGGCAAGCTCGCCGCCGCACGCACCATCCTGACCAGGCAGCACGAGGCCGAAGCCGAACGCATCCGCCAGACCCATGCCGCGGCGCTGTGATCGCAGGTCCAGGATCAACCCGGCAGCGGCCCCGCCTTCTTCAGCAACAACGCGATCAACCCGGGCTGCATGAAGCCGTAGTCGTCGGGGATGTCCAGGCAGAGGATCTTCTTGCCCCGAAGGTGTTTGCGGTGGCGCATCTGCAGCCACCGTCGATGGACCGCTTCCATCACCACGATGAGGTCGGCCCATGCCAGTTGTTCGGCCGACACCGTGACCTCGGCATCGTCGGCGAGACCCGCCGAATCGACCTCAAGCTGCGGCCAGACGCCGAATACCCGTTCGGCGGTGGGACTGCGCAGGCGGTTGCGGCTGCACAGGAACAGTACGCGGCGAGGTGTCGTCACGCGGCCAGGTAGGCGTCCTTCAGCCGTACGTAGTGGTCGGCCGAATAATGCAGGTGTTCGATCTGAGCGTCGCTGAGCAGGCGCACAAAGCGCGCCGGATTGCCCAGCCACAGCTCGCGTTCGCCGACCACCTTGCCCGGCGACAGCAGGCTGCCGGCGCCGACGAAACCGTACTTGTGGACGACCGCGCCATCCATCACGGTGGCATGCATGCCGATCATGCAGTAGTCGCCGATGGTGCAGGCGTGCACCACGGCGGCATGGCCGATGGTGACGCCCTCGCCGATCAGGCACGGATAGCCCGGGCCGTAAGGGCCGGCGTGGGCGACATGCACGATGCTGCCATCCTGGATACTGGTCTTCGCCCCGACACAGATGTGGTTGACGTCGCCACGCAGCACCGTGCCGGGCCAGATCGAGACGTCGTCGCCCAGCACCACGTGGCCGATCACGCTGGCGGCGGGGTCGACATACACGCGCTGGCCGAGGGTGGGCGCAACGCCCTTGAAGCTGCGCAGGGAATTCATTCGCGCATTCTAGCGACGTGGCATCGTCGTCACATCATCGTGCTTGATTTCGCCCCACGTGATCGCCACGCTGATGGTCCGAACAGGAGCCTTCATGAGTCACGACAACCCCCTGCTGGCCGACGACATCCTGCCGGCCTTCTCGCAGATTCGCCCCGAGCATGTCACCCCGGCGATCGACGTGCTGCTGGCCGACTACCGCGCCGGTATCGACGCGCTGCTGGCGCCCGGCGCGCCACGCGATTTCGCCACGGTGATGCTGACCCAGGAACGGCTGGAGCAACGGTTGGCGCGGGCCTGGGCGCCGGTCTCCCACCTGCATTCCGTGGCCGACAATGAAGCCCTGCGCAAGGTCTACGCGCCGGCCGAGGAAAAGCTCACCGACCACGCGATCGAGCTGGGCCAGAACCGCGATCTCTACGCCGCGGTGCAGGCGCTGGCCGATGCGCCGGCATTCCAGGCCCTGCCGCGGCCCGAACGCGCGCTGGTCGAACATGCCTTGCGCGACTTCCGGCTGTCCGGCGTGGCGCTCGACGAACCGGCGCGCTCGCGCTTTCGCGAGATCGGCGTGGAGCTGTCCAGACTCTCCACCGAGTTCTCCAATGCCGTACTCGATGCCAGCGAGGCATGGCATGAACACGTTACCGACGAGCGCGACCTTGCCGGCATCCCGGACTCCGGTCGCGCGGTGCTGCGCCAGTACGCCGAGGACCAGCAGCTGGACGGCTACCTGGTGACCCTGAAGCAGCCCAGCGTGCAGGCCGTACTCACCTATGCCGACAATCGCAGCCTGCGCGAACGGGTGTACTGGGCTTATCAGACGCGCGCGTCCGATCAGGGTCCGGACGCAGGCAAGTTCGACAACAGCGAGCGCATCGAGCAGATCATGGCGCTGCGTCACGAGGCGGCGCAGCTGCTTGGCTTCGCCAACGCCGCCGAGGAATCGCTGGCCACCAAGATGGCCGCTTCGCCCACCGAAGTGCTGGAATTCCTGCACGACCTGGCCGCCCGTGCGAAACCGGTGGCGCAGCAGGAACTGGCCACGCTGCGCGCCTTTGCCCACGCCGAATTGCAACTGGACAACCTGGAGCCCTGGGACGTCGGCTATGCCTCGGAAAAGCTGCGCCAGCGCCAGTACACGCTGGACGAAGAGCAACTGAAGCCGTACTTCCCGCTGCCGGCGGTGCTTGAGGGACTGTTCGGCCTCACCGAAAGGCTCTACGGCATCACCCTGTCACAACGCGATGGCGTCGACGTGTGGCATCCCGAGGTGCGCTATTACGATGTACGCGATGTTGCCGGGCGGGTGTTCGCCGGCGCCTATATCGACCTGTACGCGCGCAACGGCAAACGCGGCGGCGCATGGATGGATGTCTGTCGCGCACGCTTCGACGACGGCACGGAAAACCAACTGCCGGTGGCCTTTCTCACCTGCAATTTCGCCCCACCCACCGACGGCAAGCCGGCCTTGCTCACGCATGACGATGTGCTGACCCTGTTCCACGAATTCGGCCATGGCCTGCATCACCTGCTCACCGACATCGCACTGCCTTCCATCGGCGGCATCGACGGCGTCGAATGGGACGCCGTGGAACTGCCCAGCCAGTTCATGGAGAACTTCGGCTGGAACCGTGCAGCGCTGGACCTGTTCGCCAGACATCACGAAACCGGCGAGCGGCTGCCGGACGAACTGTTCGAACGCATGCTCGCTGCGCGCCACTTCCACGCCGGCCTGTTCCTGGTGCGCCAGCTTGAGTTTGCCCTGTTCGATTTCCTGCTGCATCTGGAGTACGAGCCGGCGCAAGGTGCGCGCACGCTCGCCGTGCTGGAGCGGGCGCGCAAGCAGGTTGCGGTGCTGCATCCGCCGGCATGGCAGCGGTTTCCCCATGGCTTCAGCCACGTGTTCGCCGGCGGCTATGCAGCGGGCTACTACAGCTATCTGTGGGCGGAGCTGCTCAGCGCCGATGCCTTCGGCGAGTTCGAGGAGCGTGCGCAGGAGAGCGGCAGCGTCATCGATCGCGCCACCGGCGAACGCTTCCGTCGCGAGTTCCTGGCCGTGGGCGCCAGTCGGCCGGCGCTGGAAAGTTTCATCGCCTTCCGTGGCCGCAAACCCAGGCCGGAAGCGCTGTTGCGCAGCCACGGTCTGGCCTGACCGGGCCAGACGAGAGCAAGGCCAGGGTCGGGGTCACTGCCGTGACCCTGCTGCACCGGGTCAAACGCCGGGCAAGAAAAAACCCGCCGAAGCGGGTTTCTTCAAGACCGCTCAATTCCCGAGGGAATCAGGCGACCTGGACTTCCTCAGCCTGCAGGCCTTTCTGGCCCTTGGTGACGACGAACGTGACGCGCTGGCCTTCCTGCAAGGACTTGAAGCCCGTGCCCTGGATCGCGCGGAAATGCACGAACAGGTCGTCACCGCTTTCCGGGGTGATGAAGCCAAAACCCTTGGCGTCGTTGAACCACTTGACTGTACCGCTCTGACGATCCGACATGTAACATTACCTTTGAAGCTATGGATGATTTGCGGCTCTTGGCGACATGCGCCGAACCGCAATAGAAGCAGGAGTTCGCCTTTACGCGGAACTCTTGCTCGACCAGCATACACCGGTTGCTGGCGTTTTGGTGGGTTTTTTGCGCAGACGTCCCCGAACCTGCATTCCGGCTCACCGAAAACCGCCCCCGAGTGCCTGAAGGTGGCGCCGTGGCGCCATTTCCGGTCGTTTCGTGGTTGGCTGCCGCGGTCCGCCACAACCCGTGCTGACGCTTGCCTTTACAATGTGGCGATGAAGATCGCCTCGTGGAACGTCAATTCGTTGAAGGTGCGCCTGCCACACCTCACCCAGTGGCTGGCCGATGCACAGCCCGACGTGGTGGCGCTGCAGGAAACCAAGCTGGAAGACGCGAAGTTTCCGGTCGACGAACTGGCTGCCGCGGGCTACCGCGCCGTGTATTCGGGCCAGAAAACCTACAATGGCGTGGCGATCCTGGCTCGCGACGAAGTCCACGGCGGTTTCGGCGACATCGTCACCGACATCCCCGGGCTGGACGATCCGCAGCGCCGCATCCTCGCCGCGACCATCGGCGGGCTGCGCGTGGTGGATCTGTACGTGGTCAACGGCAAGGCGGTCGGTGACGAGAAATACGCCTACAAGCTGGACTGGCTGGCCAGGGTGCGCGAATTCCTGGCGCGCGAGCAGGAGCGCCACCCGAACCTCGTGGTACTCGGCGACTTCAACATCTGCCCGGACGATCGCGATGTCTACGATCCGGTCGCCTGGGGCGAGGATATCCTCTGCTCGCCGCCGGAGCGCGCCGCGCTCAAGGCGATCACCGACCTCGGCCTGCACGACAGTTTCCGCCTGTTCCAGCCCGAAGCCGGGCACTTCAGCTGGTGGGACTACCGGCAGGCAGCTTTCCGCCGCAACATGGGCTTGCGCATCGATCTGATCCTGATCGGCGAGGCTTTGAAATCCGCCGCCACCGCGGCGACGATCGACCGCGAACCGCGCCGCTGGGAGCGACCCTCCGACCACACGCCGGTGACGCTGGAACTGGACTTATGAACGACATGACCAAAGCCGAATGGCCCAGCTCGCTGGATGACAACGAACTGGAAGAATTGGACCGCTACCTGCGCGCGCACAGCGGCGAAGGCGACCTGCTGCTGGATGGCGTGCACGGCCTGCTCAGCGCGCTGACGGTCGGACCGCTGCTGGTGCTGCCCGATGAGTGGCTGCATGAAGTGCTGCACGAGCCGTTCGCCGATGAAGGCGAGGGCAATCGCGTGCTGGCGCTGCTGGCCAAGCTCAACGATTCGATCAGCGCCGAGCTCGACGTCGATGCCTACGAGCCGATCCTTGGCGAAGTGGAGATGGAAGGCGGCCCGATGCTGTCGGCCGCCGGCTGGTGCGAAGGTTTCAGTCGCGGCATCGACCTGCGCGCCGCGCTGTGGGAAAACCGCCTGGCCGAGGATCCGCAGCTGATGGAACTGCTCGGCCCGGTGATGGCGCTGGCGGTGGACGAAGGCATCCTCAGTGCCGACACCGAATTCGAAAAGCTCAGCGAAGAAGAGTACGACGAGTGCCTGGCCCAGGTGCCGGCGGTGCTTGGCGCGGTGAACCAGTATTGGCAGGCCAAGCCCGCCACCGAGGCCGAAGTGGAGACCATGGTGCTGCAGCAGCGCCCGGGCAAGGAAGAAGAGTCCGTGCCACCGCGCCAGCGCAGCGGCCACTGGGTGCACTGAACAGATCCTGCGGGAAGCTGTGAATTCAGGGAGTCGTCGTGTCCGAAGTCGGCCTGTACACCCCCCTCAATACCCTCAAACCGATCGCCACCGGGATCTGGATTGTCGACGGCCCGCTGGTGCAGATGGCCGCGCTCGGCATGCGTGCCCCCTTTCCCACCCGCATGACCGTGGTGCAACTGGCCGAAGGTGACTTGTGGTGCCATTCGCCGATCGCCCCTGATGCAGCGCTGTTCGCCGCGGTCGATGCGCTCGGCCCGGTGCGCCACCTGGTCTCGCCCAATTTGCTGCACTACGCGCATATCGCGGCGTGGAAACGGCGTTATCCGCAGGCAACGGCGTGGGCTTCGCCGGGCGTCCGCCAGCGCGCCGCCAGCCAGCGCATCGAAGTCGCCTTCGACGCAGATCTGGACCATGCGCCGCCATCGGATTGGGCCGTCACGATCGACCAGCTGCGTTTCCGCGGCAGCCGGGTCATGCAGGAAACCGTCTTCCTGCATCGCGCCAGCGCCACGCTGATCCTGACCGACCTGATCGAGAATTTCGAAGCGGAGAAACTGCCGACGGCGATGCGCTGGATGGCGCGACTCGGCGGCGTGATCGATCCCGACGGCAAGGCGCCGCTGGACTTGCGCCTGACCTATGCCGGACGCAAGGCCGAAGCACGCGCCTGCCTCGCGCGCATGCTGGCATGGCAGCCGCAACGGGTGATCCTGGCCCATGGCCGCTGCTATCTCGAAAACGCGTCGGCCGAGCTGGCACGAGCATTCCGCTGGCTCGACTGACCCCGGCGTTGCCCCGCTGGAACGATCCGTTCCCGTGTCGGCGCTTGGACAAATGGCCGAACGGGGCCATCTTGGTGGCCATCCTTCCCTTGCCGGAGCACGCCATGAACGACCGCCACATCACCCGCCGCATCCGCGGCACCGACACCTCCGACGGCGCCGGCGTGAAGCTGAAGCGCGTCATCGGCCAACCCGGGCTGGACATGCTCGATCCGTTCCTGCTGCTGGACGAGTTCCGCTCCGACCAGGCCGGTGACTACATCGCCGGCTTTCCCGAGCATCCGCACCGCGGCTTCGAGACGGTGACCTACATGCTCGCCGGCCACATGCAGCACGGTGACAACCACGGCAACCGTGGAGATCTGGTGCCGGGCAGCGTGCAATGGATGACTGCCGGCCGCGGCATCCTGCATTCGGAAATGCCGCAGCAGGAAGACGGCCTGATGTGGGGCTTCCAGCTGTGGGTGAACCTGCCGGCGAAAGACAAGATGACCGCGCCACGCTACCAGGACATCGGCCCGGAGCGCATTCCGGTGGTGCATCCGGCCGAAGGCGTCGAGGTGAAGGTGATCGCCGGCGAACTGGCCGGTGCCACCGGTCCGGTCGAAGGCATCGTCACCGCGCCGGTCTACCTCGACATCAGCCTGCAGCCCGGCGCGCAACTGACCCTGCAGTTGCCCGCGGGCCACCACGGTTTCGCCTATGTGTTCGAGGGCGATGCGGCGCTGGTCGGCGGCGAGCTGCTGCAGCGCAGTGAGCTGGGCGTGTTGTCCGAAGGCGGGCAGCTGCAACTGGCCGGCGCGGATCAGCCGTCACGCCTGCTTGTGGTGGCCGGCAAGCCGCTCAACGAGAGCGTGGCGCGCTACGGGCCGTTCGTGATGAACACGCCCGAGCAGATCCATGAGGCGATCGCCGACTTCCGCGCCGGCAAGTTCTGAGCACAAGTACCTCGCCGTCCTGGTTGTCGCGACAGGACGGCAAGGCCACCTATTCGCCGCGCAGATCCTTTCCGGTGAGGCGCAGATTCCGTTGCAGATACTCGCGCAAGGCGGCGTCCGGCGGCGCCGCACTGGCGCCGGCCAGGTGACGTTGCAGCAGCCGCTCGATCAGATAGAACATCGCTTCCTTGGCCAGCGGGTCCTCGTTGCTGTGACCCGCTTCGGCGTCGACCAGCAGACTGACATCGCGGCCCAGCAACTGCAGCTGCGCGGCATAGGCGATCACGCCACGGATCGCCACCCGGTGATCCTCGCCGCCGGCAATCAGCAGCAGCGGGCGCTGCATGCTTGCTGCGTTGGCCAGCGGCGACTGGGCATGCAGGCGCGCCATCGTGGCATCGTCGCCAAGGTCCAGTGACAGGGTGCGCAACCAGGCCGGAAACGGGATGTAGCGCGACAGGTTCAGCACCTCCTCGCTGCGCGCAACCCAGCGAACGAGAGTGTGCAATTCGACGGGAAGGTGATCGGCAGGGTGCGGCGCAGGCCGGGACCGCCCGACACACCGTTGAAGTTGAAGTCCAGGCAGATCGCCTTGCCGTGCGGGCCCTGGCTGGGGCGCAGGGTGGCGCTGATGTCGTCGGTGGCGATGGCTTGCCAGGCCGACGGTTGGGTGAAGTCGTCGAGGGTGTGGGGGACGGTGGCGTGTACGGGGTTGAGCATGAAGAGCAGTGCGAGCAGGGCTGCACGGCAAGAGCGAACCCCCGCCCGGCCTTCATTCGGACCATCCATGGCCCTCACCCTTCGGGCGGCGGGCGCCGTGCAAATCGGCATTCCTGCCGATTTGCCCCCTGCACGCAGGGAGAGGAGCGCATGGCGGTACCCGTCGGGGCTCACGGCGTCATGTCCTCAACCCTTCACGCTGCCCAGCAGCAGCCCCTCGAGGTAATAGCGTTGCAGCGACAGGAACAGCAGCAGCACCGGCAGCACGGTGACCACCGAGCCGGCCATCATCAGTTCGCTGTCCTGCGAATGTTCGCGGGCCAGCGAGGCCAGTCCGATCGGCAAGGTGTAATGCTCCTGCCCGGTCAGCACGATCAGTGGCCACATGAAATCGTTCCAGGCGGCGAGGAAGGTGAAGATCGCCAGGGTCACGACGATCGGCTTCAGCAGCGGCAGCACGATCTGCAGGAAGATGCGGCCCTCGCCGGCGCCATCGATGCGCGCCGCCTCGAGCAGTTCGTCGGGGATGCCGCGCGCGTACTGGCGCACCAGGAAGATGCCGAACACGGTGGCCAGCGCCGGCACCACCACGCCGGCATAGCTGTTGACCAGACCCATGTACTTCAGCAGCAGGAAAAGCGGCAGCATCGCCACCTGGGCGGGAATCACCAGTGCGCCAAGCAAGGCCTGGAACAGCCGCTCGCGACCGGCGAAGCGCAGCTTGGCGAAGGCGTAGCCGGCCAGCAGGTTGCAGGCCAGCGACAGCGCGGTGATGGTGCCGGCGACCAGCAGGCTGTTGAGCAGGTAGCGGCCCATGCCGGCATGCACGAACAGCTCGAGGTAGTTGCCCCAGCCGGCATGGCGCGGCAGCAACGGCGGCGGCAGCGCGCTGGCGGCGCCGGGCGCCATGAACGACACCGACAGCATCCACAGCAGCGGGAACAGCGCGACGGCGGCCACCCCGATCAGCAAGCCGTTGATCAACGCCCTGGCCAGCCGCGGGTTCATGCCTGCCCTCCGTCAGAATGCTCACCCTGGCGCGACAGCTTCAGCATCAGCAGGGTCGCCGCGAACATGATCAGGAACAGCAGGAACGCCACCGCCGACGCGGAGCCGAGGTTCCACCACTTGAAGCCCTCGTCGTACATCAGATACAGCACGCTGACGGTGCTTTGCAGCGGGCCACCCTCGGTCATCACGTAGGGTTCGGCGAACAGCTGGAAATAGCCCGACACGGTGAGGATGCCGACCATCAGCATGGTCGGTTTCAGCATCGGCAGGGTGATGTGGCGAAACTGCCGCCAGGGCGATGCGCCGTCGATGCGCGCGGCTTCGTACAGATCCGGCGGGATCGCCTGCAGGCCGGCGAGGAAGATGATCATGTTGTAGCCGAAGTTCTTCCACACCGCGAACGCGATGATGGTCGGCATCGCCCAGTGCGGATCGCCCAGCCAGTCCACCGGATGAATGCCGAGCAGACCCAGCACATAGTTGGCCATGCCGTACTTGGTGTTGAACAGGTAGCGCCAGATCACCGCGGTGGCGACCACCGTGGTCACCACCGGCGCGAACAGCGCAGTGCGGAAGAACGGCTTGGCCTTGGCCAGCGGCGAGTTGAGCAGCAACGCCGCACCCAGCGACGCGCCCATCGACAGCGGCACACCCACTGCCACGAAATACACCGTATGCCCCAGCGCCGACCAGAACAGCGGTCGATGCAACAGCTCCCAGTAGTTGCCCAGCGCGACGAAGCGCAGGTTGCGGATGTCGGCCAAGGCGTAGAGGTCGTAGTCGGTCAGGCTTAGCGCCAACGCCGCCAGTACCGGCAGCAGGAAGAACACGCCCAGCACCACCAGCGCCGGCGCCAGGAACAACCACGCGGTGCGCTGCCCGTTCATCGCGCGGGCGCCTTCGGCTGCGCGCCGTGATCGAGCACCCAGCGCCGCTTGGCCAGGATCGCGTCGGCGCGGCGATCGATCTCGGCGGCGGCCTGGTCGATCGTCAGCCGGCCGGCGATCGCCTCGGCGGCTACCAGCTGCATCTCGTTGGCGATGCGCTCCCACTCCGGCACCGCCGGTGCGGGCTTCACCTGTTCCAGTTGCTGGCGGAAGGCGCGTGCCTGCGGATCGTCGCGCAGCGCGCCGCCTTCCCATGAGCTGCGCCGCGGCGGCATGTCGCCAAGCAACTCGTAGAACTGCTGCTGCACCGACGGTTGCGACAGGTATTCGATCAGCTGCCAGGCGGCATCCTTGTGCCTGGAGCGGCGAAAGATCACCAGGCTGGAACCGCCGGCCACGCCGATCCCCGGGCCGTCCGGACCGGGCAGCGGGGCGGTGGCCCAGTCGGCCTGTTGCGCCGCCGACAGGCGCGAGCGGAATTCGCCGATGTTCCACGGGCCGGACAGGTAGAACGCGTACACGCCGCGGCCGAACTCCGTCCACGGATTGCCGGCCTCGACATTGGTGATCGCCGGCGCCTGCTGCAACCGGAAGGTGTCGACGTAGAACGCCAGCGCGCGCTTGAAACCGGCGCTTTCGAAATTGCCGTAGCGACCGCCATCGCGAAGCAACGGATCGGCCTGTTGCAGCGCCAGCGACATCAGCTGTTCGTATTCGTTGGTCGGCAGCAGGATGCCGTAGCGATGCTGCGCCGGATGGCTCAGCGCGGCGAGCTGTTGCCGCCACTGCGCCCAGGTACGCGGCGGCGCATCGAATCCGGCCGCCTTCAGCAGATCGCGGCGATAGAACAGCAGCCGCGTGTCGACGTACCACGGCACGCCGACCAGGGTGCCGTCGATCACGTTGGTGGCCCAGATGCTGACGAAGTAGTCGTGCGGTTGCACCACCGCGGAATGGTCGACCCGCGTTTGCAGCGGCTCCAGCGCATCGAGTGCCGCCAGTTCCGCCAGCCAGGTATTGCCGAGTTGGCTGATATCCGGCGTGGACCCGCCGGCGAAGGCGGTGAGCAGCTTCTGGTGCGCGGCCGTGAGCGGTAGCTGCTGCACTTTCACGCGAATGTCCGGATGCGCGCGCTCGAACGCCGGCAGCAGCTTGGTGATGGCTTCGCCTTCGCGGCCGATGGTCCAGAAGGTGAGTTCATGGCTGTCGGGCGTCCGCGCACAACTGCCCAGCAACATGCTGCACAGGGCAAGGCTGGCCAGCCATCGTCCACGCTGGCCAGCCTGCAGGATCATGGCGTCGGCGCCGCCGCGTCCAGCCAGCCGCCTTCGAAGCCGGCGCGCTGAAGTCCCTTGCGGATGTACGGGTTCTTCTTCATCACCTTCCACACGAAGTCGCTGCGCCAGTTCTCGATCATCAGCACGATCGGCCCCTGGTCGATACCCAGTTGCTCGCTGTCGACCCAGCCCATCGGCAGCACTTTGCCGGTGCGCAGCTGCGTTTGCACGTGAAAGCTGGGGTTGAAGGCATCGACGAAGCCGTGCCGGTTGTAGATGGCGCTGCCGTAGCGGCGCTTCATTTCCTCCAGTGCGGGAATCACCAGCTCCGGCGCGAACGCGATCGAGCCGGCGGCGGCGGTCGGCACGATGGTGCCGTCGTCGACCAGGTAGCCGAGCCCGGCGCCACGCGCGGTATAGCCGTAGAACTGGCGCCGTTGCCGGCCAGCCACCACGATGCCGCCCGGTCCGTTGCTGGCGGTCAGTCCCCACACGTTCGGCCCGTAGCCGGTCCAGCCACCGGGGTTGTCGATCGCGTATTGCCGCTGGGCGATCACCGCGCGGCGGCTGTTCTCGAAATAGTCCAGATCATGCTGGCGGTTCCACGCGTCGCGAATGCCGCGAAAGTCGATCCACACATGGCTGTACTGATGGCCGAACAACGGGCCGAAGTTCAGCAGCTGCTGGCCGCCGAACTCACCCCAGCTGCGGTCGTAGGTGCCGGTCCACGCGGCCCATGCATCGGCGCCGACCGGGTGGGTGGGCGAACCCAGCGCCAGCACGTAGATCAGCATGCCCTCGTTGTAGCCCTCCCAGTCGTGCGGGATGAACTTGCCGCCCGGCGTCCAGCCCATGCTGATCAGCGGCGGACGCACCTGCGCCCACGGCCAGTCGACGCGGCGGTAGATGCGGTCGGCCAGCGTGCGGATTTCCTTCTCGGCCGGCGTGTTGCGATCGTAGTACGACTGCGCGAACAGCACGCCGCCCAGCAGCAAACTGGTGTCCACCGTGGACACTTCGGTCCAGCGCGCGAAGCGCCTGCCGCTCTTCATGTCGAGGAAGTGATAGAAGAAGCCGTGGTAGCCGCTGTCGTCGTCCTCGCTGTCGCCTTGCGGCGCGGTATCGAAGAAGCGCAGGGTGGCAAGCGTGCGCTCGACCGCCTGCTCACGGCTGATGTAGCCACGCTCCACCCCCACGCCATAGGCGGTCAGGCCGAAACCGACCGCGGCGATGCTGGAGAACGATTCGCCCGGGTAGTGATCGGGCACCAGACCATTGGCGGGATCGGCGCTGTCCCAGAAGAAGCGGAAGGTGCGTTGTTCGAGATCGTTGACCAGCGCGGGTACGTGGTGCGCGCTGCGGGTTGCGGTGGTGGCGGGAGCGGGCCGGGCCTGCCAGGCCGGGCTGGCGGGAGCCGCCAGCGCCAGGGTCAAGCCGAGAAGAAGCGAGGAAAGCCATGCGGGCCGGTGGGGAAACATCATGATCGGTCTGCTGTACCTGGTGGATCGACGCCACCTGAACCTGCTGAGGGAGGCAGGTTCAGGTGGACGTCTGGACGTCCGTCCGCACGGGGTGGACGGGTGAAGCGGTCATGCCATGGTTGCGCGTGGATCAGAACGAATAGCGGGCACCCACCTGGAAGCGACGGGTCTGGTTCGGGTCGGCGCTGGTGGCCTTGCCGAAGTCCGGATTCGGGTTCAGCGTGCCCCAGTTGTACTGATTGTTGATGTAGCCGTTGTCGACATCGCGGTTGAACACGTTCATCACGTCGAAGCGCAGTTCCAGCGCCTGGCTTTCGCCCCAGCGGAAGGTCTTGGCCACCGACAGGTCGAGGTTCAGGTACTTCTGGCCGTACTTGCCGTTCTTGTAGAAGATGCAGTTGTAGTCGCAACCCGGCACGTTGGCGAAGTAGTCGTAGGGCAGGCCGGAACCGTAGGTGAAGATGCCGCTGAGGCGGGTATCCCACGGGCCGCGCACGATGCCGTTCAATACCAGGTGCTGCTTCTCGCCCACATGGTCGGCGTAATAGCCGGCCGGTGCGACATAGTCGAGCGAATAGTTGTCGCCGCCTTGCTGGCGCGCGCGCTGGTAGGTATAGGCCAGGCCTACGCCCCAGCCCGACGCTTCGGTGTAGGGCTTGTCGATGCTGACCAGCACGCTGCTGGACTGGGTCTTCTTGTTCGTGTTGTGCAGCACTACACCGTACGGGCTGCCCGGCATCTGATTGAGCACGAAGCCGGGTTCCGGCAGGCGATTCCAGATCCAGGTGAACTGGTCGTAGCCGAGCACGCGGGCCAGCGTCAGCGAGGCGTTCCAGTCACCCATCACCTGGCGGATGCCGAGGCTGAACTGGTCGGTGTGCGGTGGCTTGGTGTTGTTGTCGACCACGTCGATTTCCGAGCTGAAGCCGGCCGCACCGGACGCCAGCAGGCCGTTCAAGCCTTGCGCGGTGAAATAGCTCGGATCCCACGCGATGGTGCCCGGAGTGACACCGCCCGGGCTGAACCTGAAGGTGTAATTGGGTACCAGCGAATGCAGTTCCTCCTGGCTGATCCAGTCGAACGGCGTGCGGTCGTAGTAGCGACCGGCGCCACCGAAGATCGTGGTGCTCTGGTCACCGTCCTTGCTGACGTCCAGCGAGAAGCCCAGCCGCGGCTGGATCGCCCCCTTGTAGGCGTCGCGGTTGTGGCCGTTGCTGATGTAGTTCTGCAGGCCCAGGTATTCCAGCGTGGGGATTTGCGCGTCCGGCGTGACGTAATCCTTGTTCAGCGCATTGGTCTCGTAGTCCCAGCGCAAGCCAAGGTTCAACTGCAGGCGTTCGGTGATGTCCCAGTCGTCCTGCACATACAGGCCCAGCTGGTTGGTGTGCAGGTTGGCGCTGGCGCCGGTGGGCGAATAGACCGCCTGGTACGGGCTGTTGAAGCCACCGGGGTAGGCCGCATCCTCACTGAAATAGTAGGTCGGCACGGTCGCGCTGTTCTGTTCCAGCGTGATGCCGTAGGCGGCGTACTTGATGCCGGCCTTGATGGTGTGGTTGGACAGGCCGAACCAGGTGAAGTCGTCGCGGAAGGTGCGCTGGTTCTGGCCCTTGTCCTGCTGGTCGCTGCCGGCGCCGATCACCGCGATGCCTGGGTCGTAGATGGAGCGCACGCCGCCGGACACGGCCGAGGTCGGATGCCATTTCGCGTTGCCAGCGTCGAGCAGCAGGTCGTTGGTGTAGTTGTCGCCACGCGTCTGCCATTTCAGCAACAGGTCGTCGACGTTGTTCTTGCGGTTGCTGCGTGCGGTATAGGCCGTATTGCCGCCGAAGCCGAGCTGCTCGCTGTCGCGCCGGGTGGTCAGGCTGAGGTCGATGTTGTTGTCGTGGTTCGGCTGCCAGCTCAACTTGCCGAAGAAGGTCCTCTCGTTGAACGGTGCCGAGAACGTGCCGTTGTATTGCGCGAAGCGTGGGTCGTTGATCTGCACGGTGTTGTTGGCGGTGTCCTTGCGTTCCTCGTAATTGATGAAGAACTGCGCCACGTCCTTGATGATCGGGCCGCCCAGGGTGAAGCCGCGCTGCTCGCGCTTGTAGTCGGGCTTCTTGACGTGGTTTTTCTTGTCGAACGAGTTCTGCGCGATCATCGACTGGTTCTGGTAATAGTCGTAGGCCGAACCATGGAAGTCGTTGGTGCCCGACTTGGTGACCGCGGTGATGATCGCCGTGCCGGCCTGCTCGTACTCGGCCTTGTAGTTGTTGGTCAGCACGCGGAATTCCTGCACGGCTTCCTGCGAGAACGGGTTGCCGCGGGTGGAATCCTGCCCGGCGATGCCGCCCTTGAGCACGTTGTTCTTGAGGCTGGCACCGTCGATGAAAACGTTTACATTCTCGGCCGATTGACCGCCCGCAGAAAAGGTTTTCAGGTTGGGGTCACGTGAGGTGGTCACGCCGGGAACCAGCTTGGCGAAATCGAGGAAGTTGCGCTCGTTCTGCGGCAGTTGCTGGATCTGCTTCTGGCTGATGTTGGTGGCCACTTCCGAGGTGCGGGTTTCGACCAGGGTGGTGGCGCTCACCGAGACGCCCTGCAGGTTGGTGGCGTTGCTGGTGCTGGGTCCAGCCGTGCCGGCGCTGGCATCCAGGTTGAGGCTGAGCGCCTGGCCGACCTGCACGGTGATGGTGCGGCTGGCGCTGCTGCCGTTGCCGCTGGCCACGATGGTGTAGCTGCCCGGCGCCAGGCCGGCCAGGGTGTAGTTGCCGTCCGCACCGACTTTGGTCTTGCTGACGAAGCCGTTGGCGGTATTGGTGGCCACCACCTGGGTGGGCATTTCTCCCTGTGGTGCGCTGACATGCCCGCGCAGGACCGCCGTGCTGGTCTGGGCGTGGGCGCCCGGCAGCGTGAGCGCGGTGACCAGCAGGCCGGCGAGTGCCAGCGAGATGTGCCTGGATAACGTGCGTTGATTGACCATGACCTGACCCTCTCCCGTAATCGTTGCAAGATGGTGGAACGCTCTGCCTTCATGCTGCCGTGCTGGTGCGGGCGAACCGCCATCGGGGTTGCCTGCGTCGAACCGACCTTGTCGGGTACGGTTCCTTCCGGCGCGATCCAGCGCCGATGTTCGATGTACCGGTCAGGCCGGCGGCAGGGCGGAAGACGCCCGCACCACCAGTTCGGCGCCGACCAGGCGACGGGTGCCGGCACGCACGCCGTCAGGGTTGTCGAGCTGCTCGCCCAGCCAGGCCATGGCCTGGCTGCCGAGTTCCGCGATGTGTACCTGGATGGTGGTCAGCGCCGGCGTCACGTAGCGCGCCATCGGCACGTCGTCGAAACCCGCCACGGCGACGTCCTGCGGCACGCGCAGGCCGGCCTCGCGCAACGCCGCCATGCAGCCGATCGCCATCATGTCGTTGGCGGCAAACACCGCATCCGGCCGCGGCTGCATCGCCAGCACCTGCTGGCCGGCGCGAAACCCGGATTCCTCGCTGAAGTCTCCGCGCAACATGCTCACCGGGCTGTCTGGAGCACCGCTGGCCAGGGATTCGCGGTAGCCAAGCTCGCGCTGGGTGGCGTCGCGGTTGCCGGATGGCCCCTGGATGAACACGATGCGCCGTCGACCCAGCGCCAGCAGGTGCTCGACCATCAGCCGCGCACCGCCATCGTTGTCGACCGACAAGGCGCAATAGTCGGTGCCGGACAGCCTAGTGTTCATCAGCACGGTAGGCAGGTTTTGCGGCAGATTCTGCCGCAGGAAGTCGGCATCGGCGTGCGGCGACATCAGCAGCAGGCCGTCGACCCGCCCCTGCATCGCGCGCAGCGCCGCGGCCGCCTCCGCCGCGTCATCGTGGGAACTGGACACCAGCAGGTGCAGCCCGCGCGCCCGCGCGGCCAGGTCGATGCCACGGATCAGTTCGGAGAAGAACTCGCCATACAGGTCCGGCAACAAGGCGCCCACGGTGTTCGTGCGGCGGGTAATCAGCATGCGGGCGGCCGCGTGCGGCACGTAGCGCAGCCGCTGGGCGGCGGCGAGAATGCGCGCGCCGGTCTCGGCGGTAACTCCCTGGCCTCCGTTCAACGCACGCGATACCGAGGCCACCGATACCCCGGCCTCGCGCGCCACATCTTTGATGGTTGCTGTCGACATGAAGGTTGCCCCACAGACACGGAAACCGTGTCGCGGCGCCAACGTAAACGTTTTCATGGAGCATTGTAAAGAGCTTGTAAAACGTGAAGGTCTGCTGCGCTGCGGCAGGCCCGGCCAGTTGCCGGCGCCGGTCTTTGGCAGAGGCCTTGTGCCGGGCGGCAAGCGAATGAGCCGTTTGTTTGAGCAGTGCAGCAATCGACGCGTTGGCACGATCCAGGCATGTGTTTTCAGGGACCTGGTGATTCTGTGACCGGCGTCCGCCGAGCGCCGCATGCTGCCACTTGTTAAGTTTTGCGTTACGCCGTTAAATGAAGGTTAATCTTTGTGGACTCAGGCAGCTGTATCCTGAAGCTTCAAAACTTTTCAACAAATCATAGACAACTTGCTGTTTTTCCAGATCATGACCACCCTTCTGACCCTGCTGCTCCTTGTTTCCGCCGTGCTGGCCGCCAGCGCGGTGCGGCATGTGCCTGCGGGTCAGGTCTACAGCCTGTATCGCCGCGGCAAGCTGGTGCGGGTGCTGCAGGCGGGTACGCATCTGGTGCTGCCGCTGCTGGATCGGGTGGCCCACAAGATCAACCTGGCCGGGCAGACGCTGCGGCTGGACGCGCCACTGGAAGATGCCGGCGACCTGCGCGGCACCGTGTACTGGCAGGTGCTGGAGCCGGAACGGGCCGATGCGGTGTTCGAGCAGGTCGATCAGCTGATTCGCCGCGGTGCGCGCGAAGCACTGCGCAACGAGCCGGCCGCCGATGGCGCGAATCGTCGCGACCTCGGTGCACGGGTGAAACAGTCCTTGAACAGTGCGCTGCGCGAGCGCGGCATGATGGTCACGCGGGTCGAGTTGGACGCGGCCTGAAGTCGGGGATGGCGCCAGGGCGTCCGAGAACGCCCGCGCCGCAGGGGAATTGCTGCTATTGAGCCCGCTTCGGCGGGTTTCTTTTTTCCGGCGGGGTTGGCACGGCGGCCGCCGGCCGTCGATACTTTGCGGCCCCACGTCACCTGAGTGAACCGATGACCAGCCGCGACGCCCTGCAGGCACGACTCGAACAAGGCGTCGCCGCGCTGGGTCTGCAGCTGCCCGACGAGGCGGTGTCCCGGCTGCTCGACTACCAGGCCTTGCTGCAGCGCTGGAACGCCGCCTACAACCTCACCGCCGTGCGTGACCCGGCCGAGATGGTCACCCGGCACCTGCTTGATTCGCTGGCGATCCTGCCGTACGTGCAGGGCCAGACCCTGGCGGATCTGGGCACCGGTCCCGGCCTGCCCGGCATCGTGCTGGCGATCGCCGCGCCAGGTCGGCAGATCCTGCTGGTCGATTCCAATGGCAAGAAGGTGCGCTTCCTGCGCGAGGCGATTCGTGCGCTGAAGCTGGAAGGTGTTCGCGCGGAACAGTCGCGCGTCGAAGACGTCCAGGGTCAATTCGACTGCGTCACCGCGCGGGCGTTCGCCAGCCTCGCCGACATGCTCGGCTGGGGCGGCCATCTGCTGGCGCCGCAGGGGATCTGGCTGGCGATGAAGGGCAAGCGGCCGGACGACGAATTGCCGGGCATTCCAGCCGGATTCGAAGTGCGCAGCACGCACGAGTTGGCCGTGCCCGGACTTCCGGCCGAGCGTCACCTGCTGGTGCTCGGTCGCGCCTGATTCACCGGATCAATCGTCCAGAATGGCGCCGTTGCTTTCGATCACCTGGGCATACAGCTTCGCGGTGGCCTTGGGCGTGCGCTGCTGGGTGGCGAAATCGACGTGGTACAGGCCGAAGCGCTTGGAGAAACCCAGCGACCACTCCAGGTTGTCCATCAACGACCAGGCGTAATAGCCCTTCAGGTCCACCCCGGCCTCGATCGCCTTGTGCAGTGCCTTCAGGTGCTTGCGCAGGTAGTTGCTGCGCAGCGGGTCGTCGAGCTCGCCGTTCTCGGCCACCGGCGGGTCGTAGAACGCGGAACCGTTCTCGGTGATGTACAGCGGGATGTCGCCGTAGCGCTGCTTGAACCAGGTCAGCGTGTCGGTCAGGCCCTGCTCGAACACCTCCCAGCCGGTTTCGGTATAGGTCTTGTTCGGCTGGCGCACCGGCACCGCCTGCAACGGATAGGCGTTCGCGTCGTGCTTCACCACCGCGCGGGTGTAGTAGTTGATGCCGACGAAATCGACCTTCTGATGGGTCAGTTTGAAATCGTCTTCGGGGAAATCCGGCCAGGCGTCGCCGAAGATTTCCTTCAGCTCCGGCGGGTAGCTGCCGAGCAGCGCCGGATCGGCGAATTGCTCATTCATGTAGGCGTGCGCACGGCGCGTGGCGGCGAGGTCCTCGGCGCTGTCGGAGTGCGGGTATTTCGGCTCGATGTTGAACACCACGCCGATCTCGTGCTTGCCGTGGGCGCGATAGGCCTGCACGCCGGCGCCGCTGGCGCGCATCAGGTTGTGCGCGGCGATCGGCGCCTCGTATTTGTTGCGATGGCCCGGCGCCAGCGCGCCGTGCAGGTAGCCGCCATCGGTGACCACCCAGGGCTCGTTGAGTGTGGCCCAGCGCGGCACGCGGTCGTCCAGCGCCTTGAACATCACCTCGGCGTATTCGGCAAACCAGTGCGCGACGTCGCGATTGAGCCAGCCGCCACGGTCGTCCAGCGCCGCCGGCAAGTCCCAGTGGAACAGCGTGGCGTTCGGCACGATGCCGTTCTCCAGCAGTTCGTCGACCAGCCGCGAGTAGAAATCCAGCCCCTTCGGATTGACCCGGCCAGTACCCTCGGGCAACACCCGCGCCCAGTTGATGCTGAAGCGGTAACCCTGCAGGCCGAGCGCCTTCATCAGCTGCACGTCGCCCTTGTAGCGGTGGTAGTGGTCGCAGGCCACGTCGCCGGTGTCGCCGTTGGCCATCATCCCCGGCGTGTGCGCGAAACGCTGCCAGATGCTGGGGCCGGCGCCATCGGCCAGCGGCGAGCCTTCGATCTGGTAGGCCGAGGTGGCGGCGCCCCAATGGAAGCCGTCGGGAAAGCGGAAGCTGGGGCGGGTCATCGGGATACCTGCAATCAAAGTGCTTGATGTAAACGATTACATGGGCAGAATAGCCGAATGTTTCGCCGCTGTGCAGGGCAGTGCATGCTGTGGCGGCAGCAGAAGACGATTCCCGGTCGTGATGGCCGCCCCCACCGGAGATACCCATGGCGGTCGTGCGTCTGGACCAGTTGCGCAAGGTCTACCCCAACGGTCACGTCGGCGTGGCCGGCGCCAGTTTCGAGATTGCCGACGGCGAACTGCTGGTGCTGGTGGGGCCGTCGGGCTGCGGCAAGACCACCTTGCTGCGGATGATCGCCGGCCTGGAAACGATCAGCGGCGGCACGCTGTCGATCGACGGGCGCATGGTCAACGAGCTGGCACCGAAGGACCGCGACATCGCCATGGTGTTCCAGAACTACGCGCTGTATCCACACATGACGGTGGCCGAAAACCTGGGCTTCGGCCTGAAGCTGCGCGGCCACCCGCAGGCCGAGATCGACCGGCGGGTGGCCGCTGCGGCGAAAACCCTCGAGCTGGAAAGCCGGCTGGCCGCGCGCCCGGCCGGCCTGTCGGGCGGACAGCGCCAGCGCGTGGCGCTGGGCCGCGCCCTGGTGCGCGATCCGAAGGTGTTCCTGCTCGACGAACCGCTGTCCAATCTGGATGCCAAGCTGCGGCTGTCGATGCGGGTGGAGATCGCGCGACTGCATCGCCAGCTCAAGGCCACCATGGTCTACGTCACCCACGACCAGATCGAGGCGATGACCCTGGGCCAGCGCATCGTGGTGCTCGATGGCGGCGTGATCCAGCAGATCGACACCCCGATGAACCTGTACGACAAGCCGGCCAACCTGTTCGTCGCCGGCTTCGTCGGCAGCCCGGCGATGAACCAGTTGCACGGCACGCTGAGGCGCGAGGCAGGCTGGACGCTGGTCACCGCCCACGGCACGATTCCGCTGGGCGAGCCGGCGCAGGCCGCCGCCTGGCAGCCCTGGCGCGACCGCCCGGTGGTGCTGGGCATCCGCCCGGAAGACCTGCAGCCGCCGCCGGCCGGCACGCCGGCGTTCACCGCGCTGCTGGAAGTGCTCGAGCCGGTCGGCAACGAGGTCTTCCTGAATCTGCGCTACGGCGGTCAGGCACTGGTCTCGCGGGTGTCGCCGCGAACCCTGCCCGAACCCGGCAGCCAGGTGCCGTTGAGTCTGGTCGCCGAACGGCTGCACCTGTTCGACGCCGAGAGCGGCAGCCGGATCGGCGCCTGAGGCCGGCCGCGCCCGGGCAGGCAAGCTGCGGCGGCAATGCTAATCTAGCCGTCCTTCGCGAACGGTAGCTATCCATCCATGGCCCGCATCATCGCTGTCGCCAACCAGAAAGGCGGTGTCGGCAAGACCACCACGGCCGTCAACCTCGCCGCGGCGCTGGCCGCGGCGAAGCGCAAGGTATTGCTGATCGATCTCGATCCGCAGGGCAACGCCACCATGGCCTCGGGCGTCAACAAGCGCGACATCCAGGCCAGCGGCTGCGAAGTGCTGCTGGAGGAAGTGACGCTGGCCGCCGCGATCGTGCCCACCGAGGCGCACTACGACCTGCTGCCCGGCAACGGCGACCTCACCGCGGCCGAGCTGAAGCTGATGGATGCGCTGGCGCGCGAGCATCGGCTGAAGGACTTGCTGGCCACGGTGGCCGACAACTACCACACCATCCTGATCGACTGCCCACCCTCGCTGAACCTGCTGACCCTCAACGCGTTGACCGCGGCCGACGGCGTGCTGATTCCGGTGCAGTGTGAATATTTCGCGCTGGAGGGCCTGTCCAGCCTGCTCGACACGGTCAAGGCGGTGCGCCACCGGCTCAACCCGAAGCTCGAGATCGAAGGCCTGCTGCGCACCATGTACGACGTGCGCAACAACCTCGGCAACGAGGTGTCGGCCCAGCTCACCCAGCATTTCGGCGACAAGGTGCTGCGCTCGATCATCCCGCGCAACGTGCGCCTGGCCGAAGCGCCCAGCCACGGCCAGCCGATCCATCTGTACGATCGCAGCTCGCGTGGCGCGATCGCCTATATCGGCCTGGCCGGCGAGATGATCCGCCGCGAGCGGGGGCTGTCGCGTGCGACGGCGGCCGACCCGATCGACGACCTCGAACTGCCCGCGCCCGCGCCGGCGAACGAAGACAGCGGCCCGACGCTCAAGGCGCCGGCCGCCAATCACCAGGATTAAGGCATGGCTGCTGCGAAGAAACGTGGATTGGGACGCGGGCTCGATGCCCTGCTCGGCGGCGACGGTGAGGGCACGCCGTCGGTGCTGAGCCAGGAAGGCGAGTTGCGCATGCTGCCGATCCAGCAGATCCAGCCGGGCAAGTACCAGCCGCGGCGGCACTGGAACGACGAGGCGCTGGACGAACTGGCCGCCTCGATCAAGGCGCAGGGCCTGATCCAGCCGGTGGTGGTACGCGAACTGGGCAAGCACAGCTACGAGCTGATCGCCGGCGAGCGTCGCTGGCGGGCGGCGCAACGCGCCCAGATGAGCGAAATCCCCGCGCTGATCAAGCAGGTGTCCGAAGCCGCCGTGCCGGCGATGGCGCTGATCGAGAACATCCAGCGCCAGGACCTCACCCCGCTGGAAGAGGCCGATGCGCTGAAGCGGTTGATCGACGATTTCGACCTCACCCACCAGCAGGCCGCCGACGCCGTCGGTCGTTCGCGCGCGTCGGTGTCCAACATGCTTCGTCTCACCGAGATGCCGGAGTCGATCAAGAAGCTGCTCGACGAAGGCAAGCTGGAGATGGGCCACGCCCGCTGCCTGCTCACGCTTGATGAAGCGATCGCCGTGCCGTTGGCGCGCCAGGCCTCGACGCTGGGCTGGTCGGTGCGCGAACTCGAAGAGGCGGCGCGACGCGCGCAGACCGCGCCCAAGGGCAAGGCAAAGAGTGCGCCGGCACAGGATCCGAACATCGGTGCGCTGGAACGCGAGCTGGGCGAGCGCTTCGCCACCCGCGTCGAGCTGGCCCAGGGCCGCGGCGGCCGCGGCAAGCTGGTGATCCACTACCACAGCAACGACGAACTGGACGGCATCCTCACCAAGATCCGCTGATTAAGAACAGGAGTGAGTTGAAGAGGAGTGAGAAGTGAGAAAAAGCGTTGCGCTGCCCCGGCTTCTCTCTCGCTCCTCACTCCTCTTCACTCACTTCTCTGCCCGCCGAAGCTGCCAGGCAACACCCCGCACCACACCGCAAGGTTATCGACATGCCGCAACTTTCCGTCGTCGTCCCCGTCTTCAACGAGCGTGACAACATTCCGCCGCTGCTGGCCGAAATCGCCAGCGCCCTGCGTGGCCAGGTGGATTACGAAGTCATCTACATCGATGACGACTCCAGCGACGACAGTCGTGCCGTGCTGGCCGCGCAGAAGTCGCTCCATCCGGAACTGCGCGTGTTGCACCATGTGACCCGCAGCGGCCAGAGCACGGCGGTGTGGAACGGCGTGCGCGCCGCGCGGTCGCCGTGGATCGCCACCCTCGATGGTGATGGCCAGAACGATCCGGCCGACATTCCGAAGCTGCTGGCTGCGCGTGACGCGGCGCCGGCCGAGGTGCGCCTGTTCGCCGGCTGGCGGACTACTCGTCGCGACAGTTTCAACAAGCGGATTTCCTCGAAGGTCGCCAACGCGGTGCGCTCGCGCATGCTGCGCGATGCCACCCCGGACACCGGCTGCGGACTGAAGCTGTTCGAGCGCGAGGTGTTCCTGCGCCTGCCGTATTTCGATCACATGCACCGCTACCTGCCGGCGCTGGTCAAGCGTGCCGGCTTTGCCAACCAGAGCGTGCCGGTGGGTCACCGCCCGCGCACCGCCGGCGTGTCCAAGTACGGCATGCTCGACCGGCTGTGGGTTGGCCTGGCCGACTTGCGCGGCGTGGCGTGGCTGATGCGTCGCGGCAAGGTGACCGGGGTCGAGGAACTCTGATCCAGATCACCTCGGCGGAGGCCGAAGCTCGTATGCTGGGCGGTGTCCCCGGCTGATCCGGAGCATCGGGAGCGCGCCCATGAGCATTGCCGTCAAACGCGTCTACGAGCTGGCCACCGCGGCGGACGGTTATCGCGTGCTGATCGATCGACTGTGGCCGCGTGGCCTGAAGAAGGATGCCGTGCCGCTGGACCTGTGGGCGAAGGAGCTGGCGCCGTCGACCGCCTTGCGGCAATGGTTCGGGCACGACCCGGCGCGGTGGGACGGTTTCCGCCATCGCTACGCCGGCGAACTGGACCGGCTCGCCGAGCACTGGCAGCCGCTCGCCCAGCGCGCCACGCGGCACCCGCTCACCCTGCTCTACGGCGCGCGCGATGAGGAACACAACAACGCGGTGGCGCTGAAGGCCTATCTGGAAAACTGGCTGCACTCGCACGGTCCGCGCTGACCCGCCGCGGCTCAGGGCTCGCGCTGGGGTGTGCCCGCCCGTGGCCAGCTGGCCAGCGTGGTGCGTGCCTGCAGGCGGCCCATCTCGATCAGTTCCCGCGCCCGATAGAACTCGTAGGCGCTGGCGATGTTGCGCGGCAGTTCGATCAGCAGGTCCGGCTCGTAGGCGGCCAGCCGCAGCCGCGCCAGGTTCGCCTGCATCAGGTCCATCGCCTGGGCCAGCAGGTCGAGCGTGCCCGGCTCGCGTGGCTGGTTCTCGCCGTGCGGAATCATCCGTCCGATGAACTCGCCGATACGCTGGCGATAACCGGACTGCGCATGGGCGTCGCGGATCGGCGGTTCGGGCGGGGGGCGGGTCAGCGCCGGCCCGTCCACGCTCACCGCAATCGTGTAGTCGGCGTTCTCGCGGATCAGCGGCGTCACCGGCACCGGGTTGAGCAGGGCGCCATCGACCAGTCGCCGGCCGTTGATCAGGTGCGGCCGAAATACCGTGGGAATCGAGATCGATGCGCGGATCGCATCGAACAGGCAGCCCCGGCTGAGCCACACCTCGCGCCCCCTTTCGAGGTCGGTGGCGACCGCGGTGAAGGCCAGCGGCAGTTCCTCGATCTGCACGTCGCCGATCAAGCCGCGCATGGTCTCGATGATCTTCTCGCCCTTGATCAGTCCGCCGCCGGTGAAGGTCCAGTCGACCAGCCGAAGCACATCCAGCTTGGCCAGCGCGCAGACCCATTCGCGGTAGACCGCCAGCTTGCCGGCGGCATGGATGCCGCCGATCAGCGCGCCCATCGAGGTACCGGCAATCGCCACGATCTGGTAGCCCTGCGCTTCGAGCTCCTCGATCACGCCGATATGCGCCAGCCCCTTGGCGCCGCCGGCGCCCAAGGCCAACGCCACGGTGGGCTTGCGCGTTCCGGCGTGCGGCTCGCTGACGCCGGACGGGCCATCGATGAGTTGTGCTTTCATGGCAGGCATTCAATCACGAAATACAGGCGTTGCCGTGGGCAAGCTGCGCGGACGGCGAGCGAGCGTGGCGACGGCTGGTTAGTATGAACAAGGCCGCGGCAACAGATTTGCGGCAACGAACCCGGAATCCTGCATGACCCATTTCCCATCCCGCGCGACACGTCTGCCGGCCCGCACATGCGCGCCAAGGCGCGCCGCATGAGTTGGCAGGCATGGGCGACCGTGGCGGTGATCGTGCTGGCGATGGCGCTGTTCGCCAGCGAGAAACTGCGCATCGACCTGGTCGCGTTGCTGGTGCTGGCGACCCTGGTGATCCTCGGCATCGTCACCCCGGTGGAAGCGCTCAGTGGCTTCAGCAACGAAGCCACGGTAACGGTGGCGGCGATGTTCGCCTTGAGCCTGGGCATCGAGCGCTCCGGCGCGCTGGATCCGTTGAGCCGCTGGCTGATGCGGATCAAGCGGCCCTGGGTGCTGACCCTGGCCTTGATGCTGGCGATCGCGCCGCTGGGCGCCTTCGTCAAGAACATCGCGCTGGTCGCCACCTTCCTGCCGCTGGCCCTGCGCGTGTGCCAGCGCACGCACACCTCGCCCGCTCGCGTGCTGATGCCGATGGCCTACGCCGCGCAGATGGGCGGCGTATGCACGCTGATCGGCACCTCGTCCAACCTGCTGGCCGACACGCTGGCGCAGAAGCACGGCATGGACGCGATCGGCGTGTTCGAGTTCACCCGCATGGGCGTGATCCTCGCGGTGGTCGGCATCGTCTACCTGATGCTGGTCGGGCGCTGGCTGCTGCCGCGCGAAGTCGACACCCAGATGCCGGTGCAGGAAGACATCGGCAAATACGTCACCGAGCTCGAAGTGACCGAACAGTCCTCACTGCTCGGCGGCAGCATTGCCGATGCCCGGCTGGGCGAGCGCTATGGCGTCTATCCGCTGGAGCTGCTGCGGGGCGAGAAGCGCATGTGGTCGCCGCGCAGCCAGGAGATCACCGTCGGCGACGTGCTGCTGGTGCGCGGCGACTGGGAAAAGATCGAGGACTTCCAGCGTCGCGCCGGCCTGCGCAATGCGCCGGACCGGCGTTATGCCAAGGGTGACGGTCGCTCGCGGGTGATGGTCGAGTTGATGATCGCGCCGGCCAGTCCGATGGAAAATCGTCGCCTCGACGAGACCGGCCTGAAATGGCGTTACGACGCGGTCGCGCTGGCCATTCACCGGCGCGGCCAGCTGCTGCGCGACAAGCTCAGTGACGTCAGCCTGGCGGTGGGCGACGTGCTGCTGGTGCTGGTCGACGACGAGGCCTTGTCCAACCTGCGCAACGACGAGGCCTTCATCGTGCTGAGCGAGCGCGAGGAAGCCCATCGCACGCCGCGCAAGGCGCTCTACGCCGCGGCCATCATGGCCGGCGTGGTGGTCGCCTCGGGCTTGCGTTGGCTGCCGATCCCGATCGCCGCGATCTGCGGCGCGGTGGCGATGGCGCTGACCGGCTGCTTTGGCCGCAAGGACGTCTACGAAGGCATCGACTGGAAGATCATCGTGCTGCTGGGCGCGATCCTGCCGCTGGGCATCGCGATCGAGCGCAGCGGCCTGTCGCAGCAACTGGTGCAGATGGGACTGGGCGCGGTCGGCGACCACGGTCCGCTGGCTGCCTTGCTGATGATCTACCTGCTTACCGCCCTGCTCACCGAGTTGATGGGCCACAACCCTTCGGTGGTGCTGATGGTGGGCATTGCGGTGTCGGTTGCCCACGCCATGCACGTGGACCCGCGGCCGTTCGTGGTCGCGGTGGCGTTCGCCGCCGCCACCTCATTCGCCACCCCGGTGGGCTACCCCACCAACACCATGGTCTATTACGCCGGCGGTTATCGCTTCACCGATTTCATGAAGGTCGGCATCCCGCTGATCCTGATCTTCTGCGCGCTGTCGATGTGGCTGATTCCGCAGTTCTGGCCGTTTCATCCGTAGAAGCGGGGAACGGGGAACAGGCAGAGCGTGGAGCTGCAAAGCTCTTGTTCCCCGTTCCCCGCCCTATTGATATCCGCCCAGCGCCAGCTGCAGCAGGATCTTCATCTCCTCGCGCAGCGACATCGGCGCCATCACTTCCGCATCCGGGCCGTACTTGAGCACGTCCATCAGCAGCTCCTTGGAGTTGGAATAGGGCAGCTTCAGTTCGTACCTGCCGTCGGGCAGCCACTCGCCCTTCTGCTGCGAATGCCAGTGCTCGTCGGCCACCCAGCGCGCCGCGTGCGATGAGAAACGGATCGTTGCCCAGGCCTTCGGCTTGCCGGCGAAGATGCCGTAGCTGGAGGCGAGCAACTCGTTGAGGTCGGCATCGGTGACGTCGATGGCGGTTGCCTCCAGCGTCTGCGCCTCGACGATGCGGTCGACCGCGAAGCTGCGCAGCGCCTCGCGATCGTGGTCCCACACGTCCAGATACCAGTTGTCGCGGTAGTGGGTCAGCCGCTGCGGCGACACCGTGCGCCGGCTGTCCGCATTGGTGGTGCGTGCGCGGTAGCGGAAGCGCAGCTGCTTGCGCTGCAGCACCGCCCCGGCCACGGTGCGGAACACTTGCTGGTCGAGCTTGCGCTCGCCCCAGGGAATCACCCGGATCCGCTCGATCGGCAAGGCCTTGCCGTTGTCGTGGTTGGACAGCAGGCCCTCGATGCGCGACTTGAACGGCGCCAGCGCACCGGCCAGCACGCCGGGTCCGGTACGGCCGATCAATTCGTTCAGCGCCAGCAGTGCGGCCAGTTCATCGGAGGTCAGCCACAAACCTGGCAGCTCGAACTTCTCGCCCTCGCCCAGCTCGTAGCGGAAGGCCGCCTGGTCGTTGCCGGCGCTTTCGATCGGCGCACGCAACGCATCGCGCAGGAAGGCCACGTCGCGATACAGCGTGGCGCGCGAGCATTCCAGCTCGCCCAGCAGTCGCGACAACGGAATCGGGTAGTGCGCCGATTTCAACAACCGGTGCAGGGTCAATATGCGTTCGTAGCGATCCATGGGGCGGCATTTCGTCTGGATAAGGCCTTGTGTAGCATGGTGGCGGCCTGTGCTGCCCGCAAGTCATCGCGGGCGCTGTCGAAACCCTTACCGGATGCCCCATGCTGCCCAGCCGCGAATCGCCATCCGACATCACCCGCGAGCACGCCAACGCTCCAGCCGTGGGGTTGCTTCCAGCCTGCGCCGAGATCCTTCTGCGGGTGCTGGCGATCAGTGGCTACGGCTTGTGGATCTGGCTGGGGATGGGCCTGGTGCTGGGCATGAACCGGATCGGCAATGGCGCCATGCAGATGCCGCTGCTGCTCGGCACCGCGCTGGTGTGCGCCGGACTGGGATTGGGCCGCATGCGCCTCTCGGCCACCACGGAATGGTATGGCGGCCCGTCCGCCGAACGCCGCTGGCCCAGGCGCGCGGCAGGGATGGCGCTGGCGTGCTTCCTGCCGGTGCTGCTGCTGCTCGCGCTGGGCGATGGCCATGGGCATGTGCTGGCGATGCGTCTGGCCGGAGTGGCCTTGCTGCTGTGCAGTCTGGCGAGCCTGGTGCACAGCGCGTACCGTTTCCGCAGCCAGCTCACGCCCGACCTGCAGCGGATGGCCTCGACCTTGCCGGTGAGCCGGCTGGTCACGGCGTGGTACTGCGGCGGGCTGTGGCTGTGGCTGTGCATCATGGTGCAAGGTGGCCCGGAACCCGGCCAGGGCGCTTCGGTCTGGATCCTGTTGCTGCTGGCGCTGGCCCTGCTGCTGGGCTTGCTTGAAGGCATGCGCTGGCAATCACTGGGACCGTCCCGCGACGACGACCATGACATGCACTTGTCGCCGCTGCGCCTGTTCGCCGCGCTCTTCGTCTACGTGCTGCCCTGCGCTGCCCTGCTGCTGACCGACCGTTTCGGCGGAGGCCTGCTGGCCGCCGCACTGGCCGTACCGAGTTGCCTGCTGGGCAAGATGCTCGAGCAGCATGTCTATGAAACCGCGCTCGCCGGTGGTTTCCCGACGATCGGCTGAGCCGGCCCGGTTGGCCCGGCGGCAACGTTCATTGGCAGTTCAAACCGGGGCGTTAAGGTAGCGGCCTCACCATCTTTTAACAAATGGATTGTCCCGATGAAAAAGACCCTGATCGCCGGCCTGCTGCTGGCCGCTTTCGCGAGCTTCGCCGTCCAGGCCCAGGACACTGACACCCAGGCTGCCAACAACGGTGGCTGGACCGGCTCGGGTGAATTCGGTTTCGCCTCCTCCACCGGCAACTCGCGCTCGGAGAACATCAACGCCAAGCTCGGCTTGAGCCAGGAAAACGACCAGTGGAAGAACAATTTCTTCCTCGATGGCCTGCGCTCGAAGAGCCAGCAGACCGTGGTCGACACCAACGGCAACACGCTCAAGCAGTTCAACACCACCGCCAACCGCTATGACGGCGGCGCCTCGGTCGGCCTCAAGCTCGACCCGCGCAGCTACATCGTGGGCGCGGCGCGCTACGAGCACGACGACTTCGGTGCCAACCTGTGGCAGGGCATCGTCTCGCTGGGCTACGGCTACATCGCGCTGAAGGACGGTCGCAACGAGCTGTCGTTCGAAATCGGTCCTGGTTACAAGCGTTACCGCCCGGCCGATGTCGACGTGGTGGTCAACAACGCGGTGGTACACCAGCAGCAGCCCACGCAGAGCGAGATGGTCGGCCGTGGCCTGATCAACTACAAGCTGAAGCTCACCGAGAACACCGCGTTCGAAGACACCTTCCTGATGGAAGCGGGCTCCAAGAACACCTACCTGCAGAACGATGCGGGCCTCGCCGTCAGCATGACCAAGAAGCTGGCCTTGAAGGTCGGCTTCCAGGTGCGCCACAACAGCGACGTGCTGGCGGCCACGAAGAAGACCGACACGCTGACCACCACGAATCTGGTTTACAGCTTCTGATTGGAGAGCGGGAACGGGGAACAAAAGCGCTGAGCTTCGCGCTCTTGCCGTTCCCCGTTCCCGCTGTTACCCCAGCATCTCGCCCGCGCCCAGCGCCAACAGCGCGGCGGCCACCTGTTGGCCAAGCGCAACCGCCTGGTGCCCCGGGCCGCTGGCTTCGGCGTGCAGCAAGCGGCCGCTGCTTGCGTCGCCAACCATCCCGCGCAAGTGCAGGCCGTGCTCGCCGAGCATGCACCACGCCCCCACCGGCACCGTGCAACTGCCGCCCAGCGCGTGGTTCATCGCGCGCTCGGCGGTGATCGTGAGCCGGGTGTCGGCATCGTCCAGTGCGCCAAGCAGAGCCAGCACGCCGGGTTGATCGCCGCGCGCCTCGATCGCGATCGCTGCCTGGCCCGGCGCCGGCAACCAGTCCGGTGCGGCCAGCCGCGAACGGATCCGCGTGGCCAGGCCCAGTCGCTCCAGGCCGGCACAGGCCAGCACGATCGCGTCGTAATCGCCGGCATCGAGCTTGCCCAGCCGGGTGCCCACATTGCCGCGCAGGTCAAGCAGCTGCAGATCCGGGCGCAGGGCGCGCAACTGGGCCTGCCGCCGCAATGAGGATGTGCCCACGCGCGCGCCGTGCGGCAGCGTCGTCAGGTCCGCGTAGTTCTGGCTGACGAAGGCGTCCGCCGCGTCGGCACGTGGCAGGATTGCCGGCAGCACGAAACCGGCTTCCAGTTCCGCCGGCACATCCTTCAGCGAATGCACGGCCAGATCCGCGCGGCCTTCCAGCATCGCCACTTCCAGTTCCTTCAGGAACAGGCCCTTGCCGCCGATCGTGGCCAGCGGCTTGTCCAGGATCTCGTCGCCGCGCGTGCTCATCGGCACCAGTTCCACCATCAACCCCGGATGCGCCGCACGCAGCAGCGCCGCGACATGCTCGGCCTGCCACAGCGCGAGTGCGCTCTTGCGGGTGGCGATACGCAGGGTGGATGGGTTCATCGGGGCTCCGCAAGGTTCAACAAGCCGCCATTGTCGCGTAGTTTCCACGCCGCGGCGCAACGGCGAATTGGCGCAGGCGGCTGCAAAACCGTCAGTGGCCCGGCTACGATGGGACAAACTCACGGGAGCAGACCATGCAAAGCGGCAATCCGGCGCTCAACAAGAACACCTTCCTCGACGCAGCCAGCGGCGCGGTCTTCACCCGCAGCGACGATGCAATGACGATCAATGGCACGGTCAACAAGACCGGCTTGCTGTTGCTGCTGGTGCTGGTCGGCGCCTTCGTCAGCTGGAGCCGGTTCAGCGGTCCGGGCAGTCTGCCGACGATGATGCCGCTGGTGCTCGGTGGCTGCATCGGTGGTCTGGTGCTGGGACTGGTCACCGTCTTCAAGAAAACCTGGGCGCCCTATACCGCCCCGTTGTACGCCGTGGCCGAAGGCCTGTTCATCGGCGCGCTGTCGGCGATCTTCGAAATGCGCTATCCCGGCATCGTGATCCAGGCGGTCGGCCTGACCTTCGGCACCATGGCGGCGATGCTGCTGGCCTATCGCAGCGGGCTGATCCGCGCCACCGAGAAGTTCAAGCTCGGCGTGGCCGCGGCCACCGGCGGGATCCTGCTGTTGTACCTGGCCAACTTCGCGATGGGCTTCTTCGGCCATTCGATGGGCTTCATCAATGGCAGCAGCGGCCTCGGCATCGCCTTCAGCGCGGTGGTGGTGGTGATTGCCGCGATGAACCTGATTCTCGATTTCGACCTGATCGAAACCGGCGCGCAGTCCGGCGCACCGAAGTACATGGAGTGGTACGGCGCGTTCGCGCTGGTGGTCACCCTGGTCTGGCTGTACCTGGAGCTGCTGCGCCTGCTGTCGAAGCTGCAGTCGCGCAACTGATCCTCTGAAAGCCACCAGGCCGGCGGATCATGGCGATCCGCCGGCCTGTTCGTGTCTGCGGTCTTACTTGCCCAGCAATGCCTTCGCCCGCTTCACCACGTTGTCCACGGTGAAGCCGAATTCCTGCAACAGCTTGTCGGCCGGGGCGGACGCACCGAAGTGGTCGATGCCCAGCACGTCGCCGTGGGCGCCGACGTAACGGTCCCAGCCTTGTGTCACGCCCATCTCCACCGCCAGCCTGGCGGTGACATCGGGCGGCAGCACGACATCGCGGTAACCCTGCGGCTGCTGGTCGAACAACTCCCAGCTCGGCATCGAGACGCAGCGCACCGCCACGCCGTCCGCTCGCAGCTTGTCGGCGGCGGCCAGGATCAGGCCGACTTCCGAGCCGCTGGCGATCAGGATCAGCTGCGATTTGCCGCTATCGGCTTCACGCAGGACATAGGCGCCCTGGCGCAGGCCATCGGCGCTGGCGTGTTGCGTGCGGTCCAGCGTCGGCACGTTCTGGCGGGTCAGCGCCAGCAGCACGGGGTGCTTCTTCGATGCCACCGCGACTTTCCACGCCACCGCGGTCTCGTTGGCGTCGGCGGGGCGAATCAGGGTGAGGTTGGGGATCGCGCGCAGGCTGGCCAGTTGCTCGATCGGCTGGTGGGTGGGGCCGTCCTCGCCCAGCGCGATGCTGTCGTGGGTGAATACGTGCACCACGTGCAGCCCCATCAGCGCGGCCAGCCGGATCGACGGGCGCATGTAGTCGGAGAAGATCAGGAAGGTGGCATCGAACGGAATGAAGCCGCCGTGCGCGGCCAGCCCGTTGCTGATCGCCGCCATCGCGTGCTCGCGCACGCCGTAGTGGAAGTTGCGCCCGGCGCGACTCCAGCCGCCGCCGTCGGAGCCCTCCATGTCCTCGCCCGGCGTGGCCGGCGGATTGAAGTCGCCCAGACCCTTCAGCGCGGTGAACGTGGACGGATCGAGGTCGGCCGAACCGCCGCACAGCGCCGGCAGCTTCGTCGCGAACGCATTCATCACCTTGCCGCCGGCCACGCGGGTGGACAGCCCCTTCGCATCGGCGGGAAACACCGGGATGTCGGCATCCCAGTCTTGCGGCAGCTCACCCTGCAGGCGCGCCTGCAGCTCGTTCGCCAGCTCGGGGAAGGCGGCCGCGTAAGCCTTGAAGCGTTCGTTCCACGCCGACTGTGCCTGCGCGCCGCGATCCTGCGCTTCGCGCATGTGCGCCAGCGCCGGCGCCGGCACCAGGAAATCCGGCTCCACCGGCCAGCCCAGGTTCTGCTTGGTCTTCTTCACATCCTCCACGCCCAGTGGCGAGCCGTGCGCTTCGTGGCTGTCCTGCTCGGGCGAGCCGAAGCCGATGTGCGTGCGCACCAGGATCAGCGATGGCCGACTGGTGTCTTCGCGGGCAGCGCGCAACGCAGCGTGGATCGCCGCGACGTCATTGCCGTCGTCGACGTGGATGGTCTGCCAGCCATAGGCGTCGAAGCGTGCACCGCGATCTTCGGAGAAGGTCATGTCGGTGCCGGCGGACAGCGTCACGTAGTTGTCGTCGTACAGGCAGATCAGCTTGCCCAGCTTGAGATGGCCGGCCAGCGAGGCGGCCTCGCTGGCGACGCCCTCCATCAGGTCGCCGTCGCTGACGATGGCAAAGGTGTGGTGGTCGATGATCGCGTGGCCATCGCGGTTGTAGGTCGCGGCGAGTTGCGCTTCGCCCAGCGCCATGCCCACCGCATTGGCCATGCCCTGGCCGAGCGGACCGGTGGTGACTTCGACGCCGGGGGTGTGGCCGTACTCGGGATGCCCGGGCGTCTTGCTGCCCCACTGGCGGAATTGCTTGATGTCATCCAGCGACACGTCGTAGCCGGTGGCAAACAGCAGGCTGTACAGCAGCGCCGAGCCGTGCCCGGCGGACAGCACGAAGCGATCGCGGTCGGTCCAGTGCGGATCGGCCGGGTGGAACTTCAGGTGCTTCGTCCACAACACGTAGGCCATCGCCGCCGCGCCCAGCGGCAGTCCCGGATGGCCGCTGTTCGCCTTCTGCACCATGTCGACCGAGAGGAAACGAAGCGTGTTGATGCATTGCTGGTCGAGGTCGTTGGACATGGTGTTCTCCGATGGTTGAAATGTGTAGGAGCGCACCCTGTGCGCGATGCTCTCCGTGAATCATCAAAAGCTCGCGCGCGACCGCAGGAACTTCCATGTGGACAGGATGCGCTCCTACGCGAGTGCGCTGTCGACGATCTTTTGCGCTTCGGTCAGCAGCGCCTGCAAATGCTCTTCGCTCTTGAAGCTTTCGGCGTAGATCTTGTAGATCGCCTCGGTGCCGGACGGCCGCGCGGCAAACCAGCCGCTGGCGGCGATCGCCTTGATGCCGCCGATCGCCGCGCCATTGCCGGGCGCCTTGTCCAGTACCTGCTCGATCTTCTCGCCGGCGAGCCGGTCGCTTTTCAGTTGATCCGGCGACAGCTTCGACAACTTCGCTTTCTGCGCCGGCGTGGCAGCGGCTTCGAGGCGGTTGGCGTACGGCTTGCCGAGTTCAGCGGTGAGCCCATCGAACAGTTCACCCGGGTCCTTGCCTGCACGCGCGGTGATCTCGGCGGACAACAGCGCCGGCACCAGGCCGTCCTTGTCGGTGGTCCACACCGAGCCGTCGTGGCGCAGCAGTGAGGCGCCCGCGCTTTCCTCGCAGCCGAAACCGAGCGAGCCGTCGAACAGGCCCTCGGAGAACCACTTGAAGCCGACCGGCACTTCGTACAGTTTGCGTCCCAGCCGTTTCACCACGCGGTCGATCAGCGCGGTGGTGACCACCGTCTTGCCCACCGCCGCCTGGTCGCTCCACTGCGCGCGGTGGCGATACAGGTAGTCGATCAACACCGACAGGTAATGGTTCGGTTCCATCAGTCCGCTGGAGCGGGTGACCACGCCGTGGCGGTCGTGATCGGTGTCGCAGGCGAACGCCACGTCGTACTGGTCCTTCAGCCCGATCAGTCGCTGCATCGCGTACTTCGACGACGGGTCCATGCGGATCTTGCCGTCCCAGTCCACCGTCATGAAGGCGAACTGCGGATCGACTTCCGCGCTGACCACGGTGAGGTCGAGCTTGTAGCGCTCGGCGATCGGCGCCCAGTAATGCACGCCCGCGCCGCCCAGCGGATCGACGCCCATGTGCACGCCGGCGCTGCGGATGATGTCGAAGTCGATGATGCTGGCGAGGTCGGCGACATACGTGTTGAGGTAGTCGTGCTGGTGCGTGGTCGCCGCCTTACGTGCCTGCGCGAACGGCACCCGCTTCACTTCCTTCAGCCCGCCTTCGATCAGCGCGTTGGCGCGATTCTCCACCCACTTGGTGATGTCGGTGTCGGCCGGGCCGCCGTTGGTCGGGTTGTACTTGAAGCCGCCGTTGTCCGGCGGATTGTGCGACGGCGTGATCACGATGCCGTCGGCGAGCCCGTTCCGGCGTCCCTTGTTGTAACAGAGGATCGCGTGCGAAATCGCCGGCGTCGGCGTGAACTCGTCGCCGCTGGCAATCATCACGGTGACATCGTTGGCCGCCAGCACTTCCAGCGCGCTCTGGAACGCCGGCTGCGACAGCGCGTGCGTGTCGAAGCCCATGTACAGCGGACCATCGATGCCCTTGGACTTGCGGTACTCGCAGATCGCCTGGCTGATCGCCAGGATGTGCCACTCATTGAAGCTGCCGTCGAGCGAGCTGCCGCGATGACCCGAGGTGCCGAAGGCCACGCGCTGCGCCGGTACGGAAGCGTCGGGCCGGATGTCGGCGTAGGCGGCCAGCAGTTTCGGGATGTCGACCAGGATCGACTTCGGTGCCGGCTTGCCGGCAAGCGGACTGATTTTCTGACTCATGCCTTTCCTGCGCTCGCGCCATCGCGCAGTTGGCGATAGCGGCGAATCAAGCGATTGGTGGAGCTGTCGTGGGCCAGCTTCGGTTCGTCGCTGGCGATCAGCTCGGCGATGGTGGTCCTGGCCAGCTGCTTGCCCAGCTCCACGCCCCACTGGTCGAACGAATCGATGCCCCAGATCACGCCCTGCACGAATACGCTGTGCTCGTACAACGCGATCAGCGTGCCCAGTGCGTGCGGGGTCAGCTTCGCCGCGAGAATCGTCGTGCTGGGCCGGTTGCCCTCGAACGTGCGATGCGCCACCAGTGCCTCCGGCGTGCCCTCGGCGCGCACTTCGTCGGCGGTCTTGCCGAACGCCAGCGCTTCGCCCTGGGCGAGCAGGTTCGCCATCAGCAGGTCGTGCTGGTCGCCGCCACCTTGCGCGGGAATCGGGTTCAGCGTCTGACCGAAGCCGATGAAGTCGCACGGCACGATGCGCGTGCCCTGATGCAGCAACTGGTAGAACGAATGCTGGCCGTTGGTGCCCGGCTCGCCCCAGTAGATCGGGCCGGTGTGGTAGTCGACCTGCGCGCCATCCAGCGTCACGTGCTTGCCGTTGCTCTCCATCGTCAACTGCTGCAGGTAAGCGGGAAAGCGCTTCAGGTATTGCTCGTATGGCAGCACCGCGACGGTGGCGGCGTCGAGGAAGTTGCTGTTCCACACGCCGAGCAGGCCCATGATCGCCGGCAGGTTGCGTTCCAGCGGGGTGTGGCGGAAATGTTCGTCCATCGCATGGAAGCCGGCCAGCATCTCGCGGAAACCGTCCGCGCCGATCGCCAGCATGGTCGACAGGCCGATCGCCGAATCCATCGAATAGCGGCCGCCGACCCAGTCCCAGAAGCCGAACATGTTGGCGGTGTCGATGCCGAATTTCTCCACCCCCTCGGCGTTGGTGGAGACCGCCACGAAATGCTTCGCCACCGCCTTGTCGTCGCCCAGCGCAGCCACGCTCCAGGCACGCGCGGCATGCGCGTTGGTCAATGTTTCCAACGTGGTGAAGGTCTTCGAGCAGACGATGAACAGGGTCTCGGCCGCGTCCAGGTCGCGCACCGCCTCGGCAAAGTCGGTGCCGTCGACATTGGAGACGAAACGGAAGGTCATGTCGCGCCGGCTGTAATCGCGCAGCGCCTCGTAAGCCATCACCGGGCCGAGATCGGAGCCGCCGATGCCGATGTTGATCACGTTGCGGATCGGCTTGCCGCTGTGACCCTTCCACGCACCACTGCGTACCTTGTCCGAGAACGCGGCCATGCGGTCGAGCACGGCGTGCACGTCCGGTACCACGTCGTGGCCGTCGACCAGAATCTTCTCGCTGGGCGGGGCGCGCAGCGCCGTGTGCAACACGGCGCGGTCCTCGGTGGTGTTGATCTTGCGGCCGCTGAACATCGCCTCGATCCGCTGCGGCAGCTGGCGTGCTCCGGCCAATTCGCTCAGCAGGCGCAGCGTGTCGGCATCGACGCGCTGCTTGGAATAGTCCAGATAGAGCCCGACGGCTTCCACCGCCAGCGCTTCGCCACGCTTCGGGTCGGCGGCGAACAGTTCACGCAGATGCCTGTTGCCGGTCGCGGCAAAGTGCTGCTGCAAGGCCTGCCACTGCGGCAGGCGGGTCAGGGCGCCCTGGCTCATTTCAGCTCGGCCCCATTCGACTTCGCGGCCAGCTGCCGCGCCTTGTCGGCGATACCGTCGAGCAGGTGATGCCAGGACTTCACGAACGACTCGGCGCCTTCCTGCTGCAGGGTGAGGGCCAGCTGGTCGATGTCGACGCCGGCCTTGCTGATGCGCGCCAGCATGACGTCGGCGTCGCCGCCATCCACATCCATCACTCCATGCAGTTCGCCATGGTCGGCAAAGGCGTGCAGGGTCTTCTCCGGCATCGTGTCGACGGTGTCGGGCGCGGCGAAGGCGCTGATGTACAGCGTGTCCGGTGCGGATGGATCCTTGGTGCCGGTGCTGGCCCACAGCAGGCGCTGCGGCATCGCGCCGACAGCGGCGAGTTTCTGCCAGCGCGGCGAAGCCAGCATCTGCCGATAGGCGCGGTAGGTCTGCCGGCCCACCGCAATGCCCAGCTTGTTGTGCAACTCATCCGGCAGCTGCTTGTTGCTGGCCACGTCCCAGCGGCTGATGAACAGCGAGGCGACCGAACCCACCTTGGGATCCAGTCCGGCGGCAAGCCGACGCTCGATGCCGCGCATATAGGCATCGGCCACCGCCTGGTACTGCGCGCAGGAAAACAGCAAGGTCACATTGATCGGGATGCCGAGGAAGATGGCCTCCTCGATCGCCGGTACACCCTCGGGGGTACCGGGAATCTTCACGAAGAGATTCTCGCGCCGTGCCTGCTGGTGGATCTGCCGGGCCGCGGCGATCGAGCCGGCGGTATCGGCGGCCAGCAGCGGCGAGACTTCCATCGAGACCCAGCCATCCACGTGACGGGTGGATTCGAACACCGGCTTGAACAGGTCGGCGGCGCGACGCAGGTCTTCCAGCGCCAGCTCGGTGAACAGCGCTTCGCCTTCCAGGCCGGCCAGCGACTTGGCATGGATGCCCGCGTCGTAGGCATCGCCGCCGCTGATCGCCGCGTCGAAGATGCTCGGGTTCGAGGTCAGTCCGGTGATCGAGTCCTCGGCGATATAGCGCGCCAGCGTGCCGTCATCGAGCAGGGTGCGGGTGATGTTGTCCAGCCACAGGCTCTGGCCGAGTTCGTGCAATTGTCGGGTCGCTTTCATGCTTGCTCCATGACTCCAGTTCGATTCGAGGCGGTGGGTTTCAGTCTGCCGGAAGGTTGATGACGGGCGCGTCGGGCAGGAAATCCCCAAGCTTACGCTTGCGCAGATCACCGATGCACGCGATGCGCATGTCGGCCGCCGCGCGCACCTCTTCCGGCGCCTGCGCGGCGTAGTGGCCCTGCTCGACGAACACCGTGGTCAGCCGCGGGCCCAGCCGCTGCTTCATCTCGGCCAGGATCTGCGGCTTGTCGTCCACCATCACGTAATGCGCGGCCGGGTAACGCTGCTGCATCGCCACCAGCATCTGCTGCTTGTGCACGTAGACCAGCACCTCGCCACGCAGCGCCTGCCACAGGCCGGCGCGCTGGATCTTGCGCGGCTGGAACACCACGTCGCCATCGGACAGGATCGCCGTGGTGCCCAGCGTGCGCAGGTGCGCCACGGTTTCCAGCGCGTGCGGATACAGCCGCTGGGCGAACGGATACTCCAGCAGGTAGTTCGACATCTGCAGCAGCGACGGGTCGTTGTCCAGCCCGCTGCGGAAGCGCTGCAGCGCGCCCAGGTAATCGGCGAAGCCGGTCTGCTGGCGCAAGTCCTCGTAGATCGCCCAGTAGCGCTGGCGTTCGGTTTCGCCGAAGGCTGCGTCCAGCGTGTCGCCGAGGTCGGCGCCGAAGCGGTCGTTGTCGAGCAAGGTGTTGTCGACATCAAGCAGGAACACGATGCGGGCGGCGCTCAACACGACGGGCTGTCCGTCATCACCGGCTGGTGCCAGCCACCGTCGGCCGCGATCAGCGCATCGGCCTGCTTCGGACCCCAGCTGCCGCGTCGGTAGGGAATCGCCGGATGATGATTCAGCAACACCGGCTCGACCACCACCCACGCCGCTTCGACCGCGTCCTCGCGGGTGAACAGCGCGCCGTCGCCGGCCATCGCATCACCGAGCAGGCGCTCGTACGGCGACTCCGCGCCGCTCTGCTGCTCCATCAGGTACAGCTCGCGCTGATCGCCGACGAATTGCTTGCCCGCGCGCTTGACCCGCGCCGCCAGCGCCACCGCGGTGTTCGGCGAAAGCCGGAAGCGCACATAGTTGGCGCGACCGGCCTGCGTGGCCGCATCGTCGAACAGCTTCTGCGGCGGCGGCTTCAGCTCCACCACGATCTCGGCGACGGTCTCGGGCAGGCACTTGCCCGAGCGCAGATACCACGGCACGCCGCCCCAGCGCCACGAATCGATGAACAGCCGCAGCGCGCAGTAGGTCTCCACGTCCGAATCCTTGGCCACGCCGGGCTCCTTGCGGTAGCCGCGGTACTGGCCGCGCACCACGTCGTCCGGCTGCAGCGGGCGCATCGCCTGGAACACCTTGGCCTTCTCCGCATGCACCGCGCCGAAGCCCTGGTAGGCCGGCGGCTCCATCGCCAGCAGTGCCACGATCTGCAGCAGGTGATTCTGGATCACGTCGCGCAGGCAGCCGGTGTTGTCGTAGAACGAACCGCGTTCCTGCACGCCGAACTGCTCCGCCAGCGTCACCTCCACGCTGGCCACGTTGTTGCGGTTCCAGATCGGCTCCAGGAACGAGTTGGCGAAGCGGAAGTACAGGATGTTCATGATCGCCTCCTTGCCCAGGAAGTGATCGATGCGAAAGATCGCGTCGTCGGGAAACACCGAGCGCAGCGTGCGATTGAGCTCCTGCGCCGAGGCCAGGTCATGCCCGAACGGCTTTTCCACCACCACCCGCGCATCGTTGGCGCAACCGGCCTGCTGCAAGCCCTGCACCACCGTGCCGAACAGGCTCGGCGGGATCGCCAGGTAATGCAGCGGCCGTCGGGCCTTGCCGAGCGCCTGTTTCAACTTCGCAAAGGTGGCGGGGTCCTTGTAGTCGCCATCGACATACTGCAGCCGTGCCGCGAGCTGGTCGAAGCTGGCTTTGTCGAATTTCTCGCCGCTGTCCTTCGCCGCCTGCCTCACGCTGTCACGGGCGCGCTGCCGCAACTGCTTCACGCTCCAGTCCGAATGCGCCACGCCGATGATCGGCACGTCGAGGTCGCCATCGCGCGTCATCGCCAGCAACGCAGGGAAAATCTTCTTGTAGGCCAAGTCGCCAGTGGCGCCGAAAAAGACCAGAGCGTCCGAACGAGGAGTCGGCATGGTGGGGTGTGTCTCCGTGTGGCTGAAGGGCAGATCATGGCTGGCGAATCGGTGCGCACGACACAGCTCGTCGCGGCACTGGCGCACAGCTTACTTTTCAAGCCTGCCCGGCGACAGGTTAAGTCGATGCATAAAGCGCGCCCCGACCGGGTTGATGCCGGCATCGCAGAAACTTGCAGTTCGCCAGGCCCCGGCCCCCACCAGGGTGCCCGCCGAGTGGCAAGACGGAAGCGCCGCAACTAGCCCGATGTCTGACGAAACTGCAGCACATTGCCTTCCGGATCGTGACCGTCACAGACGACAGCCTGCTGAAATCGCCACTCCTGCTCACGGGGATTCAGCTGCCCGCCAAGTCTGGCCGCCGCCTCGCGAACTGCCGCGATGCTGGGCACGTAAAAGACCGGCTTGATGGCAACGTCCGTCCGTCGCATCGGCGGATCGGCCACCTCGATCGTGGACCCGATCGCCGACGGAATGGCCAGCACCACCAGCTGGAAAACCGGTGACTCCAGAACCAGGTGATCCGCTTCCGCGTGCACCACCTCGAAGTCCATGGTGCCTGCGTAGAACTGGCCGACCCGCAAGATGTCCTTCGCGTAGATGACCGCACCGGCCTTCGGTTGACTGGGCATGGATGCTCCCTGTGCTCGACGCACGCAGAGATGGTGCAGTGGCAAGCGGTGACTGTCCGCTAGCCGTGCGCGGGCCACGGCCGCAGCCGCGGCTCAATGCCGTGCAACGGCACCCTGGTCTTGCAAGGCTTTGACAAAGTTCAGCGTCACGTCCTCGACCACCTGCCCGAAGGCCAGCGCCGCCGTGGTGGGCGTGCTGCTCACCGGCGCCGATGCCTGCCCCACGCTGGTATAGATGGCGTGGTGATAGCTCATCCGCTGCTGCTTGCCGGCGGCATCGCGATAGATGAAGGTGAAGTCGTACAAGTCCGGCACGTTGGCGCCGCTGGCACCAAACGTGAGCCCGGCACTGAAGCCCCTGGAACGTGCAGCCTTGATGTCCGCAATGTTGTTGGCGACCACTTCGACGACAGCGCCTCCGGTGGATTCCGCTGGCGCGGTGAACACCCCGGTGGCGCGAAGCGTGCGCTCCACGAGGTCATGAAGCCCGGCATCCACCGCCGGGAAAGCTTGTCCGTTGCGCTCGAACCGGGCCAGCACCCGCACCGGCACCTGCCCGGCGGGGTGCTGGATCTGCGCATAGCTCGCCACGTGGTACTGCGGGTCGACATAGCTCCTGGTGGTGATGCACGCGCTGAGCATCACGCAGGCAGTGATGGGAAGGGCGAGTTTCCAGATGAACTTCATGTGTGCTCCCGGTTCATCGCAGTCTTGTGACATCTGCGGCAGGAGTCAAACCTCGGCACGGACGGCAGCTGCGCCCGGGGAACGGGAACAAGCCGTCAGGCGTCCGCCATCGTCGCTCAGGCAGGCAACTCACTGCCCCGGGGGCGGCTCCCAGAGTTCGACCTTGTTGCCCTCGGGATCCATCACCCAACCAAATTTTCCGTACCCGGAGTCGTCCACCTTCTCCAGCACGTCGCATCCTTCGTCGCGAAGCGCCTGCAGCAAGCCGGCCAGGTCCTCGACGCGATAATTGACCATGAAGCTCGACTTGCTCGGTGCGAAATGCCCACCGTCCGTGGCGCCGATGGACCACGCGGTCGTTCCCCCGGTCGGATTTCCCGCTGCATCGGTCCAGCTGAACGCGGCGCCTCCCCACTCCTGCACGTCAATGCCCAGATGCTGCTTGTACCAGGCGCGCAGCGCGACAGGATCGTTCGCGTTGAAGAAGATCCCTCCGATACCCGTAACTCGTTTCATGGGAGCCTCTCAAGTGCAGGAAAGTTGGAGCGAGCGGCGCTTGCGACGCCTTGGGAACTATCGGTTCGGCTTGAATGGAACTATCGGTTCGGCTTGAATGAATGAGTAAAAAGAGACTTCCTCCCCTTTCGGCCGCGAGGGCCATGATGGTGATGCTGGTCAACCGTCACTCGAAGAGGAAGTCTCCATGAGCACTATAACCATCGGCGTGGATTTGGCGAAGAGCGTGTTTTCGGTGTGCGAGGTGGATGGCAGCGGCCGTGTGCTGCGCCGGTTCGATCTCAAGCGGGATGCCTTTGCGGCGTGGCTGGCGCAGGTGCCGGCGGGCAGCGTAGTGGCGATGGAGGCGTGCAGCGGGGCGCACCATGGGGGGCGGCGTTGCCTGGAATATGGCCTGCAGCCACGCTTGATGGCGGCGCAGTTCGTCACGCCATTCCGCAAGAACCGCACCGCGAAGAACGACCGCAATGATGCCGAAGCGATCGTCACCGCCGCCCGTCAGGGCAATATGCGCTTCGTGCCGGTCAGGACCGTCGAACAGCAAGCACGGCTGTCGTGCCATCGGGTACGCGAGGATTACAAGGCGGAAGGCTTGTCGATCGGCAACCGCCTGCGTGGCTTGCTGGCCGAATTCGGGATCGTGGTGGCAAAAAGCGATCTGGCCCTGCACCGTGTACTGGCGGACCTGGATCAGTGCACGGCGGTGCCGGGAGAGATGCGCGAGCTGCTGCGTGACCTCAGCGCACACTGGGCGCAGGTCCGCACGGCCGTCGACACGTGCGGTGCACGCATCGACGCCCATGCGCGGATGGACGAGCGGTGCATACGGCTGCGCGCCATCGTCGGGATCGGTGCGATCACCGCCGACGCAGCGATCGCCACACTCGGCGATGCCAAGGATTTTCGCAATGGCCGACAGGTGAGTGCGTGGCTAGGACTGGTGCCGACGCAACATTCCAGTGGCGGGCATGCTCGCCTGGGGGCAATCAGCTGTCGCGGCGATGGCTATCTGCGCACGCTGCTGATCCAGGGTGCGCGCAGCAGTTTGAATCGTGCCAAAGCGGTCACCGTGGAAAAGTCCACGCCTGAACAGATCTGGATACGCCAGTTGGCCAGTCGGATGCCGTTCGGCAAAGTGCTGGTGGCCATCGCCAACAAGCATGCCCGGCAGCTATGGGCGATGCTGGCGCATGGCGAAACCTACGACGCCGACGCGTGGCTGAAGCATCCGATGGTGCAGCGCCCGGCCGGCAAACACGCGATCAGGATGACAGCCGTGGTGTGAGCACAAGGATACCTTCAACCAGTTCAACGTCAGCGCGAAGAGGTAGTAACGGGTCAGACCCACCCGGAGAGAACCTGGCTAACATTCTGGACGTCTAAACGTGTTCTGGTTGATCGCCATACACCGACGACACCGCTGAATGAATGAGGTCTCCGGGCGCGGTTTATACCCAGGTCCGCGTCAGCACCATCGACGCAACAAGACCGTTTACGGAAATGCAGTCTGGCAACGTTCAACGCCACAAGCACTGACACGCACAACGCAACACCCAGGACAACATCATGACCAGCGAAAGCCTGAAAGCTCAAGGCAAGAGCATCAAGCGCGCGGTATTGACAGGAAGTCTCTTACGGAACTGTTAGACGCTTACCTTGGCACGCCTGCTTTTTCGCAATCTTGAGCTTCGGTACGTTTTGCAGACTGATAATTAGCCTCGTCCTTGGCCTGCAAGTACGCGGCACTAACAAAGCCTGCTTGTACGCAAATTTGCATAGCATCGCCTTGGCGTTTGGCGATGTTGTATTGATTTACAGCATCGACAGCTACCTGATCTTCAATTTTCGCCATGCTAGAAGCAGTTTGACTTTCTAGGCCGCCACCGGCGAACCACCAGATAGCCGCGGCACCTAGGGCAAGTGCGCCGAACACTTGGCCTGCGGACGAGTTGTTGGTTTGTTTATTGGGTTGCCCGCATTTGGGGCATGCAGTCGCTTCTTTCGCGATGTCAGTTCCGCATGCTTTACATTTAATCAACGCCATGATTCCCCCTGCAGCGTCTAACGCTTGAGTTGAGCGGCGGCGGAGCCGTCCGCCTCGAACGAGTGGTTAAGGCTCACCCGCGGGGTCGCCACCGGATAAGACTTGGAAGTTCGCGCGACGGCCTTCTGGCGTAGTACGAGGAGCAGATGTGGCTGCTGCTTGCCACGCCTGAACCAATTGTTGGAACGTTTCGTTTTGCACTGCCTCAGGCCGAGCAAGCATTTGCGTAGTTGCGTTGCCGATAAATTCTTTGACAGCTGGATTAGCTGCCATAACTAGCTCGGCAAAAACCTGGAACGCCGCATGGAAACCTTGAAGGCATTGTTGAGTATGTAGCCCGAGGTTGGCTTGTGCCAAATTTGCTTCAGTTAGCGCGTTGAACTTTGTGGCCAACTCCGCCAACTGCCGCTGCTGGGCCAAGACATGTTCAGCCAGTTGTTCGTTGGTCACCGTGACTATCTCCCTGTGAGCCCTAACGTAGCTGTAGAAAAACTCCCTCGCAGCCTATCATTCGCGATGCCCGCAAAAAAGGCGGGAAACGAGGCGAAGCGACGATGGCGCGATACCGACACTACGACCCCGATCAGACCAAGATGATCCCGGTGAGCTACGGGAGGCAGTTGCTGCCTGGCACCTTCGAACACGCGCTAAGTTACCTGATCGACCACGAGATCGACCTTGGGCGATTTGCCGCGCGCTTCAAGAACGACGAGACCGGGGCGCCGGCCTACGATCCGGCGGTACTGCTCAAGGTGGTGTTGTTCGCCTATTCGCGCGGCATCACCTCGTCGCGCACGATGGCGCGGGCGTGCACGGAGAACGTGCAGTTCATCGCGCTGGCGTGCGACCAGCAGCCGCACTTCACGACGCTGGCGCACTTCATAGCGACACTGGGTAAGGAAGTGGAAGCGGTATTCCGCGACGTGCTGATGGTGTGCAACGCCCAAGGGCTGATCGGCAAAGCCATGTTCGCCATCGACGGTTGCAAACTTCCGTCGAACGCGTCCAAGGAGTGGAGTGGCACGCGCGCCGACTTCGAGCGCAAGGCGGCGAAGATGGAGCGGGCCGTTGCCCACCTGGTCAAGGCACATGCCGAGCAGGATGCGAGCGAGGCACTCGATCCGAATGAGGATACCCAGCGTCGTCACGAGGAACGCACGCTGGCCACGTTGCGCCGTCATGCCGAGAAGTTGCGCGAGGCGCTGGCTACCACCACCGAACGGATCGGTACCAAAGGCAAGCCGATCAAGCTAAACCTGACCGATGCCGAAAGCGCCACACTCAAGAGCGGTCGAGGCGTGCTGCAAGGCTATATCGGCGTGGCGGCTGTCGATGACGAGTGCCAGGTGATCGTGGAGGCGCAGGCGCACGGCACCCCGCAAGAACACGATCTGCTCAAGCCGGTGATCGACGGTGTGCGCGAGCACTTGGCGGCGATCGGCGAGGCTGGTGCCGCCGATGAGTCCGCCTTCCTGGCGGACGCGGGCTACCACAGCGAGCGTGGCCTGAAAGCCTTGGCGGCTGACCGTATCGACGGCTATATCGCGGACGGCAACATGCGCAAGCGCGACCCGCGCTACGTCGACGCCGCTGTGCACAAGCCGGCGAGCCAGGCGAAGACCTTCCAGCCCAAAGACTT
>NZ_JALBWO010000035.1:0-91832 GCF_050026815.1 Rhodanobacter ginsengiterrae | reverse complement strand
CGGCCGCGAGGAACAACCGTGCGCAAGTCCCTGCAATCCGTCCTGCTGGCGGCCTTCGTGCTGGCCGCCTCCAACGCCGCCCCTGCCTTCGCCGGCGACACCCACAAGCCGGCGGCGCCGGAGTCGGGGGGGGGGGGGGGGGGGGGGGGGGGGGGGGGGGCGCCCCCCCCCCCCCCCCCCGCCACTTGCCACTGACTCTCCCTACTTGCCCAGATCCTGCAGGAACCGCCTGGAATACTGCAGCGGCGTGGAGCCGTTCACCGAATTGCAGATCGGCGAAGCCGTGCCGCCACCGCCCGCACACGGCGTATCGCGATCAAGTGACCAGAAGTGCACGCCGGCCATGCCCTGGCTGACGGCGTAGTTGATCACGGTGTCCACGTCGGAAACCCTGAACACCTCGCTGCTGACATCGTTCACGCCGATCATCGGCGTCAACTCGATGCGGCTGGCGGGAATGCCGTAGGTGTGCTGGAGGTTCTTCGCGGCCTGGATCGCCGACTGACCCATGTCGCACTGTCCGTTCGACACCACGCACACACCGGCGCCGGCCGAACCGAAGTCCATCACCATCAGGTTGATCGTGTAGTTCGGCAGGTTGGCGGCCTTCACCGTGCGCACCACCATGTCACCCACGCCATTCAGCCCGCCGTAGCTGCCGTCCGATGCCGCCAGCGTGGCCAGCGTGAACGAGAAGCGCAGGTTCGGGTACAGGGTATGCGCGTAGGTGGCGTTGGCGATCAGGTTGTTGATCTGCGCCTGGGTCTGGCCACCCTCGATATCGAAGTCCACGCCGACCATGTACGGCGAGGCGTAGCGCGAAAGGAACTGGGCCATGCCCGCCGCCGAGCCGCAGGTGAAACTGCCGGCCTGCCCGCCGGTGGAAACCACGTAGCTCACCCCGGCGTTGACCAGCGGCTGGATGTTGGCACTGGCGAAACTCGCCGCCGGAATGCCGCCCCAGCTCTCGCTGCCGCATTCCCCGGAGGCGAACGCCAGGGTGACCGCACCGAGGTTGGGCAAGGCGGTCGACACCACGCTGCCCGCGCCCACCAGCGGAATCGGCGTGCCGGTAACCGCGGTACGCATCACGTTGGTATTCCAGTCGAGGTTGATGGTGACGTCCTTGTACGGGCTGAACAGGAAACCCTCGGCGGGCGGGGTCGGGTTGCCCGGATTGCCGGGATCGCCCGGGTCGCCGGGATCACCCGGGGTGGTCCCGGCGCAACTGCCTTGAGCCGTCCACGGCTGGCCGCTGCCCAGCGGGCCGCTGTGGCTCGCCGGGTCGTCGCCCTGGGTCCACCAATTGGCCTTGTAGTTCACGCCATTCTCGCTGACCACGCTGCCGCCGCCGTAGGCGGTCGATGCATTCCACACCGCCGTGCAACCACCGGCGGGCGGCGGATCGACCGGGGGATCGGTCGGCGCTGTCCCGCTGCCGCAGGCGCCTTGCGAGGTCCACGGCTGGCCGGAGCCGGTGGCGCCGCTGCTGGTCGCCGGGTCGTTGCCCTGGGTCCACCAGTTCGCCAGATAGTTGTTGCCGTTTTCGCTGGCCACGCTGCCACCGCCATAGGCAGTCGCCGCATTCCATGCCGTTGCGCAGGCAGGCATGGACTGCGCCTGGACGGCCTGCACCGGCACGACGGCCAGCAGGGTTACTGAAAAGCAGGTTGCAACCGCACTGGCCAGACTGCTCAAAGCCAGGCCAGACCACACAGTCGATCGTTTCACGAACATGAGATGTCTCCTGATGGAACTACATCGCTACGGGTGGGTTGTCAGGACACGCATGACGGCACTCCGGCCAGCCATGGGTTGGGGAAACCCGGTCGTCCTGCTGCTTCCCTGCTCGCTACCGCTTTTTATGAGCGCACTGTCCTGTCATAGACTTGAATGACAACGTTGTCTATCGGACTTTTTCCAAACTGTGACGGTGAGCTCGCGCCTTCATTTCTCGGAATTCTCGTCAAACCCCAGGCTTTCGATCCACGCTTTCGTTGCCGTGGAGCGATGAGACTTCAAGTGGACTGACAACGTTGTCTGGCAAGCATCGAAGAGTCATGGGCCACTTTCAGCCAGGGCCTGCCGGCCGTCGCCAGCTTGCGAACGACTGCAACCCGGCTTCGCCGGCATGCTGGTCCCATGGCACGCGCGGCGGCCATTCAGGCGCGCCGGAGCGGGATACGATGCGGCGTTCTTCTGCCGGCTGCCGCATGACCACGCGCGCGCTCAATAGCATCCACCACCACGCTGCTGCCACTGCGCGCCGTGCTGTTGATGCTCGGCAGTGCCAGCCTGTTTGCCCTGATGGCGGTGACGATCCGGCTTGCCTCGGCACAACTGCATCCGTTCCAGATCACCTTCTTCCGCAGCAACCTTGGTGCGCTGTTCGCGCTGCCGCTGCTGCATGGACACGGTTGGCAACTGCTGCGCACACCGCGGCCGGGCTGTTACATCGTGCGCTGCGTGCTCGGCATGGGCGGCATCGGCGGCATGCTGGCCGGGTTCTGGGCGATCGTGAACCTGTCACTGGCCGAGGCGGTGGCACTGTCGTATTCCTCGCCCTTGTTCGTCACGATCGGCGCCGTGCTGTTTCTCGGCGAAGTGGTGCGCTTGTGCCGGTGCAGCGCCGTGGTGGCCGGCTTCCTCGGCGTGCCAATGATCGTGCGGCCTGGCAGCGAGGCGTTTGCCAGCGGCAGCCTGGTCGCCTTGCTGGCTGCCGCACTCACCGGAGCGGTGACGATCAGCATCAAGTCGCTGACCGCCAGCGAGCCGGCCGACCGCATCGTGTTGCTGACCACCCTGCTGTGGATTCCGCTGTCGCTGCCGGCCGCGCTGGCCGTATGGCGATGGCCACAGCCCGGCATCTGGCCATGGCTGGTGCTGTCCGGCGCGCTCGGCACCGGCGGACACGCGCGCGCTGCGCCTGGCCGACGCTTCTCTGCTGGCGCCCTTCAGCTACCTGCAGTTGCTGGTCGTGGCCGTGCTGGCCTGGTGGATCTTCGATGAGGCAGTGGATCGGCATACCGCAGCGGGAGCGGCCATCATCATCGCGGCCAGCTTGTACATCGCATGGCGCGAGCACGCGCTGGTGCGTGAGCGACGCCGGTTCATGTCACGCGCCGCAAGGCCGAGCCGCCGATCTGGGCGCAGGCCACGGCACGCCGATCAATAGGCGTCGGGAATCTCGGGCAGCTCCGGCATGTTGGCCAGCTCATCCAGCAGGTCGATCGATTCCGATCTCGCCCGATTCGCCAGCGGCCAGCGCCCGATCACCTCGAAACGGGACTCGCCGAAAAAGCTGCGGATCAGCACGAACTCGGTCGCCTGCCACTGGATCGGCACCACGGCCTCCTCGATCGCGTCGATGCCGGCGCCGTGCAGCAGGCTCACGTGCGGCAGGAAACTGGATACGCCACTGACCTGCAGGCCGACGCGGGACTGCGCTGCCGCGACGGCCTTGCGCAAGCCCAGCGCCGCATCCGTCGTGGCGCTGTCCGAGCACAGCACGAAAGGAAATTGCCCGTCCCTGGCGGTGAACCGCATGACCGCATCCAGAGTAATCATGAAGCTGGCTTCCCGCACTTCCTCCGCCGCGGCAAGCAGGGCGGCCTCCAGCGGCAGCCGCAGCCGTTCGGGCTTGCCCATCGGGCACAGGGTCATGTGCAGATTGTCGCTGCCGACAGGCGCACCAAAGACCCGGTGCGACTTGCGAAAGCGCTCGCCCACGCCAAGCATGGTGGCGCGCGCGCACTCGTCGGGCAGCAACGCAAAGAAATAGTTGATGCCCGCGGCAAGTACGGGTGGGTTTGACGGAATGGAAATGGCCTTGCCTCCCCGCAGTGAAACCAGCGACGACGTGAACGGATGATCCCCCAGCTTACCCAACTGCCTGCGCCAGCAGGTCAATGCCCCGTCACGAAACCGGCCGATGGTGGAAGAGCTTGCCGTGTAGCTGTCGGCCGCACAAGTAGCCTGTTTTACCGGCGCGACCGGTCCGCCGTGTCGCAAGAACTTACCGCAACTGGCTGTCCTTGCTGCCTCGGCGGTTGTACAGGCCGGCGCTGCGCTGCACGTCGTCGCGCGATTGCTGACAGACCACGCACAGACGCACGCCGGGCACGGCCTTGCGCCGCGCCGCGGGAATCGGCGCCTCACACTCCTCGCAGTGAGTCAGGCCGGGGCCTTCACGCAATTGCTGGCGTGCCCGTTGCACCGCATCGCTGACGGTGGCATCGATCTGATCCTGCACGGCTCCATCGCCGGCCCAACCGGTTGCCATGGGAAACCTCCGGAAAACTGCGCGGCGCGATCGTGGCTCAGTGCGTCTTCGCCCGCAAACCCTGGATATATTCCAGTTCTCCCAGTGACTTGGGTTCGCCAGGCAACAGTTTCAAGCAGCTCTGGTAGGCCTTGCTCGCCTCATCGAGCCGATGCAGTTCGACCAGGGCGTAGCCCTGGCCGCGCAGCGCCACACATTTCAATCTGGTGGTTTGCTCGGGGGTGGCGCCACTGATCTGTGCATCGCCCTCCGCATCCCGGTACAGGGCCAGCATCTTGTCCCAGTCATCGCTCCGCAGATACGTGAATGCGAGTTCGCTCTTGTATTGGCTGTCCAGCGGTGACAATGCCAGAGCCTTCTTCAGTTCCGCCTGCGCATCGGCATAGCGGGCCATCTCGCTGTAGGCATAGCCACGCGCCCAATACGCCAGCGCCCAGGCCGAGCCGATCACCTGCACGGGCCTATCGGCCTTGCCGTTGACTGCCTTGCTACCCATGCTGGCGTAGACGAGTGCGTCGACCATGCCGCGGGCACAGAACACCGTGATCGGCTTGCCCGCGTAGATTGCCTCGTACTTGTTGACCACTTCGGTCAATGGTCCATCGATGGCCAGCTGGATGCGTCCGGCCTCGATCATCTTCACCGCGTCGCGCACCTTTTGCAGATCGGCGTCGGCAACGGGCTTGCCCGCTGGATCAAGGCTCACCGCAATGGCCTGGGTCGGCTTGACCGTTGCAGGCGGCGTACAGCCGGCCAGCGCGAATGCAGCCACCAGCGTCGCGAAGATGCCAAAACGACGCATGGACTTCCCTCTGTTGAAGTGCCTCGCAAGCATAACCCGGCGAGAGGACTGATCCCCGCCTGCGGCAATGGGTGGCATGGCGACCCTCATCCCAGGTGGCAGAATGCAAACTTCACCCTTGCCCGGAGAGCACGCCGTGACCACGCCATCGCCCGTCACCCCTGCGCTGCGCAGCGACCACAGCGTCGCCAAGCAGCTGTTCCTCGGCAATATCCTCGAGGAGAACCTGTTTCCCTATCCGGAAATCCGCGCGCGCGATCAGGAAATGCTGGGCGCGATGACCGACGCGATCGATCAGTTCCTGGGCGACAAGACCGCCGAGCTGAAGCAGTACGACCGCGATGCCGAACAACCTGCGCAATTCATCCAGGCGCTGCGCGAGATGGGTTTGTTCGGCTTGATCATTCCCGAGGAATTCGGCGGGCTGGAGCTGTCCAACGGCGCCTACGCCCGCGTGCTCGGCCAGACCAGCAGCCACGACAGCTCGGTCTCGCTGACCATCGGCGCGCACAGCTCGATCGGCATGAAGGGCCTGCTGCTGTTCGGTAGCGATGAACAGAAGCAGCGCTACCTGCCGAAGCTGGCCAGTGGCGAGATGATCGCCGCGTTCTGCCTGACCGAATCCGGCGCCGGTTCCGATGCGGCGTCCATCCGCACCAAGGCCGTGCGCAATGACGACGGCAGCTGGACACTCTCCGGCGAGAAGATCTGGATCACCAACGGCGGCATCGCCGACTTCTACACCGTGTTCGCGCGCACCGACACGACCGAAGGCAAGATCAGCGCCTTCCTCGTGGAGGCGGCGTGGCCCGGCGTGAGTCACGGCCCGCATGAAGACAAGATGGGCATCCGCGCCTCAAGCACCACCACGGTCGCCTTCGCCGACGTGCGGGTGCCGCCGGAGAATGTACTGGGCCCGGTCGGCAAGGGCTTCAAGGTGGCGATGAGCATCTTGAACAGCGGTCGCACCGGCCTGGGCGGCGGCGCGGTCGGCGGCATGCGTTCGCTGATCCGCCTGGCCTGCGCCCAGGCCAAGGAGCGCAAGCAGTTCGGCCAGCCGATCGCCGAGTACGGCCTGGTGCGCGAAAAGATCGCGCAGATGACGATGGACTGCTTCGCCGCCGAGAGCGCGGTGTGGATGGTGGCGCACCTGATCGATGCCGGCGGCAGCGACTACTCGGTCGAGGCGGCGATGAGCAAGGTGTTCGCCAGCGAAGCGGTGCAACGCGCCTCCTACGAAGCGCTGCAGATCGCCGCCGGCAACGGCTTCATGCGTGACTTCCCGTACGAGCAGATCACCCGCGACACCCGCATCCTGTCGATCTTCGAAGGCACCAACGAGATCCTGCATCTGTACATCGCGCTGTCCGGCCTGAAGGGCGTGGGCACCGGGCTGAGCGAACTGAAATCCGCCGTGGGCGAGATCTTCAACGACCCGATCAAGGGCTTCGGCGTGCTCGGCAGCTACACCGGCCGGCGCATGCGCGAGGCCACCGGCTACGGCATCGATCGGATCGTCCACGAACTGTCGCCGCGGCTGCGCAAGGTTGCCGCCATGTACGAGAAGTACACGGTGGAACTGTCCCGGTCGTCCGACCAGCTGTTGCGCCGATACGGCAAGAAAGCCGCCGACATGCAGCATGCGCAGAAGCGCCTGGCCGCCATCGCGATCGACCTGTTCGTCGGCCTGTGCGTGCTGTCGCGCGCGGACAGCCTGGAGAAGAAGTCGCACCCCGCCGCTACGGAAGCCATCAGCATCGCCGAGATGTTCGCAAAGCAGGCGCGCCGGCGGATGGCGCGCAACGTGCGCGGACTGGAGCGCAATGAGGACGCGGCGATCGAACAACTGGCCGGTGCAGTGCTCGCCCACGACGGCTACATGTGGGATGTGATCTGAAGGCCGCATCCATTTTTTCGCCACACCATCAGCGGCGTACCCGTGCACGCACGCCCTGCCCCGGCATGCTGCCTTGCCATCATCCATCGCGTTTTGTCACAGGAGTTTTTGCCCATGAACATTCCCTCCGTCCATGCCGTCACCGGACAGATGCCTTATACGGTGACCTTCACCGATGACGCCGGCAACGCATGGCAGGCCGACGAGCCGGTGGAAGACGGCGGCGCAAACACCGGACCGGCGCCACACCGGCTGCTGCTTTCGGCACTGGGTGCCTGCACCGCGATCACCCTGCAAATGTACGCGGCGCGCAAGCAATGGCCGCTGCGCCGGGTTGGCGTGGACCTGCAATTCAATCCCGCGGGCACACCGACCAACGGCAACGACATCACCCGCGTGATCACCCTGCAGGGCGAGCTGACCTCCGAACAGCGCGAACGGTTGCTGCAGATCGCCAACGCCTGTCCGATCCACAAGGTGTTGACCGGCGAAGTGCGTATCGCGAGCAGCCTGGCCGGCAATCCGGTTTGAGCCGCGGAAGCCAGCGACGACGGTTCAGGCAGGGCGACGCCGCAACCATGCGGGAGTGCCGGCGGAATCAGCGGTCAACCCCGACAACACGATCCGCCTGAATGGCCCCAGTCGCGCGCCGGCACCCAGCGCCAGCTTGCGCAACACCCGTGCCGGCCGGCGGTCATCCGTGTACAAGCCGGCCAGCATCCCGGTGGCCAGATAAAGCGGTCGGGTGGCCCGACGATGGGTTCGCTCGTAGCGTTGCAGCAGCTCCGGGCTGGCGATCGAACGCCCTGCCATCACCGCGGCACGCAGTTCGCGCGCCAGCGTGGCCTGCCCGAGCAGGCCGAAATTGAAACCGTGCGCGGTGACCGGATGCATGCCCACCGCGGCATCGCCGATCAGCCCGAAACGCTCGGCCACGAAACGCTTCGCATACACGCCGACCAGCGGATAGGCGCAGCGCGGACCAGCCACCCGCATCGCGCCCAGGCGCTGCTGGAAGCGCGCAGCCATGTCGCGCTCCAAAGCCGCGTCGTCCAGCGCCAGCAAGGCCTTCATCGCCTGCGGCGGCAAGGTCAGCACCACCGACGACGTCTGCGGATCGTGCAGCGGCAGCAAGGCCAGCGTCTGGCCATGACCGAACCACTCCCATGCCACCTGCTCGTGCGGCACCTCGTGGCGCATGCGCAGCACCAGCATGCTCTTGCCGAAATCGTGCATGCTCGCCGCGATGCCCATCGCGCGGCGTGTGTCGGAGAAACGGCTGTCCGCCGCCACCACCAGTTGCGCGCGCAGGATTTCGCCGTTGGCCAGTTCCACCTCGCCACCGTCGCTGCCGGTTCGCAGCGAGCTCACCTGCACGCCGGTGATTCGCTCCACCTCCGGCAGTGCCATGACCTCGGCGTAAGCGGCGCGACGAATCGCATGATTGGACAGCAACCAGCCCAGCTGCGGCTTGCCCGCTTCGTCATGGCGGAACATCAGTCCGTCCCGATCGTCGCCGTCAATCACCATCGCATCGCGCAGAGTGCCGATCTCGTCCTCGCCCAAGCGCGCCCACAAACCCAGTTCACGCAGCAAGCGCTGCGAGTGATGGGTGATCGCGATCTCGCGGCCGTCGTCCGCCGGCGCGATCAGCGCCGCCTCGTCCTGGCGCTCGACCAGCGCGATGCGCAGGCCGCTGCCAGCCAGCGAACGTGCAAAGCACAAACCGGCCGGGCCGGCGCCAATGATCACGATATCGAACGACATGGCAGAACGCTCCGCGGAAGAATCGCCTGCAGGCTACCGGCCGTTGCGTCCGCTCGCGCTGACCACGGTCAAGAAAGGCGCCGCGACTCAGCCGCTGCAGCCGCCGCAGCAGATCGACGGTAGCTGCGCAACCTGCTCCGGCGCCACCGTCCAGCCGACGTGTCGCAACACCTCGATCAGATCGGTGACGTTGGCCGACGACGAGATGCGCATCACCAGCCCGCTCATGTCCAGGTCGACCACTGCGGTGGGATCGACGTCGAACAAGGCATCCTGCACTACGCCGGGATCAGGCGACGCATCGACCAGCGCAATATGGAATTCCATCAGTGCTCCTCGCTGCACGGGCACCCGACAGGTGCCAATGAAGTCGATCCTGATGGCGCCTGTCCGCCGGCGCCTTGACACCGATCAAGCCGGGCAGCGAAGTCTCAGGCGATGGCGATGGGCTCAGCGATCAATGCTGCTTGCGCGACTTCAGCACACCCTGCAACAGATTGTTCAGCGCGTCCTGTTTTCCGGATGGCTGGGCACCGGACTTGTCCGAGGAGCCCTCATCCAGGGCAGCACCGATCCCGCTGCCCAGCAGTCCGGCCACCGCCGTGGGATCGACCTTGAAACTGGGCGCGCTGGCGGTGCCCCCGACGCGTACGCCGATGCCGCGATCGGACGCTCCGCCGAGCACGCCGCCGAGCAGGCGTCCGGCGCCGGAGTTGCCGAGCAGACCTGAGGTTCCCTTGCCGCTCAGCGCCGGATCGAGCTTGACCAGCATGCTGAAGTCCAGCCTTCCGTCAACGGCCATGCCGCCCTTGCCGGCGAGGCTGCCGAGATCGGCGATGTCCGCGCTGGCCGGTTCGGCATGGATGCCGGCCGGCGAGATCTTCAGCGTGGCGGCGGCATGCCGGATCAGCGTGTCCTGCGGCGCCTTGATGCCGGCCAGCGACAGCACGCCACCCAGTTTCGAGCCGAGGCTGAAGCCGACCAGCCGCGAATTGTCCAGGCTGACCGGGCCGCTGATCACCAGCGCATCCAGCGGACCACGTGCACGCAGGTCCAGGCCCAGGCTGCCGCCGCTGAGGCGCGAGTCCTTCGGCAGCACCACGCCGAACACCGGCAGCAGCGGCTGCAGGTCATCGACCGGCAATTGCCTGCCGCCGAGGCGCAGGTCCAGCTGGATCAGCTTGCCGCGGTTGTCGAAGCTGCCGTTGACGGCCAGCTTTGCACCGCCGCTGCCCAACGCGCCGTGGTCGATGCTCCCGGTACCACCCAGCAAGCGGTAACTGGCCTGGTAGTCGATGCGCAGCGGCTGCGGCGACGCAGTGCCGGACGCCACCAGCCTGAGCCGGCGCGCATCGATGCCGCCCTTCGAGCCCAACACGCCGCGGGCCGAACTGATCTGCGTGTCGATGTCGAGCACGCCGCCCACCCCGTCGGTGCTGGTCATCAGACCGGCACCGACCAGGTCCAGGTCGTGCACCTGAAGATGCGCGTCAACCGGCGTCAGCACGGCGTTGCCGGCAGCCCACGGACCGAGCTTGCCGTCCAGTTGCAGGCTGCCACCGCCGGCGATAGCGGCACTCATCGAGAACGGGAATGCGGCACCGAGGCCGACGTGGTCGGCACTCAAGGCCACCTTGCGATAGCTGCGCGCATCGCCGACGGCACGCTGCAAGTCGATGCGGCCATCGGTGATGCGCAAGCGGTCGACGCTGAACGCGGGTGGCCGGGCGGAAGACTCGTCGGGCGCGGATGCGGATGATGCTGCCGCAGCGGCGCCGAAGCTGGCGAAGTTCCAGCGACCGGCCCGGTCCTGCAGCAGTCGCACCGTGGGCTGTTGCAGGGTCAGCGAGGTGATGTGCAATTGCCGGTGCAGCAGCAACGGCCACAGCTCTACGCCCAGCCGCAGCGAACCGGCACTGACGAAAGCCTGCCTGCCAAAGGCCGGATCGTCGCCGATGCGGATCCGGTCGGCATCCAGCGACCCCGACCACACCGACACATGCAGCTTGCCAAGGGTCACCTCGCGCCCCAGCGCCTGCCCCAGGCTGACCTGGATCTGCGGCCGAAAATCGTTGGCGTCGATCAGCAGCAACCCACCTGCGCCGATGACCACCAACAGCAACAGCAGCACGCACAAGCCGGTCAGCAGACGTTTCATGGCAGCAACCCCGGGCAGTTGGGTGAAGCCCGATACTAGGTCGGCGACAACGAGGCGTCGAGCACGCTCCGCTGGTGTCGATTTCGCCAAGGTATGTTCGTCGCCAGGGAAGACACTTCACGCACAGGTGCCCGACCATGACGCTCAAGTTTTATGCCCACCCCTTCTCCTCCTACTGCCAGAAGGCATTGATCGCGCTGTACGAAAACGACACGCCGTTCGAGTGGCGCCTGCTGGAGGCGGACCATCCGGCCGCCGGCGAGGAACTGGCCGCGCTGTGGCCGCTCAAGCGCATGCCCCTGCTGCTCGATGGCGCGCAGGCGGTTTTCGAGTCCAGCATCATCATCGAATACCTGGACCGGCATTATCCCGGCCCCACCCGGCTGATTCCCGCCGAAGTCGATGCCGCGCTTGACGCGCGCATGCTCGACCGCTTCTTCGACAACTACATTCACACGCCGCTGCAGAAGATGGTATTCGACCGCCTGCGCCCCGAGGCGGATCGCGACAGCTTCGGCGTAGCGGAAGCGCACGCGATGCTGGACACCGCCTACGCCTGGCTGGACCAGCGGATGGCCACACGCCACTGGGCCGCCGCCGACGCCTTCAGCCTTGCCGACTGTGCCGCTGCACCGGCGCTGTTCTACGTCGACTGGGCGTACCCGATTCCGGCATCGCTGGGCCACCTGAAGGCGTACCGTCAACGACTGCTGGCGCGACCGTCGTTCGCCCGGGCCGTCGATGAAGCACGTCCGTACCGGTCGTATTTCCCGTTGGGCGCACCTGACCGCGACTGACGCCAGTCACGCAGAAGAAGCGCGCAGCATCCCTCGTTGCGGCCGGCGCGCCGGGCCTGTCCGGCGGATAGACGAGGCGAAAGCTACGGCGGCGTTGCCGAAGCCGCCTGCGCGGACTGCTGCCCCTCGAAGCGCCCGTAAGGGTTGATGGAGGTGGCATGCCACCACTGTTTCTCCGGTCCCAGTATCTCGACCTCGAAATGCAGGTGCGGCGCATCGGCACTGGCGTTGCCGGTGCTGCCCACCCATCCGATCGGATCGCCGCGGTGCAGGGGCTGGCCCTCGGCCAGGCCGGGCGCATAGCCGTCCAGATGAGCGTAGTAGTAGATGACCCGGTTGTCCGGGTCGAACTCGTACACCGTGAGGCCACCGGGTTTGCTGGTGAACAGCTTGACGACGTGACCGTCGTTCGCCGCGACCACCGGCGTGCCACGCGCGGCCATGATGTCGATCGCGTCATGCACGCGACCGCTGCCCCGGGCCTGGCTGAAGGTATCGGTCAGCTCGCCGGGCTTGACGCCCAGCACGGGAATCAACAGGCCGCTCACCGCCGATGGCGGCAGGTCGGCCATGTCGGCGGGCGCGGCCACGGCGACCGCCGAGGTCGAGGAAACCGGCGCCATCGTCGTCTGCGCCAGCGCAGCCGCCTCGGCCGGAACGGCCTGCAGCGAGGCCGACTCAGCCGGACGGGGTGCCACCGACGGCGGTGGCACGGAGACCGTTGCTATCGGTACGCCTGCCGTGGCGGCATGCGGCGCAACCTCCCGGACATCCTGCGCAGCGCGTGTCAGCTGCAGGCCACCGGGCAGGTAGAGCATCGCCGCGACGCCACAGATCACACCCAGCACGAAGCCAATGACGATCTTCATGTCACTTCTGCAAGGTCGCGGTCATGCCGGGCTTCACCGCGCGGGACACCTCCAGTGCATCCCAATTGGTCATGCGGATGCAGCCATGCGATTGCGTCTTGCCGATTTTTGACGGCGCAGGCGTGCCGTGGATGCCGTAGTGGTCCTTGGAAAGATCGATCCACACCACGCCGACCGGATTGTTCGGACCGGCGGGCAGCGTCGCCTTCGCATCGGATGCCTTGGCATCCCAGAACAGTTTCGGGTTGTAGTGGAACACCGGGTTCTTGCCCACGCCGTTGATCTTCCAGTCGCCCAGCGGCAACGGATCGTGCTTGCTGCCGGTGGATGCAGGGTACTGCGCCACCACCTTGCCGGCCTCGTCCAGCAGCGACACGGTGGCCTCCGCCTTGCTGACCATCACCCTGGCCACCGCGGGCATCGGCGCGCTGGCCTCCACGCTCGGCACCACCAGCTGCTCACCGGCCCGGCCGAAATCCTTGTCCGGGTTGAGCTGTTTCAGCAGCGCCGGACTGGCATGGAATTTCTCGCCCAGCGCTTCCAGTGGCGAGGCGTAGCCAAGCGCATCCAGCTTCGACTGCGCCGCCATGCCGGACGGCAATGATTTGAACGGGCCGGCCACGTCTTCGGCGCTCAAGGTGATGGTAACCAGCGCAGGAGCATGATCGCTGTCCAGCGCCGTCCAGGTCGCCGCATCCACTTCCCCGCTGACCGGAATGCCCTGTGCCTTCTGAAAGCCGGCAATTGCCTGGCGCAGGTTGGACCCATAGGCCGCATCCAGCTCACCCGGCGAAAAGCGCGCGCGGTCCAGCAGGATCTGGGCCCGCAATACGGCAGCTCCCTTGTCCCCGTGCCTTACCGGAGCCACCAGCGTGGCATCGTTCACCGCCTCGGGCAGGAACGCGGCCGAGGTCGCCGTCGCGGCCGCCTGCGCACTGGCGGCGAGTGTCGCCAAGGCAAGGAACCGGATCATGGTGAGGCTGGTTTTCACGTGCTGTCTCCCGTTGGAAGATCCAGCATGCCCGAGGGTCTGTGAAGAGCCCTCGACGGCAATGTGTCTGCGTGCAGCGCTCTATTCCGGCGGGAACAGTTGCCGGAAAATCGCCGGCGAAGCCTTGATGTAGATGTTGTCGTGGTGCAGCCCGGGCCAGGCATGGTAGTGCCAGCGCAGTCCGGGTGGAGCGTTGGCGCGCAGTGCCGTTTGCAGCAGCTGGCTTGCCTCGCCGATGTCGTCGTCGCTTGCAGTGGCGAAATACAGGGTCCGGCGCAAGCCCGGCCAGGCCTTCAGCCGCTCATCCGCGCCGCGCGCGAGTGCCATGTGATTCCACCACAGGCTTGGACTGAGCGCGACACAGGTGTCGAACAACTTCGGCTGCTGCAGGAACGTCTCGACGACAAACAGGCCCGCCAGCGATTCGCCGACAATCGCGGTCCTGCCGTTCGTGCGATATCGGCCACGCACTTGCGGCATCAACTCATCCGCGATGAACGCGCGGAACGCAGACGAGCCGCCGACATGCGGCGCGATCGCGCGATCGCTGGCCACCGAGGTGGGACCGGTCATGTCGCGTCGGCGTTCGGTGTTCTCGATGCCGACCACGATCATCGGGCGCATCTCGCCGGCGCGGATCGCCGCGTCGACGTCGCGGGCCACGTGCGGAAAATCCTCATCCAGACCGCCGTCGAGCATGTACAGCACCGGGTAGCCAGGACCCGTTGCCGCGGGATAATCCGGCGGCGTGTAGACATTGATTCGCCGCGCCTCGTGCAGCACCGTCGAGTCGATGATCAACGAGGTGTGCGGCGGCAACGGCGTCTCGGCTGCCGTCGCGCGAAGCACGCCCGCGATCGCCAGCCAGCCGAGCGCCGCGATGATCATGCCTCGCCTGACGATTGCCGCCATCGACTCAGCCCTGACGCGCGCGGCGCCCCTTCCACGCATAGCCGATGCCCAGCAGCACGAACCACACCGGGCTGGCGATCAGCGCTTCGCGGGTGTCGGCCTGCAGGCTCAGCAGCACCAGCACGAACACGAAGAACGCCAGGCAGACCCAACACATGAACACGCCACCGGGCATCTTGTAGGTGGACGCTTCATGCAACTGCGGACGCTTGCGCCGATAGGCGATATAGGCGAACAGGATCAGCGACCAGACGAACATGAACAATACGGCGGACAAGGTGGTGATCAGGGTGAACGCCTTGATCAGGTCGGGGATCAGGTAGATCAGCGCCGCGCCCAGCAACAGGCAGATGCAGGAGAACAGCAAGCCCAGCGACGGCACCGCGGCACGCGACAAGCGCGCGAAAAGTTTCGGCGCATGCTTCTCCTCGGCCAGGCCGTACAGCATGCGGCTGGTGGAGAAGATGCCGCTGTTGGCCGAGGACGTGGCCGAGGTCAGCACCACGAAATTGATCAGGCTGGCCGCCGCCGGAATACCGGCCAGCACGAACAGTTCCACGAACGGGCTTTTGCCCGGCTCCACCATGCGCCACGGCGTGACCATCATGATCGCGACCAGCGCCAGCACGTAGAAGATGATGATGCGCACCGGGATCGAGTTGATCGCCTTGGGCAGGTTGCGCATCGGGTCGGCCGTCTCGGCGGCGGTGGTGCCGACCAGCTCGATGCCGACGAAGGCGAACACCGCGATCTGGAAGCCGGCGAAGAAGCCGCTCAGGCCTTTCGGGAAGAAACCGCCGTCGTTCCACAGATTGGCCACCGATGCCTTGTGTCCGGTCGGCGAGGTGAAGCCCCAGGCGACCAGCGCGAAGCCGGTGGCGATCAGCGCCAGGATCGCGATGATCTTGATCAGCGCGAACCAGAACTCCATCTCGCCGAACAGCTTCACCGTGACCAGGTTCAGACTGAGCAGCAACAGCACGCACAGCACCGCGGGAATCCACGGCGCCAGCCCGGGAAACCAGAACTGGGTATAGGCGGCGATCGCGATCACGTCGGCGATCGCGGTGATGATCCAGCAGAACCAGTAGGTCCAGCCGCAGAAGAAACCGGCCCACGGCCCGAGCAGGTCGGTGGAAAAGTCGATGAACGACTTGTACTCGAGGTTGGACAGCAGCAGCTCGCCCATCGCCCGCATCACGAAGAACAGCATCACGCCGATGATCAGGTAGACCAGCAGGATCGACGGCCCGGCCAGGCTGATCGTCTTGCCCGAGCCCATGAACAGGCCGGTGCCGATCGCCCCGCCGATGGCGATCAGTTGCAGGTGGCGGTTGGAGAGGCTGCGTCGCAGATGGTCCGGGTGTTCCAGCGTGGCGGTCATGCGGCAAGCCTTGGCAGCGGGAAAGACGCCAACATACAGAAAAGCATCCCGTGCAGCCACGCCGGACAAGCCGGCTGGAGAACGCAGTGCGCCAATTCAGTGCGACGCTGTGCCACGCAGCCACAGTGCCAGCAAAATGCCCAGGACCAGCGCGATGCCGGCCGCGCGCCAGCTCCACGCGTGCAGGCGCTGGCGGAACCGCTCCATCCGTCGCGGATCGCCACGGAACATCTTTCGTTCCATCGCCCGCCCGAGCAGCAGCACGATCAGCATGACGCCGACGACCAAAATGATGTGCACGGATCACGCCCCTGGTTCCGCCGCTTTCGGCTCGACTACTCTATGTCCGAATGACCATCGCCAACCACCCACCCGCACCGCGGCGACCCGTCGTCGATGCCGCCGCTCCGCTCTCCGCGCTGGCCAGTGCGGGACGCGAGGCCGTGGTGACCATGCTGGCGATGCTGGCCACGCTCGGCTGCACGCTGGCCATGGCCGCGGAACCCGGCCTGGCCGTGCTTGCCGTGGTGCTGTGCCTGTCGTTCTCGCGCAGCCACCTCGACCGCGACCTGCGTGGCCGGCTGGAAGCGGCCGTGGCCCTGCCCATCGTCGGACTGCTGGCCACCGCCGTGGGCATGTTGCTGTTGCGCGCGCCATGGCTGGGCGCCGCGGTCTTCGTGGCAGGCATGTTCCTGTCGATCTGGCTGCGCCGGTTCGGACCCACCGCGCGACGTGCTGGCTCGCTGCTGGCGCTGCCGCTGGTGGTGATCCTTACCACGCCGCATGTGCCAGCCAGGCACCTGGGGCCGCTGCTGGCGGTGCTGCTGCCGATCATCGTTGCGCTGCTGGCGTTGGGCTGGGTCGCGCTGTTCCATGCGCTGGCGCGAGGCCTGCGTCTGCTGCCGCCAATACAGGCAACGACAGCCCGGCTGCCAGCCACGGCAATGCAGGAGAGTTCGCTGCGCCCGATGGCCAGCACACGAATGGCCATCCAGATGGCCGTGGCGCTGGCGCTGTCCTTCGTCGTCGGCTACGCCTTCTTCGCCGAGCGCTGGGCGTGGATCGTGCTGACCGCCTTCATCGTCAACAGCGGCAATCGCGGACGGCTGGACGTGGCATGGAAGAGCGTGTTGCGCGTACTGGGTGCGGCAGCCGGCACCGTGCTGGCGCTGACCTTCACCGTGCAATTGGGCAGCCACGACCACCTCACCGTCGGGCTGATCCTTGCCGCCGTCTTCCTCGGCATCTGGCTGCGTCCGCTCGGCTATGCCTGGTGGGCGCTGTTCGTCACGCTGGCGCTGGCCCTGCTGCAGGGCTTCGAAGGCGGCTCGTCGGCGCAGCTCCTGTGGCCGCGGCTGGAAGAGATCGTGATCGGCGCGGTGATCGGCGTCGCCGCCGCTTGGCTGGTCTATCCGGTGCGTTCACGCGCCGTGCTGCGACGGCGTCTTGCCGACCTGCTGGCGATCCTCGCCGATGGCTTCGACCCGGCCACGCCCGCGCGCTCCGGCGCGGAGTTCATGCACGCGCTGGCACAGGTGGATGAGCTGGCGCCGGCATTCCGCGCCAGCCGTCTGGCCACGCGTCGATGGCAGGCGACGCAACCGGCGGACTGGATCGACCGCATGAACGCCTGTGCCCAGCCGGCCATCGCCCTGCTCGAACAGGGCGTCGCACCGGGCGAAGTGCGCCGCAGCGTCGGCGTGGCGCGCAAGGCACTGCGCGAACCGGAACAATTGCTGCCAGCACTGCACGAACTGCACGATCAGCTGACCCGCAGCGCAGCGAAGCGGCTGGTCGTGCCCGAGAGCGCGTGAGCCTCGATACCGGTCAGCAACCGCTTCCGTCGGGGTGGCGCACGATTTCGCGCAATTCGCATTCGATGTCCCAGCCTGGACCATGGACATCGAGGAAGCGCCGCGAGGCGGCCAGCGCCTCCTGCATCGACGGCGCCTCAAGCACCGCATAGCCGCCGATCACCTCCTTGGTTTCGGTGAACGGACCATCGGTCTGGCTGATCCGGCCGTCGCGCAAGCGCAGCCGCTTGCCTGCCGATGTCGGCGTCAGCCCGGCGGTATCCAGCAACACTCCGGCGGCCATCATTTCTTCCATCAATTTGCCCATGTCGCTCATCAGCCGTTCGTCCGGCCGCTTGCCGCTGTTTTCGTTGATTCGAATCATCGAGAGAAACTGCATCGTGTGGCTCCGGTTGCGGGAAAGGTGGCCTCGCCGCGCCGGTCCCCGGGACGGGAACCTCGGGCGGCCTGGCTATTCATGCAACGAACGGGCATCGACCAGATCGACATCCGGCAACTGGCCATTCGACAAGCGGTCGCGGCGCGACGCCGCCCGGTCGTCGACCGACTTCCACCGGCCGCATGATCGGGGGCATCATGTGCCCACCAACGACTGCCGGTGCCCGTCATGAATCGGATCTGCCATGTCCTCCTGCTCGTGGTTTGCCTCGCCGTACCCCTGCTTGCCTTCGCCGGCGACGATATCGCCGGAGCGAAGGACCACCCCTTGCTGACCCGCTATCCCGGGTCCTACATCGGCGAATACAGCAAGGCCTACAACGCGACCGAATACAAGGTCGGCGCCGGCGACACCGCCACGACGCAAACGGTGGAAGGCGACACTACCAGCCTGCGCTATTTCCACGGCAGCCCCGAGACCCAGCCCAGCGCGCTGCAGGTCATCCGCAACTACCAGAACGCGATCAGGCAGATCGGCGGCGAGGTGGTCTACGAGCGCCTGCCCAGCGAGGGCGACGGCGGCGAGACCACGCTGAAAGTCCACACCGGCGGCAAGGAGGTCTGGGTCAAGGTGGTGCCGGACATCTACGGCGCGCCGACCCAGGATTACCTGCTGGTGATCACCGAAGTGGCCGCCATGGCGCAGGCGGTCAGCGCCAACCAGCTGCGCGACGAACTCGACAAGAACGGCTTCATCACCCTGCACGTCAACTTCGATACCGGCAAGGCGGTGCTCAAGCCCGATGACCTGGCCCCCATGCAGCAGATCGCGATCATGCTCAAGGCCGCGCCGACCCTGAAGCTGAATGTGGAAGGCCATACCGACAACGTCGGCGACGCCGCCTCCAACAAGGCGCTGTCGCAGGCCCGCGCCAACGCCGTGATGGATGCGATCGTGCAGGCCGGTGTCGCGGCCGGGCGACTCCATGCCGCGGGCTTCGGCCAGGAACGTCCCGTCGCGGACAACCGCAGCGAGGAAGGCCGCGCGAAAAACCGGCGCGTGGAACTGGTGAAGGCCGACTGATCCAGCCCGGCGCGGTGGGAGCCTTCCGGCCTGAACATGGACGGCGGAGTCGCTCGGCCAAGCAGACGCGTTGCGGCAATGCGCGCCTCCGCTCGACGCCGCCACCCGTGAGTACGCGACGACGCACGGCCCGTCGAACGCATCGCGTCGCGTGCCAGTCGGTTACGATGCCAGCCCCTCGCCGCGTTGCGGCGCTCCATTGCCTCGGGAGATCATCCTTCGTGCCGCATTATTCCGGGCCACTGCTCACGCGCCAACTCGCCGATACCCTGCTGGCGGCACGCGATGCCGGCAACGGCACCTGGCGCGGCTCGCTGGATCTGGGCATGTCGGAAGGCACCGCGACGCTTGAGCCCGAAGCATGGCAGTGGCGGGATCAACGCCATGCCTATCCGGGCAAGCTGAAAGACCGCACGCTTTACTACTGGGATGGTGATGACTTCGCGCCGGTCGCCCGCTATGCCGGTTCGCTGATCAAGCTGGTGCCCACCGAGTGGGGCGCACCCACCTTCGAGATCGACGGCATCAAGATGCTGCCCACCTCCAAGGCATCGCCGTTCGAGGACGCGCGACGCAAGGTGGCCCTGGTCGAGCCGCGCGGCAAGATCGTGCTGGATACCTGCGGCGGGCTGGGCTACTTCGCGGCCTGCTGCCTGGAAGCGGGCGTGGCGCGCATCCACTCGTTCGAGAAGAACGCCGACGTGCTGTGGCTGCGCAAGCTCAACCCGTGGTCACCCGATCCGGATTCGCCCGCCAGCAGCGGGCGGCTGCAACTGGAACAGGCCGACGTGTCGCAGGCGATCATGCAGGTCGCCGATGCGTCGGTGGACGCGCTGCTGCATGACCCGCCGCGCTTCGGCATCGCCGGCGAACTGTATTCGCAGGCGTTCTACGATCAGCTGGCGCGCGTAGTGCGCCGTGGCGGGCGCCTGTTCCACTACACCGGCAGCCCGAACAAGCTGACCAGCGGTCGCGACGTACCCCGCGAAGTCGAAAAACGGCTGATCAAGGCCGGTTTCAAGGCTCAGCTCGCGCTGGATGGCGTGCTGGCAACACGCCGCTGAGGCGTCATCGGACAGAAGTCGCCGCCGTCGGCTCCGCATCGGCAGCGCGCTTCACCGCGTCGACGAAAGCGCGCCGCGACGCCACCAGCTCCTTCGAAGTCGCCTGCGGCCACGCACCGACCTGCACGATGACCAGCTGGCGTGAAGGGTCGACGTAGACCATCTGGCCGAAGATGCCGATCGCGGCATAGCTGCCGTCGGTATCGGTCCACCACAGATAACCGTAGCCGTGGCCCGGACTGTCGACGTCCTGCTGCTTGCGCATGGCGCCGTGCATCCAGGCATCGGCGATCGCCGGCTGGCCGTCGATCTTCCCGCCATCGAGCATGAACTGGCCGATCCGCGCGTAGTCGGCCAGCGTGGCGGACAGACCGCTGCCGCCGGTATCGCTGCCGTCGCACTCATCCTTCAGCCAGTACGCATCGGAAGCCATGCCGTAGGGCTTCCAGATCGCCTGCGACAGATAGGTCGCCAGCGATTTCTTCGTGGCGCGCTGAACCAGAATGCCGAGCAGATCGGTCTCGGCGGTGTTGTAGTTCCAATGGGTGCCGGCGGGGTACGCGCGCGGCAGTCTGGCCAGATACGAGATCACATGCGGCTGGCCGTTCTCGCAGGCGCTGCGGTACATCTGCGCCACGTCGGACTTCGGATCGGCGTAATCCTCGTTCCAGCGCACGCCGGAAGTCATCGTCAGCAATTGCTCCACCGTGACCTTGGCATAGGCGGTGTCGCGCAATTGCGGGATATAGGCATCCAGCGTGTCGTCCATGCTGTGGATGTCGCCGCGGCGCAGGGCAATGCCGAGCAAGGTCGAGGTGACCGACTTGGCCACCGAAAACGACGTCCAGCGCTTGTCGGCATCGAAGCCCGCTGCGTACCGCTGCAGGCGAATGCGACCGCGCTGCAGCACCATCACGCCGGCCAGGTGATGCTCGTTCATGTAACCGTCCAGCGTGGCGTTGCCGTCCGGCCATTGCGGGGTCAGCGCCCTGCCCCGCGCCAGCTCGCGGATGTGCGGGCCATGCGCCACGCGATCGGCCGGGAATATTTCATACATGCGCGAGAACCGCGCCGTGTGCTCGGCCTGGCTCCAGAACAGCACGTCCTCGCGCTGCTGACCCACGCTGGGCGGATCCTTCGCCAGCAACAACAATGGCAGCGATGTGCCGAGAACCAGCAGACCAGGCAGCAGACAACGACGGATCAGCGAAGGCATGGATTTTCCAAAGCGATGTGTGCTGCGTGCGAGACGGCATCGACAGCGCGAAACAGGGAAGCGAGCATGATATGCAAGTTCATGCCGGGTCAGTGTTCATTGTAATGGCTGCGGACGACCCGGCCTTCGTCGACGCCAGCTTCGGCATCGTGGTTTCCAGTGTGGCGATCCACAACATCGACGAAGCATGGCGCGTACTTCGCCGCGGCGGACGCCTGCTGCTCGTCGACATCTCGAAATGCCGCGAATACCAGAAGTGCCTTGCCACGCTCGGCATCCAGGCCGAATGTCGTTCGCTCGGCTGGCGCATGTGGTGGGGCGGATACCGACCATGCTGCTGTCGGCAGGCAAGCGGGGAATCGACGGTTACGGCCTGGCAAGCGACGCCATCCTGATCGCGCCGGCTCGCCACGTTGCCGGCGAAGCGGACAGGCTCGCGCCACTGACCTATGATTCAAAAACTGCACGGCAAGGGGGCCAGCCAGTGGATGAGGGGAAAACCGCAACGGGGAAGGCAGGGCCGTGCTGATCGGCGATCGCAGGCGCTCATCCGTCCGATCGAAGCCGCATGCGTAACGCCTCCCGCTGGATCTGCCACTGGACTGCCCTGGCGGGCATGGCGCTCTGCCTGCTCGGCCAGCCTGCCCGTGCTGCAGCGCCTGGCCAATCGCAGCTGGCGCAGGCTGAAAGCCTGCGCACCCGCGACCACCCGCGCTTTCTGCTCATGCTGCAGCAACTCCAGCAGCACGCCAGGGAGCTGACGCCGGGCGAACAATGGCATTTGCGCTACCTGATGGCGTGGCAGGCGGCCTACGAAGGCGATTACCCCAGGGCCGATGCCCAGTTGCGCGAGATCATCGCGCATGCCGGCGAGCCGGCACTGGTGGCCAAGTCGACCGCACGATTGATGGACGACCTCAACATCAACCGCCGCTACGAAGAATCGTTCACGCTGGCCAACCAGTTGATGATCAGGCTTCCCCACATCAAGGATCCCCTGGCGCGCTTCCTCGTGCTGTTCAATCTCTCGCAGGTATTCGGCAGCGCCGGCCAGTACGAGCTGGCGGAAAACTACGCCCGCCAGCTGGAGTCGTCGCTGCCCGCGGGAGAGTCTCGGTGCGCATCACAGGTGATGCTGGTGACGGCGCGGTTCAACGGCGGCAAGTTGACCTCGACGAGTCCGGAACTGCCACAGGCAGCGGATCATTGCATGGCGGCCGGACAGCCGGTGTACGCCGAGACGATGTGGCTGGAGCTGGCCAACCTGTATCTGGACGAAGCTCAGCCGCGCAAGGCCGTGATGCTGATTCAGCCCATCCTGCCGGGCATCAAGGCCAATCAATACCACCCGCACATCGAATCGGCCGGCGTGATGCTGGGCCAGGCGTACTGGCAACTGGGCGACGCGGCGAAGGCGCGCGACCTTGCCACGACCGCTGTGGCAACGGCCGGTCCGGACGAAGTCAACGAGACGCTGCGGGATGGTTACCAGGTGCTCTATCGCGTGGCGAAGCAGCGCGGCGACATGGCTGCCGCGCTGACCTATTACGAAAGCTACGCCACCCAGGACAAGGCCTATCTCAACGATGTCAGCGCCCGCTCGCTGGCCTACCAGATGGTGCAGCAGCGCGTGCTGGCCGAGAAGCTCAAGACCGCTGAACTGGGCCGACAGAACAGCGCGCTTCGACTCCAACAGGCACTCACGGCCAGGGCCGTGGAAACCGGCCGGCTGTACATCGCGCTGTTGCTGCTGGCGCTCGCCTTCATCGTGTGGTGGCTGTTCCGGCTCAAGCGTTCGCAACTGCGCTTCAAGCGCATGGCCCGTCGCGACGGTCTCACCGACATCCTCAATCACCAGCACTTCATCAGCGACGCGGACCAGCTGCTTTCGCTCATGCAAAAGAAGCCCGCGCAGGCCTGCCTTGTATCGATCGACCTTGACCACTTCAAACAGGTCAACGACACCCATGGCCACGCCATGGGCGATGCCGTGCTGAAGCACATCGTGGCGATATGCCAGCAGCATCTGCGTCCCGGCGACCTGTTCGGCCGCCTGGGCGGAGAAGAGTTCGGCATCCTGCTGGGCGACTGCTCGCATGAACAGGGCGTGTCGATCGCCGAGCGCATCCGCAAGACCATCGCGGCAACGCCGCTGCAGCGGGACGCAAGTGTCGTGGCGATCTCCGCCAGCATCGGACTGGCATCCACGGCGGCGGCGGGCTACCGACTGGTGCGGCTGTGCATGGAAGCGGATGCCGCGCTCTACCGCGCCAAACGCGCCGGGCGCAACCGACTCATCGCCGACAGCGGCGTCGACCGCACGATCGAAGCCTGAAGCATCCCTGCTCCTGCCATCTGTGGGCGAAACGCGGGCCGCCCCCGGGCAGGCCTTGCTGGCGTCCACATGTTGGTGGAAAAGAATCCATATAATTATTGACATCGTGTAAAATATGACTAACATTATGCATACCTTAACCAACGCAAGGTCAAGTCATGTCACCCCTCGAAAAGCGCGCCTGGCTCACGCTGTGGAGCATGTGTCCGGTCTATGTCGTCTATTTCACCCTGCGGATCGGCTTTCCCGATGTCATGACCTCCCTGCTGGAACGCTTCGGTCTGCTTGCGCTGATCGCCAGCCTGCACGCGGTGGGCTATGTCGCCGGGCTGCTGGTGATGAAGTACCGGGAGGCCGGCGAAAACCTGCTTGAGGACGAGCGCGACCATGCCATCGACCGGCATGCCGCGCGCATCGCCTACTTCATCCTGCTGACGGGGATCATCGTGGTCGGCATGGTCATGCCGTTCAACAAGAGCGGCTGGGAGCTGGTCAATACGGCGCTGTTCTTCATCGTGCTGACCGAAACCGTCCGCAACGTGCTGATCGTGCGCGGCTACCGGCAGCAACATCATGCCCACTGAGCCGATCGCCAACGACGTCAAGCTGCTGCGCTTCCTGGCCGCGGAAATGACCCAGGCCGAACTCGGCAAGCGCGTGGGCCTGACCCGCCAGACCATCGCCGCGATCGAACAAGGCGGCTACTCGCCCTCGCTGGACGCCGCCTTCCGCATCGCGCAGGTGTTCGGCAAACGCGTGGACGAGGTATTTCACTGGCGCCCCGACGACGACAGCGGATCCGCCAAGGGCTAGGTGCGGCTCGGGCGGGCGCGGCGGGGAACAACCAGCGGTTGCGGACATCCATCGGAACAGTTGCGGCGTATAGAGGTACAGTTGACGCCTTCCCCGCCACCCGCCTGCCCCAGGAGTTCACACCATGAAATCGTTGATGAAATTCGCCGCCCTCGCCCTGGTCGGCAGTGCCACCGTCGCGATGCCCGCCTTTGCCGCACTGAAAGCCGGCACCCAGGCACCCCAATTCAGTGCCCCGGCCTATCTGGCCGGCCAGCCGTTCACCTTCGATCTTGCCCAGGCGCTGAAGAAGGGCCCGGTGGTGGTGTACTTCTTCCCCGCCCCGCACACCTCCGGCTGCAACGTCGAGGCGCACCTGTTTTCCCAGGCGATAGACCAGTTCAAGGCCGAGCATGCCACCGTGATCGGCGTGACCGCCGGCAACCTAGACCAGTTGGCCGCCTTCTCGAAGGAAACCGAGCATTGCGGCGGCAAGTTCCCGGTGGCTGCCGATGCCGGCGCAAAGATCGCCAAGCAATACGATGCCACGCTGCTGATGCGGCCGGGCTGGTCCGATCGCACTTCCTACGTGATCGCCCCGTCCGGCAAGATCACCTACGTCTACTCCAACCTCAGCCCCAACAAGCACGTCGAAGAAACGCTGAAGGCCGTGAAGGCGATCGAGAGCGCCGGCAACAGCGGAAAGTAGGCACGATCCCGCGGATCGGGTGCGGTCTTCCGAGCGCACTCGATCCGTCCTGACAAAACACCCGCCCTACTTGCGTGCCGCGATGATCTGGCTCAGATAATCCGGTGTGCCCTCGACGCGCACCAGGTGCGGGTATTGCGGGCCTTCGTGGTAGTCCACCGGCACCGTGCGATAGCCGCCCTGGTATTTCAGCAGCAACTGGATCGGTGTCTTGCCGCCTTTGGCCGCCGCGATCGCATCTTTCAGCACCTCGGTGGAATAGGTCTGGCCGTTCACCGCCTCCAGCGTGGCCCCGGTGCTGACACCGGCCTTGAAGGCCGGGCCGCCCCAGCGCACGTCGTTGACCTGGCCCTTGTCGTTCATCGTCAGGCCGATCGACCAGGCGAAGTTGTACAAGTGGCGCGACGGTTCCGGCCGCGAGTTGTACTGCTTTTCGTAGGCGGTGGGCTGGTCGGTGTAGACCAGCTTCCAGCCGGTGCCCGCCAGGCCATTGGTCAACGGCGGATTCAACGTGTCCACGCGTGCGTGCAGAAAGGTCGCCCAGTCGTCTTTCGCCACCCCGTTCAGGGCCGCCACCACATCGTCGAACGTATAGGTCTTTGTCACGTAGCTGCCGTCATCGACGCCGAAGAATGCTCGCGCGAAGTCGTCCAGCGACTTGCCGTCATGCGTCAGCGCGCGAATCCGCGCGTCCACCGCCAGCCACAGCATCTGACCGCCGCTGTAATAGTCCTCGCTCATCTGCCAGCTGCGATACGGCAAGCCTGAGCGGCGCGCGGCGGTGGGGTCGTTGGTGGTGTCCTCCAGCGTGCGCCACTGGAAGCCGGCGCGGTTGCGGTCGTAATTCGCCGCGACCATCGCCAGCGCATCGCGGAACTGCTGCGGCGTCCACATGCCCGAGCGCGCGGTCAGCACGAAGCCCCAGTACTGGGTCTGCCCCTCGTACACCCACAGCAACGAATCGCCCATCGGCACATTGAAATTCGGCGTCCACAGATCGGCCGGTCGGCGGAACTTGCCGTTCCACGAATGCACGTACTCGTGCGCCAGCAGGTCGCGGTTGGGTGCGTTGTCGGCCCACGCGGTGAAGTAGTCCGCGTCCATGCCGTCCTCGCTGGACTGATGATGCTCGGTGCCGTTGCCGGCCAGCACATCCGACAACGAGAACAGGAAGTCGTAGTGGTCGTAGTGATGCGAGCCGAACAGGCTCACCGCCTGGGTGACCAGCGCGCGATGCACCTTGAGCTGCTCGGGACTCATCTCCAGGTACTTCGGCGCGTCCGCGACGATGTCCAGATGCACCGGCGTCTTGCCGCCGGGGTTGAGGTCGACCCGCTTGAAATGCTGGCCCGCGTAGATCGGCGAATCGACCAGGTTGTTGAACGTCACCGGCTTGAAGGTCGTCGTGTTACCCGATTGCGAGGACGTCTCCAGCGCCGTGCCCAGCTGCCAGCCATGCGCCAGCGTCACGCTGGGTGCGAAGGTGATTGCGCGCGAAAAGTGCCCGGCCGGATACAGCGACAGCTTGCTCCACTCCATGTCCATCATGCGGTCGGTGATCTCGAACCCGTCGTTGCGCGGCGACAGGTATTCGAACTGCGCCTCGAGGCTGGAGACGCCGGCCGGCACGTCCAGATGGAACGCGTACACGTTGTACTTGTCGCGCTTCCACATGATCGGCTTGCCGCCCGCGCTGAGCCGCAGGCCGGCGAGCATGGCGATCGGACCGGTCGGCGAGTGGTCGCCGGGAATCCACTGCGGATACAGCAGGGTCAGCGGGCCGGCCGCGACGGGGATCGTCTCGTGCACGCGGAAGATGCCCTGCACGGTATCGCTGGCGTCGACATGCAACGCGATCGTGCCCGGATACGGCGTGTCCTGCGGCGGCGGCACCTGGTCGGTGCCCGGCGATTGCGCCCGTACGTTGCCGACAGCGAGGGCCAGCATCACGGCCGCGAAGAGGGTCGTCGGCGCATGTCTCAGGCGCGAGGGCAACCGGCGGGGCATGGAAACGGGCATGACGGACTCCAGCGATCAGGGGCAAGTGGCCAAAGTTAGCACCACGGCCCGACCGATGACCGCCCGCGTCGCGGGTCGAGGCAGGCCAGGCGAGACATCCGCCCCACCGCATGTCACAAAGCGCCACAAATCAGCACCGCAAGGCCATTCGTTGCACCGGCAAGGTCTTCCGCACCGGCCTGACGCCGGCGGCAAGACGAATCCGCCAGCCGGGAGTTGTCGCCACGACAAACCTTGTGGCGGCGGCGATTCCGGCGCTTGCCAAGCGCTCCTCCACGACTGTGCGGACGTTCCCGCTTCGTCGACCAGCCGTCATTTTGTGAACTGGCACACATTCTGCATTACCCGGTCATGCAGCGAGGCGCGGCGAGCATAGCCGTACAGCCATGGTCACCGGCGCCGGAATGCAGAGCTTGCGCTATCGGACTTGCCGGTGATTCCAGCCGTGGAAACCCCGGCAGGCACGAAGATCGTTCCAGGGAGATCGAGCCATGAAGTTCTTCAGCAGAAAACCGCAGGACGGGACGTTCGACGTGACGTTGGAGGACCAGCTTGCGGAGCAGCAGGTGGCGCCTGGCACCCAGCTCCACTATGACAGCCGGCTCATCCAGCGTTTGCGCGACCACGCCATCGCCCTGCAAGACCTGCTTGCGCGCAGCGGCAGCGCCGCTCGGGCGTCGAAGTTCGACGAGGCTGGAAATTGCCTGCGCCGGTTCCGCTTGACGTTCAACGAACACCTGCTGGACAAGAACCTGCGCCTGTACACCTATCTGGGTTGCTGCCTCAAGTCCGATCCGGAGCAACGGGAGCTGATGCGCGAGATGCGCCGCGAGGCCGCTGATGTCTCACGCCAGACCACGCACTTCCTCACCCGCTACAGCGAGCTGGGCATCCATGAGGAGAACGGGACGGCGCTGGTCGAAGAGCTGCAACGCATCGCGGACATGCTGCGCCAATGCTTCGAGCGCGAGGACCGCTCCCTCTACGCCATGTATCAGCCGCCGCAGCGCTACCAGGTCGCCCCGGCCCGCACGTCCCCTCGCCCGCAGGCCTGCTGCGCCTGATCGTGCCCGGGGGCCGCGAACGACACTGCGCAGCCAGCCGGTTGCTCATTGCATGCCGGATTCTGGCGCCGACCATAGCTTCAGGTAATTCCGCCAGCCTTCGCTGAAAGCGGCGGAGCTGCAAGCACAGGCCGCGCGCCCGCTTTGTGGCAAGGGCAGCCGGCATCGTAAGGTAGCTTCGGTGGCGGGGATGTCGTGTCGGCAAATCACAGCGGGGGGGACGCTGAAGTGCTCAATCCATTCGGCAGCAACAAGCCGTCGGCGCTGATCCAGCCCGACTTTCGCAACGTGGCGAGCGCGGCGTTCGACAGCGGGCAAACGCTGCCGCAGATGCTGATCGACGCATGCCGGCGCCACGCCACGGGACCGGCCTTCAGCAACCTCGATCACACGATGACCTTTGGCGAGGTAGAGCGGCTGAGCAGCGACTTCGCCAGCTATCTGCGTGAGGGCCTGGGCCTGGCCGGCGGCGAACGCGTGGCGATCATGCTGCCCAACCTGCTGCAGTTCCCGGTCGCCGTGCTGGGTGCCCTGCGCGCCGACCTGGTCGTGGTGCTGGTCAACCCGCTCTATACCGCCCGGGAATTGCATCACCAACTGGTCGATTCGGCAGCCGCGGCACTGCTCGTGCTCGACAATTTCGGCGCGGTGGCCGCCGAGGCGCTGGAAGGCACCACCGTCCGGCACGTCATCACCACGCGCGTGGGCGACCTGCTGCCGTGGCCGAAGTCGCTGCTGGTGGACCTGGTGCTGAAGCACGTCCGCAAGATGATTCCACCGTTTCGCATCGACGGCGCCGCGCGCTGGACCCGCGCCATCAGCGAGGGCCGTCGACTGCCACGCGTGCAGGCTCACGCCAGCGCCAACGACACGGCGCAACTGCAATACACCGGCGGCACCACCGGGTTGTCCAAGGGTGCAGTGCTGCCGCATTCGGCGCTGATCGCCAACGTGGCCTCCGCCGAGCAATGGCTGGCGCACCGGCTCGATCCGGCGACCGACACGGTGCTCGTCTGCCTGCCGATGTACCACATCGCCGCCTACAGCAGCCTCATGTACAACATGACGCACGGCTTCCACTCGGTGCTGGTGACCAACCCGCGCGACATCCCCGGACTGGTGGCCACCTTCGCCAAGGTCAGACCGGCGGCGTTCGCCGGCGTCAACACGCTGTACGACGCGCTGCTCAATTCGGCGGAATTCGCCAAGCTGGATTTCTCCGGCCTGAAGCTCTGCCTGCAAGGCGGCACCGCGTTGCGCAGCGGCACCGCCGAACGCTGGAGGGCGCTGACGGGCAAGGACGTGGTCGAGGGTTACGGCCTGTCCGAAACCAGTGCCGCGATCACCTTCAACCGCTGGGATGCAGGCAATCCGGTGGGCTCGATCGGCTTGCCGCTGGCCGACGTGGAAATCAGCTTGCGCGACAACGACGGCAGGCTGGTGGCCGACGGCGAAGCGGGCGAACTGTGCGCACGCGGCCCGCACATCACCACCGGCTACTGGCAGCAACCGAGCGAAACCCGTGTCGCCTTTTTCGACGGCGGCTGGTTTCGCACCGGCGACATCGCGCGGGTCGACGGCAACGGTTATTACTTCCTGCTCGATCGTCGCAAGGACATGATTCTGGTGTCGGGATTCAACGTGTTTCCCAATGAGGTGGAAGACGTGGTGGCGATGCATCCCGGCGTACTGGAAGCCGGCGTGGTCGGCATGCCGGACGAGAAGACCGGCGAGGCGGTGCGGCTGGTGGTGGTTCGCAAGGACCCTGCGCTGGACGAGGCCGAACTGCGTGCGCACTGCCGCCGGCATCTGGCCGCGTACAAGCAACCGAAGTGCATCGAATTCCGCGACAGCCTGCCGAAGACGGCAGTGGGCAAGGTGCTGCGGCGGGAGTTGCGCCAGCAAGTGCCGGACTGATCCAGGGCGTGCAACATCACGCACCTGCTCCACTGAAGCGCTCGACCAGGAAGTCGCTGAAGGCGCGCACCAGCAGCGATGACTGACGATGCTGCGGGTATACCGCATGCACGGTGAATCCCTCGGGACGAAAGGCCTGCAGCACCTCCACCAGCCGTCCATCCGCCAGCGCGTCGGCGACGATGAAATCGGGCAGGCTGACCATGCCCAGTCCGGCAATTGCCGCATCGCGCAACATTTCGCCATTGTTGGCGCGCATCGGCCCGCTCACCGCCACCTTGCGCGTGCGCTCGCCGACGCGATACGTCCATTCGCCATGGCGGTTGTGTCCGTAGAGCAGGCAGGCGTGCGCGGCGAGTTGCTCCGGTGCCGTCGGCACGCCGCGCTGGCGCAGATGGTCGGGGCTGGCGCAGGTGATCAGCTGCACCGCGGTGAGCCGTCGCGCGATCAGGCTGGAGTCGGCCAGCGTGCCGATGCGCACGGCCATGTCGTAACCCTCGCCGATCAGGTCGACCGTGCGGTCGTTGAGTTCCAGTTCCACCGACACGTCCGGATGGCGCTGCATGAAAGCCGGGATCAGCGGCCCCAGGTGCAAGGTGGCAAAGCTCATCGGTGCACTCAGCCGCAACACGCCGCGGGGCGTCGCCGTCTGGCTGGTGATCATCTGCTCGGCGGCATCCACCTCCTGCAGGATGCGCTGGGCGCGTTCGTGATAGGCCAGGCCCAGGTCGGTGACCCGCAACTGCCGGGTGGAACGCAGCAGCAGCCGCGCACCCAGCCGTCTCTCCAGCGCGGCGATGCGCTTGCTGACGAACTGCTTGGACAGTCCCAGCCGATCGGCCGCCGCGGTAAAGCTTTGCGCATCCACGGTTTCGACAAGGATCCGCATGTCTTCGAGCTGGCTCATTGTCTCTCTCTGGTTGACAGTATTAAGCGCCGCAGCGTCTTTATTGAAGCCAAAGGCGACTTTAATATCTCGCCCCAGATGCAGCAACGGCTGCATTCCCTACTTCGGAGCGCCGCCATGATGAACCGTCAACCGTCCTTCGTTCCCGCCGCAGCGCGTGCGCTGCTGGCCTCGCTGTTCCTGATCAGCGGCTTCGGCAAGCTGGCCGCGCCGGCGGCGACCAAGGCCTACATCGTCTCCGCCGGCCTGCCCTTGCCGGATCTGGCTTACCTGATTGCCGTGGCGGTCGAGGTTGGCCTTGGCCTGGCCTTGCTGCTCGGTTACCGCACCCGCGTGGTGGCGGCATTGATGGCAGGCTTTACCGTGGCCACGGCGTTCGCCTTCCATGCGCACTTCGCCGACCCGAACCAGATGACCCATTTCCTGAAGAACCTTGCCATCAGCGGTGGCCTGCTGCAGGTGGCGGTGCATGGCGCCGGCGACTTCGCGCTGGACGCCCTGCGCCTGCGCCGCAGCCAGCTCGCCTGATCGCTTCGGTTTCACCGGGGAGCCGGGCTCCCCGCCATCCCATCTTTCGAGGAGAAACACCATGATGCAAGTACGCAAGGCTGCTGACCGCGGCGTCGCCGAGCACGGCTGGCTGAGCTCGCGCCACACTTTCTCGTTTGCCGGTTACCGGAACCCCGAGGAGATCGGCTTCTCCGACCTGCGCGTGATCAACGAGGATCGCGTGGCGCCGGGCCAGGGTTTCGGCACGCACCCGCACCGCGACATGGAAATTTTTTCCTACGTGCTGGAAGGCGCGCTGGCGCACAGCGACAGCATGGGCACCGGCTCGAAGATCGTGCCCGGCGACGTGCAGCTGATGAGCGCCGGCAGCGGCGTGACCCACAGCGAGTTCAACGGCTCCAAGGAAGACTCGGTGCATTTCCTGCAGATCTGGATCGTGCCGGACCACGCCGGCGGCCAACCCGTCTACCAGCAACAGCACTTCAGCGAAGCGGACAAGCGTGGACGCCTGCGCCTGATCATTTCGCCGGATGGCCGCGACGGCTCGCTGCGCATCCAGCAGGACACCAGCGTCTACGCCGGCCTGTTCGATGGTGACGAAAGGGCCACGCTGACGCTGCACAAGAACCGCCATGCCTATGTGCATGTCGCCCGCGGCAGCATCGAGCTCGACGGCCTGAAGCTGCAGGCCGGCGACGGCGTGCGCCTGCGCAACCCGGAGACGCTGCAGCTGAGCGCCGGCAGGAATGCCGAGGTGTTGGTATTCGACCTGCGCCCGGAAGAGTTGCCGCAGATGCCGTGAGGCAAGTGGAACCGGTGCGGAGCCCGGCGTTTCGGGTTCTGCATCGGCTCACGTGCGTGTGCCACCGCCATGTGGCGGCACACCTGACTTGATGCACGGCGCCCGCTCCCTGCGCCGTCGACATGACAAGCCTGGCGACTACAAAGCAGACAGTCGATGACCTAGGCTGGTGCATCTGCCAGCCAGTCCCAGCCGATGTCCTATCAGTCCATCCTCGAACAGATCCACGCCGAAATCGCGCCGACCCTGCCGCAGGGCCGCGTGGCCGATTACATCCCGCAATTGGCCGGGGTGGACCCGAACAAGTTCGGCATGGCCGTCTGCGACACCCGCGGACGCGTGGCCAGCGTGGGCGACGCCGCCGAGCGGTTCTCCATCCAGAGCATCTCCAAGGTCTTCACGCTGACCCTGGCCATGCAGCACGAAGGCGAGCGGCTGTGGCAGCGCGTGGGACGCGAGCCGTCCGGCACCTCGTTCAATTCGCTGGTGCAGCTGGAATTCGAGCAGGGCATTCCGCGCAATCCCTTCATCAACGCCGGCGCACTGGTAGTCACCGATACGGTGCTTTCGCGCATGGGCGATGCCAAGGCTGCCTTGTGCGAGCTGGCACGGTTACTGAGCGGCGCCAGCGACGTCTGCTATGACCCGGCGATTGCCGCGTCGGAGGCCGGCCGCGGCTACCGCAACGCGGCGCTGGCCAATTTCCTGAAGAGTTTCGACAACCTGCGCAACGACCCGGCCGATGTGCTCGACGCCTATTTCCATCACTGCGCGCTGGCGATGAGCTGCACCGAACTGGCCCGCGCCTTCCTGTACCTGGCCAGCCACGGCCAGCACCAGGGCGCAGCGCTGATCACGCCCAGCCAGGCCAAATACATCAACTCGCTGATGCTCACCTGCGGCACCTACGATGCGGTCGGCGACTTCGCCTATCGCGTGGGCCTGCCCGGCAAGAGCGGAGTAGGCGGCGGCATCGTGGCGGTGATGCCCGGCACGTTCAGCGTGTGCGTCTGGGCGCCCGGCCTCAACGCCAGCGGCAATTCGCTGGCCGGCACGCAGGCACTGCAGCGATTCTCCGAACTCAGCGGGCAGTCGATCTTCTAGGCTTCGACCGCGCGCGCCGCGGGCGGTGTCACTGCACGTCGGAGACGCGGCCACCGATGAAGGTGACCTTCATCGTCGGGAAGTAGTCGATCTCCTTGCCGCCACCCAGCTGGACCACGGTGGTCGGCTGGCCGAGGATGGCCAGCACCTGCTGCCTGCTCTGGCCGATGGCCAGGGTGCGCGAAGGCGCCGCGGGCACCGGCTCGTCGTGGCTGGCCGGCTGCACGGAAATCACCTGCGCCAGCGTCTGCATCACCTCATCCGCCGACGGCGTGCTGCCCTTGGCGAACGGCAGCACCAGGAAAGCCTTGTAGTGGCGGCCGTTGATCATTTCGCTGAGCAGCGAAAGCTGCACGCCATCCTCTTTCATCTCCACGCCGGTCAGCAGCACCTTCTCGCCGGCGACGAACATGCGGGTCGGCACGGTCGGCTGATTGCCGCTGGCGGTGAAGAACTTCATCTTGTTGAGGAAGCTCTGCCGGATCTTGCCGCCCTTGTAGGTGTTGTACGACGGAATCGCCGAACTGATCGCGCACATGAAGAGGTCGTCCTTCCCCAGCACCAGCACGTCGCCCTGCTTGACGATGTCGGTCAGGTCGGCGGTGGGCTTGGTCAGCACGTAGGCAGCCTCGATCCGCTCGGGGATCGATCCTGCCTGGGCGTGCGCCGCCGGCGCAAGAATCGACAGCGCGGCAGCGAGCGTGAAGACGGAAACGACGACGGAAACCGAAGAACGGAGAGTGCGCATGGGCAGTCCTTTGCATGTGGTTGCTCCCTCTGCGGGAGCGGGCGGTATCGGCGCGTGTGGCCGCCGAAAAAAGGCTAGCATCCTTCAATCGGTGGCACAAACCGATCAACCGTCCCGGCGCTCCAGCACGGCGACATTGACCTCGCAGCGCAACGCGAAGCCCAGTGCCTGGTACAGCGCGATCGCCGCCGCGTTGTTCTTCCACGCATGCAGGAAGGCCGTTTCGCCGCGCGCCGCGATGGCCGCGGCGACATGCCGGGACAGCCGCCCGGCGAAACCGTGGCCGCGAAAATCGGGATGTGTGCACACGCCGCTGACCTCGGTGTAACCGGCGAAACGGAAACGCTCGCCTGCCATCGCCACCAGCCGGCCATCAACGCGGATGCCGAAGAAACTGCCCATGCGATGGGTCTGACGCAGGAACGGACCGGGCTCGGTCAGGATCGCCAGCGCCAGCATCTCGTCGGCGTCCTGGTCATCCAGCGCGCGTATGTCGTCGCCAGTCGGCAGCGGCGCCACCGGCGACGGCGCCACCATCTGCACGCCGCGGGCCAGCTTGACCGGCACCAGCCCGGCGGGAATCGCGATCTCCGGCACCTGCAGGATGAACACCTGCTCCGCGGGCTGCAGCAGCGTCGCCAGGGCCGCCAGCGCGTCCGGGCTGTCGTCACGGGCGGACGCGAAACGATTGACCTGCGGCTGGTAACGGCGGGCCAGTTCATCGCCGATCGACAGCGGCGCGTGGGCCGAGGTCAGGCTGGACCATACCGGTCGGTCAAGCAGGTTCGTCGTCATCGGGCTGGCCTCGCCGGGCTTCGCGAGCGGGAATGCGGGCAAACGATGATGCCGCAAGCGCCGCCCCGCGTCGAAAATCCGTGTGCCCTCGCCGCCCCGGTCGACCGCCTTGGCAGAACCCGCGCCCGTGCTAATCTCCCGCGGAACAGCCGCCAGTACCCACCGCAGGGAGGCGAGATGCGTCCACGGCCTGATCCTTCGAAGATCGACTCCACCCATCGCCCGCTTGCGATGACGTCGCCGTTTGCGTCGGCACGGACAATGCCCGGGCGCAGCTGGCGAACCCTGGGCAAGGTGCTGATCATCTGCCTGCTGGTCACAGGCTGCCAACCCGACATGGCCGGCGACGGCGGGAGTACAGGAATGTTCGGACTGTTCAAGAAGAAAGCCGAGGCGCTTACCTCGACGGTGGCGCCCGAGCTGCACGCGCAGCTCAAGCGCGAGACAAGCTTCCCGCAGCAGGCCGCAGCTGCCGACAACGGCTGCACCGAGGCGCGCGTGGACGGCACGCCGCCGGATGCGCGTTTCGTGCCCCCCGATTTCACCGGTTCGGTCCATGACGCGTTCCGCGTCGCGAGCCGGCCGGGCTTGCCGGCGCTGGCCATCGTCAATGGCGCGAGCGAAGTGCGGCTGCCCCAGTTCTGGGAACTGGCCTCCGACGCCACGCCGACCTTTGTGCGCAACATTCCCGTCCAGCTCGATCCTGCGCAGGGCAGCTGGATCGCCGCCAGCGCGATCAATGTGGGCTGTCTGCCCGGCCCGCTGCTGGCACTGGGGCTGGCCTATGCGGACTCCAAAGGCCGCGCGCTCCAATCGATCGTCGTCTACGACCGGCAAACCCATCAGGCCCGCAAAGTTTCCGACGCCACCTATGACGGTTTGTCCGGCACCGTCGACAACCTGCTGGCTACCCGCGATGTCGGGCCGAACCATGCGCTGCTGCTCTACTGCACGGATCAGCTGCGCCTGCGCGCCGAGGTCTACGTGCGCAAATACGATCACATCCTCGTGTTCTCGCCGCGCCATCCGCAAGGCCTGGAAGTACTCAAGCTCGGCCTCGACGATGGCAATGTGGTCGACTGGATCGTCATCGACAAGATCCTGTGGCTGCACACCTACGATCGGCGCAACGACAAGCAACCGGATGGCATGGTCTGGTCACTGGATCTTTCCTCCGTGCTCTGATCGCACCACTTTCCACGCAACGAATCACCAGACTCAAGGAGGGGGAACATGGCGGATTTCGCACTGGCACCGAAAGAGGCGGCCAACATTGCCCTCAATGCTTATTTCGCGCTGAAGGACTGGTCGCTGAAGCAACCGACGGCCGGCGTGGAATCACGGGGCAAGGTGCAGGACCTGGTACTCGGCTCGGGTGACACCAAGGGTGTCTTCAAGACCAACAGCTCGGTCGGCAAGAGTTTCCCCGGCGCGCAACTGGGCCAGATCTTCAGCGGCACCACCGGCTGGAACACGGCCTCGGGTTTCGGCTATGTACTGCATTTCGAGCGTGGCGGGCAACGCCACGCGGTCATCGCCGTTCGCGGCACGCGACCCGAACTGGGCTGGTATGACATCGGCACCGATTTCCGCTTCGCGCATACCGGCTTTGGTGATTTCGGCCGGGTGCACAAGGGCTTTGCCAACGCGTTCGGCAGCATCCTGCCGCAGTTGCAGCGAGAACAGGGCGCGATCCTGGCGGCCGACGTCATCCATTGCATCGGCCACAGCCTCGGCGGCGCCATTGCGACCCTTGTCGCCGGTCACTATGCCGCGCTGAACCGTCCCGTGCGGCTGTACACGTTTGGCAGTCCACGCGTGGGCTATCGCGACGCGCACCAGGCGTTCGAGCGGCGCATCGGCAAGGAAAACATCTTCCGCACCGCGCACAACCGCGATCCGATCACGATGATCGCCACCTACCCCTACAAGCATGTGCTGGCGCCTTATACCGATCCGAACAACTTCACGCTGAACTCGCCGAACTCCAGCATCTCGATGGACAACCACGACATGGAGGCGTATGCAAGAAGCCTGCGCCTCGCCGACAACTGGAGCGCAGTGCGCGGCCTGGCCGCCGCCTGCGACCACTCCAACAGCAAGCTGGCGCAGGCGCTGATGGGCGATGCCAGCATGAGCTGGTTCAAGAAGATGACGCTCAGCACGCTGGCCGCGTTGCTGACCCTGTTCGAGGACGTGCTGCGCGCCGCGGCACGCGGCTTCTACGATGCGGTCACCGGTGTCGACGTGATCGCGGCGGTCATCTGCGATGGCGTGAAGCTGATGGGTGAGGTGGGCGAGCGACTGAAGTACCTGTTGCGCCTGGCCGCGCGCTGGGCCTGCATCCAGGTCGCCAACGATGCCGCGCTCACCGATGCGGTGATCCGCGCGATCCTGCAGGCCATGACTACCCGCATCAACCAGGTCGGCGTCGCCGCACTGCAGCGGGCCGCCGCCATGCTGCAGCCGGTGCCGCTGCTGATCGCCGGCAGCCTGCTGATCTCGGCCTCGGCGCTGTGACGACGCTGGACCGCGACGGATTCTCCTGGCTGCTGTTGCATGCCAATGCGTTGCCGATGCTGGCGATGCAACAGGTCATGGCCGAGATCCGCGACGACCTGGCGCATGCCGAACCGCCGGCCGATGACGGGCTCACCGAGGCGCAGCGCGAAGAGCAGTCGCGCATCGCGCTGAACGAGCTGGCCGACCGCATCGAGGCCGATCCGGAACTGGCGGCGCTCACCGTCTTCAACTTCGCCGCACCGGTGATGTCCGACGAGGAGATCGACCGCCTCGAACAGCAATCGCGCGACGAGGACGCCGCGGCAAACGAAGCCATGGCCAGTCTGGACGAGCTGCCTGATGGCCCACTCGACCTCGATGCCTTTCTGCTTCGCGCCTACGCGAAACCGCTGCCGGCGCCGCGCGTCGAGGCCGCCTTCGGCCGCGCCGACGTGGCGGCGCTGGTCGCCGCGCTGGCGCAATTGCCAGCCGACCTGCCGCCGCTGACGGCACCAATGGATGGCCACGGACTGGCGCGCTGGCTGGCGTTCTTCCGCACCGAGGACCCGCAATGCGAGGCACTGGTGTTCGAGGTCAGCCGCCTCGATGAAGACGCATGATGCGGGCCCTCATCGCCGAATGGCCGAGACACGCTTGAGTGCCGGCGGACGCACGGCGACGCAGCGGGTCGTCTGACTGCACCAGCTTGCAGCACGATCAGGGGTTGCCCCGGGATATCCACAGCCGCCCGGAGCGCAGATCCAGGGTGATCACCTTGTCGCGCAGGAAGGGCATGCCCAGATTGCCGTCCAGGATCATGTCCGCCGTGAAGGCCGTGCCTTTGGCACGCAAGCCCGCTGCCACAGGGAAATCGGCCTGCTGCGGCCCCGCGACTTTCGGATCGAGACCAAACAGAGCTGCGTAAGTCCGCGATACCAGAAGGGTTCCGCCATTGCCCGTATCCAGCTCGAACCAGAGCGTGCCGCGGCGGGTGGACACGCCCAGCGAGGCCGCCAGCGCATGCCCCTGCACTTCGCGTGACAACAGCACCGGCAGTTCCCGGGCGCTGGCGATGCGCTCTTGCAGGCTGGCCGGCGACTCCACGATCAGGCGTCGGCCGGGGATGTCCACGGTGATCGTCTTGCCCGCGAACAGATCCAGTGCGATGGAGCCGGCCACCGGGCTGGCATCCTTGGCCAGCAGCGGCGCCACATCGAATACCAGGGTCACCGGCGCATGGAACTTCTGGCCGTCCAGATCGAAGTCGACGTGATCGCAGCGTGGCGCGTCCAGCCGCTCGCCCATCATCCGGAAGCCGCTCAGCCTGCCCCACGGCTTGCAACCGATCGTGCCGGCGAAGGAAGGCGAAATCAAGCTGAGCCCGCCGGCGGTGTCCAGCAGGAACAGGCCGTCGTGACCGTGCACGGTGGCGTGCAAGGCTATCGTCTTGCGATAGCTTTCCAGCTTGAATGTGGCCTGCGGCTGCGCGGCCTGCGCGGCCGTGCCGATCGACAGCAGCGCGACCAGAGCCATGATGAGTCGTCGCATGAGGAGGGTATCCCTGGTGATGGTTGCAGCGGGGTGGGCGGAATGGACAAGGCGCCATGACACTTTATCCGCGGCAGCTGCGCGCCTACTCTGGCGTCATCGAAATCACTGTTTGGTTTCACTGAAGAATCCATGGACCGTCTGCAGAGCATGCTGTGCTTCGTGCGGGTGGTGGCGCTGAAAGGCTTCAGCCGCGCCGCCGCCGAGCTGGGCGTGTCGCCCGCCACGGCGACCACCCATGTGCGTCGACTGGAGCAGGTGCTGGGCGTGCGCCTGCTCGATCGCAACACGCGCTCGCTGAAGCTGACCGAGGACGGTGCGATCTACCTCGAACACTGCCGGCAGGTGCTCGACGACATTCGCCACATGGACGCCCTGCTGACCTCGCGCGGCAAGGCGCTTCGCGGCGAATTGCGGGTGGACGTGCCGATGGTGCTGGGGCGAAGGATCATCGCGCCGCAGTTGCCGGTTTTCCTGCGCCGGTACCCGCAACTCACCGTGCAACTGACCATGGAGAACCGCTCCAACGATCTGATCGGGCGCGACTGGGATTGCGCCATCCGCATCGGCGAGCTGAAGGACTCCTCGCTGGTCGCGCGTCAGCTGGGTATCGTGCACTGGATCACCTGCGCCGCGCCGGCCTACCTCGAACGCGCCCGCACGCCGGAGACCCCGCAAGACCTGGTGCGCCACAACTGCCTCGGCTTCATGCCGGTCGGCGAGCGCACCGCGGCACCGTGGCAGTTTCTCATCGGCGGCCGCGCCACAGGCATCGCCATCCGCGGCAAGGTGCTGATGGATTCGCTGGATCCGCTGCTGGACGCCGCCGTCGCGGGCGCCGGCATGCTCCAGGTCGATGAGCTGGCCGCTCGTCCACTGCTGGCCAGCGGTCAATTGCAGCGCGTGCTGGCGGACTTCTCGGTAGCCGGACCGCCGATCATGCTGATCGCCAACGGCAGGCGACAGATGCCGTCGAAGGTACGGGCCTTTGCCGATTTCGCGGCCGGACTGCTGACCCGGCCAAACGACGCCTGATCCCCTTCAGGCCAGCCATGACATGCCGACCTCCGGTCGAGCTCCGTGGGCGTCCGCATGGCGTGTCGCGGCAGAAAATGCCAGGGACTGATGCGGCAGCACGCCTGACTGCCTCAGGCGCAACCCCGGGAAGGTCCGCGCCGCGCCCTGAACCCGCTGCCCGGAACGAGGTGCGTCTGTCGGCGCGGCACCCTTTCCCGCTTCACCTCATCCAATGACGCGTCATTTGCGTACACACAGTCGCGTCGAAAAGACCGGCCACCGAGGGTGGCGGTCGGAATCGCATGCGCCCTCTTCCACAGGATTGGCGAAGCCTTGTGCCAGCACCGCTCTTTTCCATCATTGTGCCCACCTACAACCGCGTTCGATTGCTCGACCGTGCACTGGAGTCGGTGCTGGCGCAGCGGGAGTCCTCGTGGGAACTCCTGATTGCCGATGACGGCTCGACCGACGGCACCTGGGCATCACTGTGCGACTGGAAGCGCCGCGACGATCGCCTGCGCTGCTGGAGGCATGCCAATCGTGGCCAGGCAGCAAGCCGCAACGAACTGCTCATGCACGCGCGGGGCGACTGGGTGGTGTTTCTCGACAGCGATGACGAACTTCTGCCCGACCACCTCGTGCTGCGTCGTCAGGCCATCGCCGCCCTGCCTGCCACGGATGTCTGGATTTCGCCGATGCGCATCGTCGGCAATCCGCTGGTTCCGTGCTGCATTCACCCCGGCCAACTGATCCATGTGGATCGCTGCATGGGGGTGGGCATGCTGACCATCCGGCGCGAGGCGATCCTGCAGGCAGGCGGATTCCCCGACCTCAGCTACGCCGAAGATTCCGCACTGATGGCGCGACTGCTGGCTGCCGGCGTTCGCACGCAGTGGCTACGCCATCGCTCCTATGTCTACCACCGCAACCATGTCGACAGCATCACGGCCAATCATCTGTCGGCACATGAGCTGGCGTCAGGAGCATCCAGGCCGCGGGAGAGAAGCCAGGCAGGCAGCCGCTAGCGGGTGCCGGATTGATGCTGCCGGCCAGTGCTTGCCGCCAATGCAGGCGCACTGCCGGCATCGGGTGACCACACAAACGTGGCCACGCTGCCCGCCGGCATGTCGTACTGGAAGCGCAGGGAACCTTGCCTGACCGACAGCCGGTTGGGCCGCGGGTTGCCGTTGACCGCCACCAGCACCAGCGATCCATCGTCCGGATTCTGGAAGGCCACCTGGTGAACACCGGCGTTGGTATTGCCGGACTTCACCCGCCTGGCACCGGGCAGCACGAACCGGCTGAAATGGGCGAACGCGTAGTACTCGTCGTTGCGGCTGATCGCGCCGGTGCCAGAGTCGATCGTGACGATGCCCTTGCACTCATCGCAGCCACCGAGGTGCGGGCCGTGGTTTTCGTCCAGCAGCAGATTCCAGTAGACGACGCCACGCGCCCAGTTCTTGATGCTGGCCATCACGATATTGCGCGCGAACAGCAGCAATTCGCCCTTCTGCGCAGACGGCCAGTCACCGCCGGCGCATTCGGTGAGATAGACGTCCTTCTGCGGAAATGCGCGATGGACCGTGCTCTGCACACTGGGATCACCGCGATAGCAGTGCCATGCAATGCCGGCGATATAGCTTCGCGCATCCGGGTCGGCCAGCACGCTCAACGGTTGATCGGGCATGTCCCAATTGTGATCCCAGCCCAGGATGACGGTTCGGGGTTTGCGCCCGGCCAGCGCGGGGCCAAGGTACTTGCCAATGAGGCGGGCGCGCGCGTCGGCAGGCAGATTCATGCCCGGATAGGTCAGCGGCTCGAAGGCCGGTTCGTTCTGCACGGTCAGCGCAAAGATCGGGATGCCGTCATTGCGGAATGCATCGACCGAACGCACCAGGTAGTCCGCGTAGACGGCTTCGTAGGGCTCGAGCAGGGATCCGCTGATCACATTGGCACTGGTTTTCATCCACGCCGGCGCACTCCACGGCGAGGCAATGATCAGCACGCCAGGTTGAATGGCCAGGATGTCATGCAACACCGGCATGACATCGCGCTGGTCCACGGCGACGTTGAAGTGCTGCAGTTCCGGATCGACCTGGCCGGCGGGCATGTCGTCCAGGGTGTAATGCTGCAGCGAGAAATCCGACGCACCGAGGGTGATGCGCAGCATGTTGAAATTGAGCCCAGGCGACGGACCGAACAACTCCTGCAGCAACGCGGCGCGCTGCGATGCGCTCAGCTTGTTCCGGATCAGCCATGCCGAGGCATCGGTAAGCGCCGCACCGAAGCCGGCCATGGTCTGATATTTTCCGCCGAGGTCAACGACCACATCAGCCGGGCGCGTGCCCGCATCGTGCATGTCAGCGATCACATCGGGCTGTTGCGCAAGCCGCAGGCGGCGATCAGCCGTGCTCACCCACAGCTGGACCCGGGGCCCGCTGGGCGAAAGCACCTTGCCAATCGTCCCCATGAACAGTGGCGTACGCGGCCAGTGCAGACTCCACAACGCCAACAGCGACAACAGCACCACCGACAGCACCGCCGTCCGGCGACCAACCCCCTGACTTTCATCCATGGCGGGCACACTTGCCATCCACTGCCGTGGTCCCGCGCCACGCTGTCCCCACCATCATCGAGCCGCAGTCTCGGGGCAGGCTGCCGCCGCAGCAGGCTGCGTCCCGGCAGCGATCCGCACATTCGCAAAGGCGGCGGAGAACGGCTGCGCGGCGAGCACCCCGAACGGCACGTCGACATGCGCCAGATCTGCGCCGGGCTGGATGAAGCACTGCAACGGGATGGACACCGCATGCCGTTTGCCCGGCTCGTAAGCGGCGAACATGCGGGTGACGTCGACCGTCCGGCGGCAATCCCCGCCGCAGCCCATGTAGATCTTGACCGCGCCGCGGGCCGGCGTGCCGATCACCACGTCGAACTGCAGGGCGGCATGAGTGGCCACCAACGGCATCAGATCTGTCGGCTGCGGGCTTTGCGCGAAGAACCGGCCGGCTGCGTGCCAGGTGACGGATTTGGCATCCTGCTGCGTGTTGACCTGCACCGTGCGCAGGCTGATCACCGGATGACTCGCAGGCCATGCGATCACCGCATTGAGGTCCGCGCCCACGGCGTGAGCATCGTGGCCACTGCCACCCGCCGCCAGGTACAACGCGAACGGCGACTGCGCCAGCGTATGGAAGATCGGCAGCGTCGACGCCTGGGCACAAGTGGCGACATCGGCATGCAGCGGCAGCGCCGGCAACTCGTGATGACTCGGGTAGCGCAGGCCATGGCCACGCGCGAACAACCAGTTCGCCGCCTTGCGATCGCCGCCGACATCGGGGCACGGCACGCCCGGCCAGGGCATGGCCAGGGTGCCGGAGAAGTTGAACGCCGGCGTGCCGGCCTTGGCGGCAAACAGCAGGTCGGCGATGCCGCCACCCTCGCTCCCGGGCAACCAGGCCGCAACGAAAGCGTCGGACTGGTTGAGCAGGTCGTTGACGAACAGCGGACGGCCGGACAGGAATACCGTTATCACCGGCCTGCCTGTCGCAGCGGCCGCTTCCAGCAGCGCGAGGTCTTCGGGATGGCGGTCGCTGTGGCGCAACGTCGCCGACGAAATGATGTCGCCCATGGTCTCGGCATACGGGGTTTCGCCGATCACCGCAATGATGGCGTCGAACGACTTGAGGTCCACACCCGCTGTCGTCGCTCGGTAGGTCACCTGGCCCGCGCCGGCCACCTCGCGGATGCCGGCAAGCACGCTGGTGGCGTTCGGGAAATCCGCGTTGCTGTTGTCGGTACCCTGCCAGGTCAGCGACCAGCCGCCGACCTGGTTCGCGATTGTGTCGGCGCTCTTGCCGACCACCAGCACCTTGCTGCCACGCTTGAGCGGCAGCACGTCGCGATTGTTCTTCAGCAACACCAGCGATTCGCGCACCGCACGACGGGCCAGCGCACGGTCCTGCAGCGAGCGCGAATCGCCTGCCCCGGCACGCTGCGATGGACGCTTGCCGAACCCACCCAGCACCAGTTTCGCGCGCACGATGCGGCGCACCGCATCATCGATCCGCGTCATCGGGATCTCGCCATCCCCCACCTGGCGCGTGGTGTTGGCAATGAAGGCACGCCAGTCGTCGGGCACCATCACCATGTCGATGCCGGCGTTGATCGCCTGCGGGCAACTGGCGTTGCTGCAGCCGGGCAACTGGCCGATCGCGTTCCAGTCCGACACGATGAAACCGGGGAAACCCATCCTGTCTTTCAGCGCACCGGTGAGCAGCGCGCGGGCGCCGCTCATCTTGCCGTAGTTGACCCCGTCGACCGCATCGTCCCAACTGTTGTAGGACGCCATCACGCTGAGCACGCCCGCTTCCAGCGCGCCGTAGTAACCCGCACCGTGCACGTTGATCATGTCCCGCCGGCTCGCCTTCGCATCTCCCTGGTCGGTGCCGTGGGCAGTCGCACCGTCGCCGATGAAGTGCTTGGCGGTGGCCATCACGTTGGCGTCGCCGAAATCTCCCTGCAGGCCGCTGACGTAGGCGCGCGCATAAGCGCGCACCAGCGGTCCGTCGTCGGAGAAGCTTTCGTAGGTACGCCCCCAGCGCGCATCCTGTGCCACCGCCAGCGTCGGGGCGAACGCCCAGTCGATACCGGTGGCGCGCACGGCGCGCGCGGTGGCGGCGCCGATCTGCCGGATCAGCTGCGGGTCATGGGCGGCGCCCAGGCCGATATTGTGCGGAAACAGCGTGGCGCCGAACACGTTGCTGTGGCCGTGCACCGCGTCCGTGCCCCAGATGATCGGCAGCTTCACCGGCGCATCGACCGCCATCGACGCGTCGTAGTAGCGATCCGCCAGGGCCAGCCAGTCGGCCACGCTGGCGTGCTTGTTGCCCTGCGGCCAGGAGCCACCGCCATTGAGCACCGAGCCGATGTAAAACTGGCGGACCTGATCGGGCGTGATCGACTTGATCTCCGCCTGCGTCATCTGGCCGATCTTCTGCGCCAGGCTCATCTGCGCGACGATGTCCTGCACGCGCGCATCCAGCCGGGAGGACACCGATGCGCGGGGTTTGATCCGTGGCCAGTCGGTGTAATGCGTTGGCGCGAGCGTCTGCCCGGCCACCACGGCAGGCGCTTGCGCCCGGGCCACGTCGGCTGCCGTCACAGCGTGGCTTGCAGCCAACATCCACAGGCTGGCACAGGCCAGGATTGCACACCGGGTACCCATCATCGAAAACTCTCACTCGAACCAGCAAACTTGCGCGCACGGCGCGAACGCCGTGCGCACGCACGCGATCCAGCCTACAGCTTGTAGTTGACACCGAACAGGATGGTCCGCCCCCAGGTGTCGTATTCCAGCGGCCGGGTCATGGGCACGTTGTTGGGCAAGGTGGCCACCTGCACCGTCGAATCGGAGGAGTTGGTGAGGTTGTTCACCTGCAACAGCAGCGACAGCCCATCCAGGCGGCCACCGGTGAACGCATAGCCGAGTTGCAAATCGGTTTGCCGGTTGGCCAGGATCTTCGTGTAGCCCAGCTGATCGAACAGGGCCACCGCTTCACCGGTAAACGACGAGCGGTAGCGTTCGGCCACGCGTACCGAGAAGCCGTAGCGTTCGTAGAACAGCGCCAGGTTCGCCACCTTGCGTGACAGGCCCGGCAAGGTCTTCGGGCCGCCGGGAACGGACGAGATGGAACTGAGCGGAATCGAGCTGTTGGTCAGCGAGAAGTTGGCCTGTGCGCCAAACCCTTCCAGCGCCGGAGTCAGCAGGCCGCCCTCCAGTGCACCGGACAGTTCCAGACCTTCCATCTTGCCGCCGGTGCCATTTTCCGGGGTGGTGAACGAGCCGGTATTGCTGGTCGGCACCAGGGTGGGTGTGTCGTTGGTGTAGTGCGAAAAATCGTAGTCCAGCACGGTCTGGTTGTAGATGTAGTTGAGCAGGTTCTTGTGGAACACCGCCGCGGCCACATAGCTGGCCGTGCCGAAATACTTTTCCCAGGACAGGTCGGCACCGACGGCCACGTACGGGCGCAGTTGCGGATTGCCGCCGCTGCCCGACCACAACACCTGACCCGCGCCGGGACCATCGGTGACTTTCGACACGCTGGCGGAGGTGGCCACCTTCTCGTCATCGATGCGGCCGCGTGCCATGGTCTTGGCCAGGCCGAAGCGCAGGTACTGCCGCTCGCCGATCTCCGCTTTCAGATTCAGGCTGGGCAGCACGTTGTTGTACGACGACCCATCGCTGATCCTGCCGACCAGCGTATCGCCATGGGTTTGCAGCGCCTGCGACGACTGGTTGGTATGCACGAACTGCACGCCAACGTTGCCAAGCAACGGAATGTCCCCCAGCCGCGTGTCGATGTTGAACTTGACGTACGCCAGCGGCACCTTTTCCTCGACCGTGTAATTGCGGCTCCAGTCGCCCTGCCCGTTCTTCGGCACCAGGTAGAACTGGTTGCCGTAAAGCGCGCCCAGCACGTCGTAGTTGAGGATGCCCGGAATGCCGCCGTAACCCAGCGACGTCGGCCCATGCAGCAGCGCCGGATTGATCGGTGCGCTGAGGTGGTTCTGGTACGTGTCCTGGGTCGATCCGTTGCCGTTGAGATAGGCGAAGAGCACGTCGGCGTGCTTGGTCTTGGTGCGGTCCGAATAAGCCACGCCGAAATCCACATTGCTGAAGATCCAGCCGACCGCATGACTGGCCTGCAGGCGCATTGCGTGGATGGTGTCGTTCTGTCGATCAAATTCCTCGCGCCCGTCGTAGCCGTAGTTGTCCGGATCGGTGAATTGCACCGTGGCGGGATCACTCAGGTCGACTGCCGGCCTGAAATCGGGGTAGCCAAAACCGCTCGGCGTGTTGAAGGCGACGTTGGTCAGGGCGCCATTCGCCAATCCGCTGAACAGGTAGGCGTCGTGCAGCTTCACCCGCGCACTGGATGAGGACAGGTCCGCCATCAGCGTCCAGTCGCCCAGGTACAGCTTGTTGTTCCAGCCGATGGAATAGAGCTTGTCGTGCTCCTTGGTGTACTCGTTCTGCAGGATCGGCGCGACGCCGAGGATCGTGCCGGCCGTGACGATCGGCAGCGGCTGGCCGGGCGAGGTCTGCACGTTGTCGTAGGAGACGTTGTCGTACGGACTGCTCGACCATTGCGCGCCATTGGTGAACTTGCGCTTGCTGAAGGTCGAGTAGTACATGTCCAGCTTCGAGTAATAGACGTCGTTCGGCGCCCACTCGAGCACGGTCATCAGGCCATTGCGCTTCTGGTTCTGCGACTGCGCCCGCAGTTGCATGCCCTCCTGCGAGATCACGTTGTCCGGCATGCCCGCCGTATGCGGACCACCCCAGTTCTGGTCGATGCCGGCGCTGCCGTTGTCGGCGCTCCACCACCACGCCTGGTACTGCTTTTCCTGGACCGGCTGATCGACCACCGCCAGACCCACGGCGACGCCCAGCGTGTGGTCGAGGAACTGGTCGACATAGGAAAAACTGGCACGATGACCGCTGGTGTCGGTACCGGTGCCGGGATTCAGCAAGCCATTGCTGTTGTGCTCGCCGCGCAGGTTGAACACCAAGGTGCGCTTCGACAGATCCAGCGGATTGATGGTGTGCAGATCGACGGTGCCCGACAGCCCCTGACCGACGAGGGCAGCATCGGGGGTCTTGTAGATGGTCACGCCGTTGATCAGTTCGGCCGGATACTGGTCGTATTCCACGCCACGGTTCTCACCCACCGTCGCCTGCTCGCGTCCATCGAGGGTGGTGCCGGCGAAGTCCGGGGACAGACCACGGATGGAAATGGCATTGGCATTGCCATCGGCACGCTGCGTTGCCAGGCCGGAGACGCGCGACAGGCTGTCGGCGATGCTGACATCCGGCAGCTTGCCGATGTCTTCGGCCGAGATCGCCTCGACGATGTTGCTGGCGTCCTCCTTGCTCTTCATCGAACTGGCGATACTGCTGCTGATTCCGTTCACCACCACGCCACTCAGATCCGTCACCGGTGCGCCTGGCTTGTTCTTGTCGTCGTGCGCCTTGTCACCCCTGGCCTTGTCGCCGGCCTTGGTCTTGCCGGTGTCTTGCGGTACCGCCGAGCCGGCCACGGGGGCCGTCTGCTGAGTGGTTGCCGCCTCCTGCGCGAAGGCGGGCCCGACACTCGCGATGACGAACAACGCCAGCGCGCACGCCGCGGCCAGCGGACGGAGCGGAAGATGGACAGGCGCGACAGCGCCACGAAACGCACAACGATGATTCATGAAGGCCTCCCTTTTGCCCCCGATGGGAAATTTTTCTTGCAGCTTGGCGCCTATCTTGCGCTGAGCACACACGGCGGAATGGCAACGGGGTCACTTTCCGAGCCGCCGGCGCTGAGCCTACTCCGTTTGCCTCTGCGCTCAGAACGCGGTCACGACTTCACGCGTCAGATCGGCGCAAGCCCCGCAGGGCGTGCAAGAAATTGCGCCAAAGGAGCAGGCGAGGCAGCAGGCAGGGGGCGAGGATCAGGTGCGGCTATTTGCGGCGATCTGGCCAGGCCAGCTCGGCAATCACCGGGAAGTGATCGGACGGATAGCGCGCGCCCTCGTGCGTGGTGAGCGTCTGGACGGCCATTGCCTTGAAGCCGCGACTCAGTATCCAGTCGATGCGCTGGTCGGGATTGCCGGTGAAGTTGTGGAACGTCTTCGCCGGACCCGAGTGCGCCACCGCCGCCAACCAGGCATCGCGCAAGTTGCGGGTCAGCTTGGCGTGAACGGGCGACTCGGGCGCGCAATTGAAGTCGCCGGCCAGGATCACCCGCGCCGCGGACGGCAGCTGCCCGATCCGCTGCAGGATTTCGTCCGCACTGAGCATGCGTGCGCGGACATCCTCTTCGCGGTACGGGAAATGCGTGTTGAAGTAGTCGAAGTCGCCGCCGCCATCGCGCAGGCGGAAGTGTGCCCAGGTCACCATGCGTGGAAGCGGCTGGCCCCAGGTCCGGCTGCCGGGTACGTCGGGCGTGTCGGACAGCCAGAAGTCGCCCGAGCGCAGCACCGTCAGGCGGTCCGTGCGATAGAACACGCCCATGTGTTCGCCCCTGGTACCGCCTTCGCGCCCTTGTCCGAACCACGCGTAACCGGGAAGGTGCGCGGCGATGTACTCGCCCTGCTCCTGGGTCAGCTCCTGGGTGCCAAGCAGGTCTGGGTGCTGGGCCTTGATCACCTGCACCATCAGATCACGCCGATTTTCCCAGGCATTCAGGCCGGTATCCACCGGCACCCGCACATTGAACGTCATGATTCGCAGCGGCGCCTGGGCTGCCAGTGCCGGACACGCCACACCCGACATCCACACGCAGGCAAATACCGACAACCAGTGACGCAGGTTCATTTCAATCCTCCAGGCAGACGACGAGGTCAGGCATTCCGGGCTTGCGGGGTGGCTACGGGTTTCCGCCAGGATGACAACCCAGGCGCTCGCTCACCGTGGGCAAACCCCGCGGCCACGGAACCCTGCCCAGACTACTCTTGATCCGCGCGTTTGCATCCACCGGCCATCGCCAGAATGGGAGGCCAATCATTCGTCGGGTATCGAACCCGATTGCACGCCCTCCCCTCTGATTCCCGCCCCGGACAGCGGGACGCGCAAAGCAGCCTCAGCGAATCGACGGTTTCATCCGCGCGTCGCTACCCGCAGGCGAATGACGGCCATACCCGTGTGGAATGCCGCGATCATGGCTCGATCACGGGAGCGCCTGCCGTCCGGTTGCGCCCCTGCGCCTTGGCGCGATACAGCGCTTCATCCGCGCAGCACAGCCATTGCTCCGGCGATTCCACGCCGGTGGGCACCACGACAACGAAGCCGATGCTGATCGTCACGTACGGTGCGGTGTCGGAGCTGCGATGTTCGATCGCCAGCGCGCGCACGGCATTGAGCATGCGTTGCGCGACCGCCGCGGCTTCGCTGGCATCGCAGTCGACCAGCAGCACGGCAAACTCTTCGCCGCCATAGCGTGCGGCGAGATCCGCCGAATTCGAGCGCAGCACATTGGTCAGCGCCCCGGCAACAGCGGTCAGCGCGACATCGCCGGCGAGATGGCCGTACGTATCGTTGTAGGCCTTGAACGCATCGACGTCGCACATCAGCACCGCCAACGACGCACCGCTGGCGGCATGCTCTTCCAGGGCCTCGCCCAGCCGCTGGTTGAAAGCACCGCGATTGGCAATGTGGGTGAGGCCGTCGAGTGCGGCGAGTCGCTGCAATTCGGCATTCGCGTTGCGCAGCGCCTCGGTGCGCTGCGCCACTTCGCGGGTCAGTTCGCGCTGGCGCTCGTGCAAACGCCATACACGCAAGCGGTAAACCGCGGCAAGCAGGCCAATGACAACCAGCGTGACGAGGGTGCGGAACCACCAGGTGGCGTACCAGCGCGGCACGATCGTGAAGGCCACGCTGGCGCCCTCGTTGTTCCACGCGCCGTCGTTGTTGCTGGCAATCGCGCGGAATACGTAGTCCCCCGGCGGAAGATTCGTGTAATAGGCAACGCGGCTGTTGCCGGCATCGATCCAGCCACGGTCGAAGCCTTCGATGCGATAGCGGTACTTCACCGCAGCCGGCGCCACGTAGCTCATCGCGGCATAGTGCAGCTCGATGCGTTCGACGTCGGGGCCGATCCGGCCGATGTGGTCCGGGGCAACCTCCTTGCCATCCACCAGCACGCGCTCGATGGCCACCGGCGGACGCATCTGGTTGATCCGCTCGTGCTTCGGATCGACGATGACCACGCCATTGGCCGTGCCAAACCACATCCGCCCGTCGCGCGTGCGCCACGCCGGCGTCTGCGAGGCACCGTTGGCCTGCTGCGACAGCATGCCGTCGTTCTTGCCGTACCAGCGGGGTTCGATCTGTTTCGCCGCGCCGCGATCGAGCGCATCGATGTCTGTCCAGGCGATCCGTGCGATGCCACGGTTCGAACTCACCCAGAAATGACCGGCGGCGTCGTCGAGCATGGCGAACACCGCGTCGCCGTAGAACCCCGCCCGCTCGGTGAAGCCCTGTGTCTTCTGGCCGCGGATGCGCATCAGGCCCTGGCTGGTGCCAAGCCACAGGTCGCCATGCGATTCCGGATGAAACGCGAACACGCTGATACCCGGCAGGCCATCGGTACCGCAGCGGTCGACCACGCCATCGTGCTGGCAACGCAAGCCGTTGCGCTCGCCGATCCACAGGCGTCCGTCCGGATCCTCATGCAACGCGCGCGCGTCGTCGCCGTGCGTGCCCTGCAGCGGGCTTACCTTGTCGCCATGGATCTTGGCCACGCCCTGCAACGTCGCCACCCACATGCCGCCATCGCGGCTGGGGGCGAACGCGAATACGATCGTGCCGGGCAAGCCGTCACCGATGCCGAAGTTGCGCACCGTGCCGTCGGGCGCAATCCGGCTGACTCCTTCGGTCGATCCCACCCACAGATTGCCGGCGGCATCGGACACGATCGCGCGCAGCAACAGGCTCGGCAGCTTCGCGTTGATCGTCTTCGCCGGCACCAGCACCAGATTCTCGTAACGTGCCAGACCCGCGCCGTCAGTGCCGACCCAAAGCGTACCCGCCCGATCCTGGTATACCGCGCGCACCGCATTGGAATCCAATTTTCCGGTAACGGTGACCAGCTTCGAATCGCTGAAGCGATGGATGCCGCTGGAGGTGGTGCCCATCCAGAGGTTGCCTTCGCGATCCTCGAACATCGATCGGACGGTCTCGCCGACCAGGCCGCCCAGCGTGTTGTCGCAATCGAAGCGCGTGGCGGTCAGTCGGCACAGCCCCATGCCCAGCGGCGCAAACCACATGCTGCCGTCGCGGTCGCCGTACAGCGAATAGATGCGCTTCGCGTCCAGCGCGGCGACCCGCGGATCGCGTTCGAAGCGCCCATCGCGATAACGCACGGGACCGGCCTGGGTGCCCGCCCACACCGTGCCGGCATGATCGATCGCGAGGCTGTAGACCGCGTTGGTCGGCAACCCGCTGCGGGTGTCGAACGTCTGGGCGTGACCCTCGTGCCAGCGCACCACGCCGACACCATCGACAGCGATCCACACCCCGTCCACCGCATCGGCCACGATCGCACGATAGAACCCGCGCGGCGGAAACCCGCTGTCCTCGCCAAGCAGGCGGGCGCCTTGTCTATCCATCCGCACGACACCGACATCGGTGGTCAGCCACAGCGCGCCGCTCTTGCTCTGCACGATGCCCAGCACACTCTTGATGTTCGCCGGCAGTGTCACGGGCTCCAGTTCACGCGCCCGGAGGCGATAGAGCCCGTCGTTCAGCGTGCCGACCCACAGCGTGCCATCCCGATCGACACACACCGCGGTGATCGCGGTGCTCTTCAGCGCCGGCGCCACGCGCGGGCCGATATTGTCGAATTCCGCACCGCTGTGGTGAACCAGTCCGCCGTAGGTCGCCAGCCAGATCGAGCCGTCCCTGCTCTGCGCAATGGACAGCACCGTGCCCTGCGGCAGCTGGTTCTCGTACCAGACGTGGGTCAGTTGCCCGATCGCGCGATCGGGGTCGAGCGCGTGTGCCGGCGAAAGGGCCAGCAGACCGCACAACACCATGACAAGCGAATGCCACCCCCCGACACGATTCATGCGCGATCCGACTGCCCTCTGCGATCCGGCCTCCATTGCATCTGCCTTCCAGTGGCGTACCCGTCAGCCATCTGTCTGAGAGGCCGATGCAACAACTATCGCATATCCCGGTCGGATCAAGGGGGCGCCACCGCGCTGGCGGCAACCGGTCCCGCCCGCACGATTCGAATTTGCGGCGTGAACCGCCAGCAAGCGTGACCAGGCTTCAGGGAAGCCTGGTCACGCCATCGGGCACTCAAAAACTGTCACCACACGAATGGCTCCCTGACCGTCTCGATGGTGCCCCGAAGTTGCCTCAGCCCCGCTCCTGCACGCGCAGCAGGTTGCCGGCGGGATCACGCACCGCGCAGTCGCGCACGCCGTACGGCTGCCGGGTCGGTTCCTCGACGATCTCGGCCCCGCTGGCCTGGATCCGCTCGAAGGCGGCGTCGAGATCCCGGGTGGCCAGCAGCAGGATGGCGTAGGTGCCCTTGGCCATCATCCCGGCGATGGTGTTGCGCTCCTCATCAGTGACTCCCGGGCTGGCAGCGGGCGGAAACAGCACGATGGACGTGCCGGGCTGGTCGGGCGGCCCGACCGTGATCCAGCGCATGCCGTTGTAGCCGACGTCGTTGCGCACCTCGAAGCCGAGGGTGTCGCGATAGAACGCCAGCGAGGCGTCCGGGTCCAGTTGTGGAAGAAAGCTTGCGTGAATGCTGATGTCCATGAACGTCCTGCTCGGTGTGGAAGGAGTCGTCATGCTAGGTCCGGTGCCGGCGCCGGCGCTTCTCCATTCCTGATCGGTTGCGTCCTGACCGGTCGCGTCACCTGTCGCGCCACGCAGGACGGCATGCCTGCCGTCGTGCGCGCCGCTTCACGCCGATAGACACTGGGCGGCACCCCGGCCAGTTCGTTGAAACGCGTGCTGAAGCTGCCCAGCGATGCGCAGCCGACCGCGAAGCAGATCTCGGTGACGCTGAGCTCGCCACGCCGCAGCATCGCCATCGCGCGCTCGATGCGTCGCGTCATCAGGTAGCTGTACGGCGACTCGCCGAAGGCGAGCCTGAATTGCCGGCTGAGATGCCCCGCCGACATGTGCACGCCGTCGGCGAGCGCCTCGACGTTGAGCGGCTGCGCGTACTCCCGATCGATCCGGTCGCGCACGCGGCGCAGCCGCGCGAGGTCACGCAGATGCTGGGCGGAGGCGGAGCGGCTGTTGTTCATCGGCATGATCGTCCCATGTGGCCGTGGAGCGCTCAAGCGTGCCGGGAAGCTGCGGGATGCGCCGCAGCCAGGCGCCAGCGCTTCCCGCTTCCGCCCTCCCGGCGCTCCAGGGCGGTGGGGCTTCACATACCCTTCGTGCGGCAGTGATGACCATGGCTGCGAAGTCGAACCACGCCGGTTCACAAACGCCAGGGTTCCAGCATTGATCGTGACGCAAGCCATGCACCGCACGACCACCGCCGGGCCGGCGATGGATACGACGTGGACCGATGATTCGCGAACAAGGTTTCGGCCAACGGCAGGAGCGAGCGATGCTCAGCATTGAAAGCAGCCTGCTTGCACGCGCGCCGTGGTTGACCCGCTATCCAGTGATCTCCGGTGCGCTGACCTCGCCCCTGAAAGGCGTGTCCAACGAAGACCGCTTCAATGACCTGCTGCGGCAGGCAGGCGATGCGCGGGGGTTTGCGTTCGTCGACCGCATGCTCGAGCTGTTGGGCACCCGCTGCCAGAACGACCCGGCGCAGCTCGCCCACGTCCCGGCACAAGGGCCATTGCTGGTGGTCGCAAATCACCCGCTGGGCATGCAGGACGCGTTGAGCCTGTTGCAGTGGCTGGGCACCGTGCGTCGAGATGTGCGGGTGCTCGGCAATGACTGGCTGGCGACTGTTCCGGCGCTCGGCGACCTTTTGCTGCCCGTGGATGTCTTCGGCCAGGGCGCCGGATCACGCGCGCGCGCCATCTACCGCGCCCTGGCAAACAACGAAGCGTTGATCATTTTCCCCGCTGGCGAGGTTTCGCGCTGGAACGCAGGCGCCGTGCGTGACGGCCGCTGGTCCGACGGCTTCGCCAGACTGGCATTTCGCAGCCGCGCAGCCGTGTTGCCGGTGCACATCGATGCGCGCAACTCGGCGATGTTCTACGCCGTATCGATGCTGTCCAGGCCGCTGAGCACGGCGCTGTTGCCACGGGAGGGCACCGCCCGGGGCCGTCGCCAGATCGGCCTTTGCACAGGTGGGTTGATCGGCGCCGACGAACTGGAATACCGCAGCGGGGGATCCTCCCGCCGCGCCGCCGATCTGGTGCGCCAGCATGTATACCGGATCGGGCGAGGCGATCAGCGTGCGGCGTTCGGCGAGGTGCCGTTGGCATGCGCCGAAGGCCTGGACGAAATGGCGGCAGAGCTCGCCAAGGCCGAGAAACTGGCCGAACTGATCGATGGCAAGCAGCTCTACCTGTACACCGGCAGCATCGACAGTCCGCTCATGCGCGAGATCGGTCGTCTGCGCGAAATGACCTTCCGCCTTGTTGGCGAAGGCACCGGTGCCTGCCGCGACCTGGACACCTACGATTCGCGCTACGAGCATCTGCTGCTGTGGGATGCCGCGGCACAACGCATCGCCGGTTCGTACCGCCTTGGCCATGCCGGTCGACTGATCGACCAGCGCGGCATCGCCGGGCTGTACACCTCGACCCTGTTCGAATTCTCCACCGACTTGCAACCGCAGCTCGCGCACGGGCTGGAACTCGGACGCAGCTTCGTCGCCCCCGCCTACTGGAACTCGCGCGCGCTCAACCAGCTGTGGCAGGGCATTGGCCTGTACCTGCAACGGAATCCGCAGCTTCGATACCTGTTCGGTCCGGTGAGCATGCCGATCACGCTGCCACGAGAAGCGCGTGAGTGGATTGCCACCGCACATCTGGAGTATTTCGGCACGCCAGGCCTGGCCAGCGCAAGGCGGCCGTTTGTCATCTCGCCGCAAGTCGTCCGACGTGTGCAGCAGGCCTGCGCGGGACTGGATTCGTCAGCAGGCCTGGGCAAGTTGAAACAGCATCTGGACGCGCTCGGTGTCAGCCTGCCCATGCTGTATCGGCAATACGTCGACCTGGTCGAACCCGGTGGCGTGCAGTTCCTCGCCTTCGGCAATGACCCGGCATTTTCCGGTTGTGTTGACGGACTGGTCTGGCTGGACCTGGCCATGCTCAAGCCGGCGAAGCGGGCGCGCTACCTGGGCAACCGGGCGCTCGAATCGCCTGTCGGCAGGCGTGGACGATCGCCGGACGAAGCGAAGAGCATGCAAGCCGGCAGCGACTACGCGGGTGCCGCGGAACCGGTGCAGTGCGCGGTCACCACGTCATGATGAACTCGTGCGCGCACCGTAGCAGCGTGTGTCTGGCGGCATGGCCAGGCGGCCACGCCGCGAAGACCTGGTGGACATTTCCTGTCACCCGCACAGCCAGCACGCTGGAAACACGGCGATGATCCCTGATCGAAACGTCGTTCCGCGCCGTGCCGCCATGCCGTCGGGCAACGCCGGACTTGTGCGCGCCTTCGAGGCCCTCGTGGAGCGCAGGTCGTTTCCCTGCCTGGGCGCGAAGGCCGCCTTGAAGCGGCAGGCGCTGGAGTGCGTTTGCGCCGGTGACATCCGCAGTGCCCGCCAGGACCGATGCCTTGCCGGCGAATTGCAGGCGTTCGCCGCGAGCACCGACGCCGATGACATGTTCGTCAGCAAGGCGATCCTTTTCCCGCGCTCCCCCGCGCTGTCCGAGATCGAGTTCGAGGCCGCGTTGTGGGAGCGTTTGCGCGCGATTCACCTGATTGACCGCGAACAACATGGCTGGGACGGCAGCGTGAGCGACGATCCGCAATCACCGCGCTTCAGCATGAGCATCGGCGGCCGCGGCTTCTTTGTCGTCGGCATGCATCCGCGCGCGAGCCGGCCGGCGCGTCGTTTTCAGTGTCCGGTCATGGTGTTCAACCTGCACAGTCAGTTCGAGCATCTGCGCGCCGATGGTCGCTACGGAAAACTGCGCGCGGCCATCATCGCGCGTGACGTGATGCTGGCCGGCTCGAGCAATCCCATGCTGGCGGTGCATGGGCAGCACTCCGAGGCGCGCCAGTACAGCGGCCGACAAGTGGAGGATGACTGGGCATGCCCGTTTGTACGGACCGCAGAGGAGCTTCCCGAATGATCCAGGTGATCGCGCCGCGCAGCGGTGTCGCCTTCGAACTCAGGCGCGGCGAGCGCCTGAAAGTCATTGATCCGCAGGGAGAACAGGTGGCGGATCTGGTCGCGTTCAATCGTGCGGACACGCGGGATGCCCTGTCCTCCGGGCGCAGCATCGACTACGCCAGCAAGCTGTTCCTCGGGGTGGGCGATCGGCTTTACTCCAACCGCAGCAACGTGCTGCTGGATATCGTCGCAGACACCGTCGGGCGACACGATTTCCTGCTGTCGCCATGTTCGGCCGAGATGTTCCGCGTCATCTACCGTGACGAGCATCCGCATCGTGGCTGCTTCGGCAACCTCGCCGACGCGCTGCAGCCGTTCGGCATTGCTGCCGACGACATCCCCACCGCCTTCAACGTCTTCATGAATGTGCAGGTGGATGGCCACAGTGGTGTCATCAGCGTGCAGCCACCACTCAGCCGGGCGGGGGATTCCATCATCTTCGAGGCGCAGACGGATCTGGTGATCGGACTGACCGCGTGCTCCGCCGGCCAGTCCAACAACTTCTCCTGCAAGCCGATCCATTACGAAGTGATTCGCGATGACTGACTCCCGGATGACGGGTGCCACGGCCGATCCGGCAGCAGCGCCAGCGGCAAGAGTCGGCGCTTTCGAGCGCCTGCCGAAGTGGCTGAACCTCGTGCCGATGCTGCTGCAATGGGCGTGGCTGGGCCTGCGGCACGGCAGCCTCACCCTGCCCTCCAGCGCCAATCCGCACATCACGGCGGGCGGCCTGGTCGGCGACACCAAGTCCGAGTACTTCGCGTGCATGGGCCCGTTGGCGCGCGCCCGCGTGGCACCGTTCGTCACGCTGCATCCGCACGGTCACTCGTCATTGCCGGCCGCCTTGGCCGCGCTGCGTCGCGAGGGCCTGGATTTTCCCGTCGTGGCCAAGCCGGACCTGGGCTGGTGCGGCTACGGCGTGCGCCGCATCGACGATGCCCGGGCGCTGCAGGCCTATCTCGGGGCTTTTCCGCCCGCTGCCTCGTTGATGCTGCAGGCCTATCTGGACGAGCCAGGCGAGGCCGGCATTTTCTATGTGCGTCATCCGCAACAGCCTTGCGGGCGCCTGCTGGCCATCCTGCTGCGCCACTATCCGCAAGTCATCGGCGATGGTGTGAGCACGGTGGCGCAATTGGTCGGCGCGGACCCGCGGCTGCGGCGCACCACCGGCAACCCGGCACACGAGTGCGACTATCGCGGCGATCGCGTGCCCGCCATGGCCGAAATCGTGCGGCTTTCGCTGATTGCATCCACCCGCGTGGGTGGCCGCTACGAAGATCGCTCGGACTGCGCCACGCCCGCATTGACTGCAGCCATCGAGGCCATTGCGCAAGACATGCCGCGATTTCACGTCGGCCGCTTCGATGTTCGCTACCGCACGCTGCAGGATCTGCGCGGCGGACGATTCACCATCATGGAAGTCAACGGTGCCGGCTCCGAGGCCGTGCACGCCTGGGATCCGAAGTACTCCATTGCCGAGGTCTACCGGATTGTCTTCGCCAAGCAGCGCCTGCTGTTTTCGATTGCGGCGGCCAACCGCGCGCAAGGCCACCGCCCCGTCGGCATGCTCGCACTGGCCCGCCATCACCTGCATCAACAGCGATTGATCAGGCACTACCCGAAATCCAATTGACTCAAGCCGTCACCCTGCGCAGTCGCCGCGCCTCGAAAGCGACGAATGCCGCGGCCGCCAGCGTGAACGGCACCAGGCTGTAGGTCAGGCGATAGCACAGCATGGCCGCAAGAACGCCGGCGCGCGCATGGGGCGGAAAAGCCGCCAGCACGATGACTTCAAAAACGCCCAGTCCGCCCGGCACATGGCTTATCAACCCGGCGATCACGGCACCCACATAGATCGGCAGAAATTCGATGAAGGGCGGCGCGCTGCCCACCGGCAGCAGCACGTACAGCGCGCCGATGGCAGCGGTCATCTCGATGCCACCGATGACCATTTGTGAGGCGGCCGAAGTGGCATCGGGAAGGTCCAGCGTCCAGCGCACGATGCGCAGTGATCGCGGCGCCCTCCTCAACCAGACCAGGAATGCGAGCAGCAAAAGCAGGCTGCCGACCCCGAAAGGTCGCCCCCAGCCATGCTCAGCCGTCGGTTGCGACAGCAGCGCCAGCATGGTCACCACCGCAAAGCCCATCGCCACGCCAAAGCCGGCCAGCGCGACAATCCTTGCAAGGTCGCCTTTGCCCAGGCCGGCAGTGGCATAGATGCGATGGCGAACCATGCCGCCGGTGACCGCCGGAAACCCCAGCGTATTTGAAAAGGCTTGCGAAACCGCACCGGCAAACGCCGCCAGCCTGGCGGACACGCGTTGCGGCGCGGTCAATCGCGAGGCGATCACCTCCAGTGCCGCCAGCATGCAAAAGCTGACCAGGCTGCCGGCCGCGGAGGCCGCGATGCGGCCTGACGGAAGCGATGACCACGCCCTGGCGACACCGTGCCAGTCGATGGCCAGCAGGGAGCCCCTCACCATCCACACCACGATGGCCAGGGCGACCAGGGCGGTGATCCATGAGAGCTTCAGGCGTTTGAGCATGCTCCGGAGGTTAGCGAAAATCGCTTGCGGCGTGTCACCGATACATCGAACGAGGTCAGGCGCAGAGTTGCGCGACGGGGTGAAATACGGCCTTGCGACTTGCGGCCAGTCTCGCCAGCCCAAGCTGCCGCCGCATGGCGCACACCCTGATTCGGGCGTCCTTCCTTGAGAAAGTGCAGGTTGGCCCAGATGCTCTTGAGCTGACGCCTCACTCCAGCATGTGGCCATGTTCGAAAAAATCAGAAACTGGCGCCTGCGTCGCAGCATCGCTCGACATCCGATCGACGAATCACTGTGGCTAGGCGCGCTGCAACGCTGCACCTCGGCACGTCGGCTGGGTGCCTCCGACCAGGCCACGCTGCGCATGCTGGCCACGGCGTTCCTGGAGCGCAAGTCGCTGGAACCAACCAGGGACCTGCAGCTTGAGGATGCCGACCGGGTCCTGATCGCGGCGCATGCCTGCGTACCCATCCTGAAGCTGGGCATGGATTGGTACGACGGTTGGCGCAGCATCATCGTCTACCCGGATGCATTCATCCCGCGTCGCCCGCAAACGGATGCCGCGGGCGTGGTGCACCAGACCAGCACCATGCTGGCCGGCGAGGCGTGGGGGCGTGGGCCGGTGATCCTTTCGTTGGCCAATGTGCTGAATGTCGACAGGAAACCCGGGCACAACGTGGTCATCCACGAAATGGCGCACAAGCTCGACATGCTCAACGGCGACGCCAACGGCTTTCCGCCATTGCACCGGCGCATGGATCGACGCGTGTGGTCGCAGGTGTTCTCCAGTGCGTGGGATCACCTGAGGGACGAGCAACGCAACGGCGCCGACTTGCCGCTTGATCCGTATGCGCTTGAAAGCCCGGCGGAGTTCTTTGCGGTGGCCAGCGAGCAATTCTTCGAGAGCCCGGCAACCTTGCGCCAGCACTTGCCGGAGGTCTACCGGCAGCTTGAGCTTTTCTATCGGCAGCACCCGCTCTGAGTGGCTGGCGCCAGAACCGCTGAAGCGATTTCGCCGGCGGCGGTCTCCTCCGGCACGTTCTCCCAGCGATACAGGACGAGAAGCATTCCGCCCTTCGTCGGCCAAGGCGTGGACAATGTTTTGCGTATCGTCCTGGCAACCCGCCGGCCGCCAGCCGCCGTCCCATCCTTTGTTGTCCCCTGCAGGAGATGATTCATGGCATCGTTCGAACCATCGTCGCGCTACGCGGCTTCCTCGCGCTGGATGCATTGGACGATCTTTGCACTGGTCCTGCTGGCATACGTCTGCATCAACCTGTTCGAGCAGTTCGCCAAGGGCAGCAGCATCCGCGCCAATGTGCTGGCCGCGCATTACACCGCCGGGCTGGCAGTACTGCTGCTGGTGCTGCCGCGCCTGCTGCTGCGCCTGCGCAACGGACGTCCGCCGATAGCACCGGCGCCGCCACGCTGGATCGAGTTGCTGGGCAATATCACGCACGTGGCGCTGTACCTGTTCCTGCTGATCCAGCCGATCCTCGGCATCATTACGCTGCAGATCGGCGGCAAGCCGGTCACCCTGTTCGGCGTGACCTTGCTGCCATCGTTCGTCAGCCTGCCGGACCGCGTGTTGTCGCATCAGTTTGAAGACATCCACGGCACCATCGGCACGATCTTCTACTATGTGATCGGACTGCATATCCTGGCGGCCTTCTGGCACCATTTCGGTCGGCGCGACAACACGCTGAAACGGATGCTCTGAACACCCCCTCCCGCGCCATCTCGATGCCTTGACTGCTGCCAGGGAGTTCCACATGCACCGACGCCACTACGAAAGACACCGAACCGGTCGCATGGCCTGGTTGCGCGCCGCCGTGCTCGGCGCCAACGACGGCATCGTCTCCACCGCCAGCCTGGTGCTGGGCGTGGCGGCCGCGCACGCCAGCGGGCAGAACATCCTGATTGCGGGCGTCGCCGGGCTGGTGGCTGGCTCGATGTCGATGGCGGCCGGCGAGTACGTGTCGGTGCATTCACAGGCCGACAGCGAACGCGCCGAACTGGAACGCGAACAGCACGAGCTGCAGACCGATGTGCACGCGGAACACAAGGAACTGGCGGCCATCTACGTGGGCCGCGGACTCGACCCTGCACTGGCCACGCAGGTGGCCAGTCAGCTGATGGCACACGATGCGCTCGATGCCCACGCGCGCGACGAGCTCGGCATCACCGAAACGTTCAAGGCGCGACCGCTGCAGGCTGCCGGAGCCTCCGCACTGAGCTTCGCAGTGGGTTCCGCCTTGCCGCTGCTGGTGGTGGCGATGACACCGGCCACCCTGCTGCTGCCGCTGGTGTTCGTCACCTCGCTGGTGTTTCTGGCCGTGCTCGGCGGCCTGGCGGCACGCGTCGGCGGCGCCAACATCGGCGTCGGAGCCCTGCGCATCACCTTCTGGGGAGCCCTGGCGATGGCGATCACCGCTGGCGTCGGTACCTTGTTCGGCGTCAGCGGCTGACAGCGTCTTCCGCCGTACCTCGCTATCGAGCGCGCCGGGCCAGGTAGACCGACTGCGTGAAGGGTCGGCCCTGCAGTGGATTGTCGAAGGTGACCGGTTCGGCCCAGGCCTCGGCGAAGACGCCGGCAAGCCGCGCGGTGAAGGCGGGGTCGGGACGGTCGTTGGACCACAGCCCGAAGATGCCGCCCGGCTTGAGGTGGACGGCCAGCGCTCGCAGGCCGTCGGGCTGGTAGAAGCTGGTGCTGCGCTCGTCGAGCAGCGCTTCGGGCGAGTGGTCGATGTCGAGCAGGATGGCGTCGAAGCGGCGCCCGGATGACTCCGGATCAAAGCCTTGCGGCGAGGCGGCGAGCGCGAAGAAGTCACCCTGCACCAAACGGCAGCGACGATCGCCCATCAGCTGCGGACCCAGCGGCAGCATGCTCTTGCGGTGCCACTGGATCACCGGCGACAGCATCTCTACCACGGCCAGCGTGGCCACCTTGGCGTGTTCCAGCACGGCGCGCGCGGTGTAGCCCAGGCCCAGCCCACCGACCACCACGTCAAGTTGCTCGCCTTCGACAGCGGCCAGTCCCAGCCGCGCCAAAGCCTCCTCCGAGGCGGTGAACAGGCTGGACATCAGAAACTCGTCGTCCAGCTTGATCTCGTAGACCTCGCGCTTCATGGTCAGCTCGAAGCGGCGACGGAGGCTTACCGCTCCGATCGGCGTCGGGCAATAGTCGATTTCCTCGAACAGCACATGCATAAGCGGGGCGGATCCATGGATGCAAGGTGGGTCGGTGCCATGCGGCGTGCACCCGCGGCAACGCAAGCACCCGAGCATAGGTCAATCCGCGAAGCCATGGCCAGCTGCAGGGGATTGCTGCGTCAGAGCGCGAGCTACCGGTTCGCGCTCGCGACACCTGCATGCCCTGCAGGCAAGGTGAAGTGCTGCCATTGATCGGCTGCGGCCTGGCGCTGCTGCGGTCGACACCGCCTTGATCGGAATCATCGTCGTGGCGGCCGGAGGCGGCGGTGTGTGTTCCGGTTTCGGGAACCCTGAGCGCAACAACCTGTCTACCCGGATTGGTCGCAACACGCGCGGACGACATGCGCAGGTTTCGCAGAGACAACGGGTATGAATGAGGCAGTGCCATCGAACGTTCCGGGCAGGTCCAACATCAGCGGCAGGCGGACCGTGCGCGCGGCCTGGTACTACTGGACGATGAAACACGCGCAATCCTGGGTTACCGACGCTGGCAACAACCGCGGCTGACCCGCCCGGCGCTGGCGCTCGCGCTGGCCTTGGTGTTGGTACTGCACGCGCTGTTCGCGCTGATGCTGTGGTACGAGATGCAGCCCAAGCCGGCGCAGCTGGCGGTGGCGCACATCGATACCGATCAGGCGCTGACCGTGCGCCTGATCGATCATTCCGACACGCCGCGCGCCGTGCAGCCACCCGCACTGCCGCCGCCGACATCTCCGCAGCGGGTGCGGCCCCCTCGTGTTCGCCCAGTGATACATGAAAAGCCCCGCCGTGACGCGATGGTGGTGCAGGATCATCAGGCGACACCGGCGCCGTCCGCCATCAGCCTGTTCGCCAAAGATGGCTCGGTGCGGCTACCTCCCGGCACGACGGGCGGCATGGCAACGGCCAGCGCTGAGGCCAGGCCCGCGGACGATCGCCGGATCATGCAGCACGACAGCAACCGGATGCACTACAAGGCGACCCGCTTCGAAAAATATTTCCCGCCACCGAACGAGACCGCTGGCGGTGCCGTGGGTCGCCATGTCGGCGATGCGCTGAAGGAGATCGCCAAGAGCGTGTGCGATCCGAAGAAACCCAGCACGGCTTCCAACTTGCTGTGCGGCGCGCCGCCCCTGCCGCCTTCGCCGAAGGACCGCGACGAGCGTCTCAACCTGCCGCCGCCTCCGCTGGCCGACGATCCGCATCCGGCGCCGTCGCTGCCGCTGGCGACCTGCATCGCGGAGTACAAGGCCGACAAGCCGCTGTCCTACGGCTGCCCGGTAAACACGCCCGAGCTGGCCTTCCAGGCCGAGATGCGCGAATGCATCGAACTGTTTCGTGCGGGCAAGCGCCTGAAGACATGGTGCCCGCTCGATACGCCCAGGCGCGCCGCCGCGCAGTCGTCGACGCCCGCGGCCGCCGCCAGCACGGGCTCGCACTGAGACCGGTCAACCACGCGCTGCGGTCGAAATCGCTCCGCGCTGTTTCCTCGTTGCAGTGAAGGCCAGCGAGCAGCCGGCCTGCAAATCAGGGAGAGAAGACATGTCGCAGTATCGGGTGGCGATCCGCCATCCCGACAACTGCGACACGTCGCTTGAAGACGACGCGATGGTCCGCGACGTCCAGGCGCTCGATGAGAGATGGCAGCTGCCGGGGCCTGGTTCTGCGCCGGAGGCCTGCAATCGGTGTCCCGCGCGAAATCACTGCGCAAGCGGCCCGGAGCAGAGGCCTTCATCACCGATGGAGCCCATCTCGAGACCAGGAAACACATCGGCGGCTTCTGGATACCCGACGCGGCCACCATGGATGAAGCCATGGCGTGGGGACGCAAGGCCATCGTCGTCTGCCGCGCACCGGTCGAAGTGCGCGAGTTCATCGCCATGCCAACGGAATAGCAGCGTGCCTGAGGTGATGGGGCCATCGGGAAGATCGACTCCATGTGGCCCATCACCGTCATGCTCCGACGGGAAACGTCACTACCCCTGTGTGGTGTTCGTGTGAGCGGATGCCCCAAGCCGGCATCAAGCAGCAAACGGCAATCAGGAAACGGACTTCGCCGGACTGTCCGGGTCTCTCTCCAGCCCGGGCACAAGCGCTTATGGGCTACACTTTTTCCGTTGCCCCGGAATTTCCGCGCGATGCCATTGACTCTCTCCCGCGAGCGCTTCATCCAGAGCGCGAGCATGATCACCCTGTCGTTGACGTCGTTTGCCGCCGGCGCCGCCGCGCTGATCGCGTGGTTTTCGCCGGTGCACCGGCCGCTGGACCTGGTGATTCCGCCGGTCGTCTGCGTGGTCTTTCTCGGCCTGCTGATCATGCTGATCCGCTGGCCGCAACGGGTCGGCAGCATCATGCGTACCGCCTTGCTGACCGGGCTTGCGGCCCTGGTCGCGCCGGCCTGGTTCTACCCGTGGCAGGCCGTCCTGACGCCCGGCCTGCAGCTGGTCGATACCTACCCGCCGGTCGCGGCACTGCTGCTGGTACTGATGGTGATGGCGATGATCTACCTGCCGACCCGGCAAGGTGTGACCGTGGTCCTGCTGGGCTGGCTGCTGGTCGCGCTGCCGGTGCTGGCCTACCTGTTCACCCACCCCGGGGAAATGCGCACGCCGCGCGGCGCCGACCTGCTGATGACCTACGGGCCGGTGTTCGTCCTGTTCGTGGTGCTGATACCGGTGCAACGCGGATTGAACAGCAAGATCCGGCGCCTGGTCTCCGAACAGGCGCGGATGGAAGCGATGGCCAACCGCGATGTGCTGACCGGCATCTACAACCGGCGTTTCGGCGAACTGGTGCTGCAAGACCTGCTCGCGCGACGGATCCCCGCCGGCGTGATCATGTTCGACATGGACCGCTTCAAGGCGATCAACGATACCCATGGCCATCCCGCCGGCGATCGCGTGCTGCAGCAAGTGGCGCAGGGCTGCCAGCACCTGCTGCGCAAGAATGAATGCCTGGCCCGCTGGGGCGGCGAGGAATTCCTGGTCGCGGTACCGGAGGTCGATCGCGCCTCCCTGCAGGCGCTGGCGGAACGGTTGCGAAAATCCATCGCCGAGCTGTCCGTCGAGCAGGGGCCGCAGACAAGCGCCTCGGTCGGCGTCACGCTGATCCAGGACGGTGACGAGATGTCCGACCTGCTGCAGCGCGTGGACCAGGCGCTCTACCGGGCGAAGCAGTTGGGCGGCAACGTGGTGGCCTGGTGACAAGAGATGTCAGGTCCCCGGGGACGCGAGGAAGGCCGGGACCCCGGCGCCGGAGTCCATCCATTCGATGTGATTCTCCTGGTTCCCCTATCCGGTTTCCGGCCGGCTCGACCCGCTTGCGACCCTACCCGCGCAACAGGAAGAATGGCAGCGTCACCAGAGCCAGGGCGAAGAGGATGCCCAACACGCTCATCACGACGCGCGCCGGGTCGGCGCGAAGCAACGTGAAGAAGGTATCTGCCGTGCCGGCGCGCCTCGCCGCGGCGTATTCGGCACGGGCCCGGCTCGCGCGCTGCTGCTGGTAGTCGTCCATCGCGCGCCTGGCGTCCGCGAACGCTGCATCGTCGGTGACCCAGATTCCCCCTGCCGAAACGCCCCACAGACTGGGTCGGGTTTCGTAGAACGCGATCTGCTGCGCGTCGAGCATCGCGCGCACATCGTCGGCCTCATCCTCGGGCACGTTGCGCAAATTCATGAGCAGTTTGGACATGACACCATGATAGCCGCACGGCGTAACTCCAACTGCATGGCCTCTGCGCGCAATCGAGCGGACTCACGCGGGCCTTTCGGCCGATCAAAGCTCCGGCACGTCCCCCGACTCGTACAGCACGCGCGGCGTGCCGTAATCGCCACCCTCTTCATCGATGTCCATGCTGTAGGCAACGACGCCCGCATGCTTGCCGGCCAGCAGCCCCGCCCGGCGCGTTGCCTCGGCAGCCGTCTTGAACTGCAGGACCTGGCCTGGTTTCAAGCCATTCCCAACCCGGTCGAAGGGCTGCACTACGTGGATCGTTTCCATACTTGCTCCTGTATCGGAGCAAGTATGGCGGGTCGTTCCTTCCGCACGAAAGACACGACGACGCGCGCCGTTCTGCCAGGGTGGAACGGGGCACGGACCGCGCAGCACCCAACGCGGCTCAACGCCCATCAACGCCAGGAAATCAACACGGACCCGAGTAAAGGATTCTGGCCGGGCCAGCCGCCAGCACTCCTTTTGGCATGACGATAGACACCGCCACTTTCGGCCTATTTACCTCTCGGTGGTCGTCCTCCAACCTGCGGGACACGCCAACGTCACGCAGGGAATGCACTTGAGAAATCTGCTGCACAATGATCAGAACCAGTTGCGGAACGGCTGGTGGATCCTGGTCTTCATCGCGGTGTTCCTGGCCAGCCAGTTGGCCTACCACCCTGTCTCCCGGGGGTTGCAGCAACTCGGCGTCGGCCGCGCCTGGTTGTCGCCGCTGCCGGTGATGTTTCTGCTGCTGGTGACCTGGGTCTGCATGCGTCTGCGTCGTCAGCCGCTCTCCGCCATCGGCCTGCGGCTCGATATGAAGTGGCTGGCTCAGGTGTTGGCCGGCATCGGCCTTGGAAGCGCCCTGATGCTCGCGGTGACCGCGCTGATCCTGGCCGCCGGCGGCGTCAGCTTCTCGCTCGAACCGGCGCATGGTTTCGCTGCGCTGGCATGCGGCGCGTGGCTGTTCGCATGGGTTGCCCTGCTCGAGGAAATCCTGTTCCGGGGTTTCGTGTTCCAGCGCCTTGTCGACGGCATCGGCGCACCCGCCGCCCTGCTGCTGATGGGCGTGCTGTTCGCCATCGCACATTGGGGCAATCCCGGCATGGAAGGGAGCACGGAATTCTGGGCAAGTATCGACACCGTGCTGGGCGGGATCCTGCTTGGGCTTGCCCGCCTGCGCACCGGCAGCCTGGCGCTGCCGATCGGTATCCACTTCGGGTGGAACTGGGTCCAGGGATCCTGGCTGGGCTTCGACGTGAGCGGCCTGGATCAGACCGGGTGGCTATTACCTCATCTCCTCGACAAGCCGCAGTGGCTGACCGGCGGCAGCTTCGGACCGGAGGCGAGCATCTTTGCGGTAGTTGTCGACGCTTCAGCTGTGCTGATGCTGTGGCGCTGGAAGGGTGTGGCGAGGACCTGAAGCTAGGCGGCTTCCCCAAGGGCGGTGTCAGTGTGCACTTTCTACGTCGACCCGGTGCGAGCCAACGCCTTCATGTCGTCCCACTCGTGGATACGCGTGCCCGCCACGCCGCCCCTTGCCGCGCCCTGCATGGCACGCGCGACATCCGCACCCGTGATGCCGCGGTACTTGCGCGCGCCGCCCACCAGGAGCCAGTCGAACAACGGCCACGCCGCGATGATGAAACGCTCGAGCGGCCGATTCTCCTCGCGCTGCCCGAGCAGCTGCGACGGCCGGAAGATATGCGTACGCGCGATGCCCAGCGCGATGACATCCCGCTCCGTCTCGCCCTTCGTGCGCAGGTAGAACACCGACGAATCGATGTTGGCGCCGACCGCCGAGACCAGGAATACACCTGTCGCGCCGCGCTCCTGCGCGACCGCGGCGGCCCGCACCGGGTAGTCGTGATCGACACGGTAGTAGGCGGCTTCGTCGGGTTCCCTGGCCTTGGTCGTGCCCAGGGCAATGAAGACGTCATCGGCGTCGATCCGTTCGGCCAGCGCAGGCAGCGAGTCGAGGTCCCCGACGAGGGTCACCAGCTTGGCGTGCGCGAGGCCCGGCTCGCGCCGCACGACGATCGTGACGCGGTCGTAGTCGGCACTGGCCAGCAGCATTGGCAGCAGTTGCGACCCGATGAACCCGGTGGCGCCGAACAGGAGTGCTTTCTTCATGGTGACGACGCGAGGCGCGATGGTGGCAGAGACGCCATTGTGCGCCCTGCTCGCATGAAGCAGCCGGAGCCGCACGCAACTTCGCACGACGACCGCTTGAACGGCCGGCGCTGCGCCTGAAGAGGACGGAGGCAATCGGTTGGATTCAACGCCATCGCTCTCCCCGGTGCCGCGATTAGCCACCGCCGACGTGCAGGCGGATGACTAATATTGGCGCGGACGCAAATGCTTCTACGCGTGCAGCCGGCGCGATTCGCTGCGTGCCATCGGAACACTGTCGTGCTCGCTGGCCAGGGACAAGACTTGATCAGCCACGCCCCTCTCTTCCGAAAGCGCACCTTGGTCAGCGCGCTGTCATGCCGCCATCGACAGGGTAATTCGCGCCGGTGAGGAACTTGCCGCGGTCCGACACGAGCAGTGCGACGACCTCGGCGATGTCTTCGGCGGCGCCGATGCGACCCAGCGGAATATTCCGCAGCCAATCGTCCGCGGAAAATCCCGGCGTCGCCCTGGCAAATTCCTCGGAGCCTGGCGTCGCGATGACGCCGGGCGAGACGACGTTCACGCGGATGCCATTCGGCGCGAGTTCCATCGCGAGCGTGCGCGAGTAGTAGTTGAGCGCCGCCTTTGCGGCGCCATAGTGTGCAAAGGGACCAAACGGCATCGTCGCGGCCGCCGAAGAGATGTTCACGATGGCGGCGGCCTTCGATGCCCGCAGCGCCGGCAGGACGGCATTGGTCAGGCGGATCGCGGCGAAGAGGTTGAGCGCGATGCTGTCCTGCCAATCCTTGTCCGGGATCGTCCACGACCCTTCCAGAAACGCGCTGCCACCGCCCGCATTGTTCACCAGGATGTCGAGGCCGCCGAGCGCGGCGAGCGCTTTCGTCGCGATTGCCTGCACGCCTTCGCTGCCACCCACGTCGCCGGCCACGAACGTCGCCCCCTTGGGCATATCGTCGCCCGGCGTGCGTGCCGCGATGACGACCTTGGCGCCGGCATCGAGCAGACGCTGCGCGATGGCCGCGCCGATGCCACGCGTGGCTCCGGTGACCAGGGCACGGCGGCCGATGAGTTCATTCGAAAGATCGAGTTTGTTGGACATGAGATGTTTACTCGCAGATGGGTTGATGTTTCCGCGGCCGTGATTCAAGCCGCATGGCGATCACGGTCCGACCGTGATCGCGGTGCGTTACTCACGACTCTTTCTTGAACAGATCCTGGAAGATCAGCGGCCCCCAGTTCTTGCCCCGCGCCTGGACCAGCGCGCCGCCTTCGCCGAGTTTTCCGAGATTGACCGGCGCGAAACCGAGTTGTCCGGCGAGTGCCGCCACCGTCTCTGTCGCGCCTTCGTCGTCGCTCGACAGGAACACCGCCCGGCGATCGCCGTTGACCCTCGGATCGGTGGCCAGGGTGCCTGCGGCGAGGTGATTGAATCCCTTGACGAGCCTGGCCTCGGGGAATGCCTTGGCCACGAAGGCAGAGGACGGCAGACCGGCGAGCTCTACGGCCGGATCGGCAAAGGTGTTCATCGCGTCGACAATCGTCTTGCCCTTCCAGCTCGGCAGCGCCTTGGCGACCTGCGGATGCGACTCGAAACGGACGGCCAGAAAGACGATGTCCGCCTTGACCGCTTCGGCCAGTGTTGTGGGAGTGATCCCGGGTCCGATCGCGGCCGCATCGGCGGCAAAGCTGGCCGGGTCGCGCGTGGTTGCAACGGATACGTCGATGCCGCTGCGGGCAAACGCCCTGGCCAGGGCCTGGCCGATCTTGCCGAAACCGATAATTGCGTAGCTCATGATTTTTCCTTGGGTTTGGTGCCATGCCCAACGACGCTCCGAACTTTCAATGGAGCGCCTGGCCGGGCATGGCGAGTCATATTTGCGCCAGGCCGCCGTCGACGGCGAGCTCGCTGGCGGTCATGAAACTGCTGTCCGAAGAGGCGAGAAAGGCAGCCGCCGCTCCGATCTCCACCGGATCGGCCATGCGCTGCAGCGGGTTCATCGAGGCGAACACCTTCATGCCCTCCTCGCCCACCGCGGCCTTGGCCAGTTCGGTCGCCGTCGGCCCGGGCGACAGCACGTTGACCCGGATGCCGCTGCCCTTCAGGTCCTGCGCCCAGCTCCGCGCGAGGTTGCGTACCGCCGCCTTGCTCGCGCTGTAGACGCTGAATGCCGGGGCGCCGGTGCTGCCGGCGCTCGACCCGGTCAGGATGATCGAACCGCCCTCGCCCATCAGCGGCAGCGCCTTCTGCACCGTGAAGATCGTGCCCTTCACATTGGTGTCGAAGGTTTCGTCGATATGCGCGGCGGTGATCGTGCCGAGCGCAAGCAGGCTTCCCGCGCCGGCATTGGCGAGAACGATGTCGAGGGTTCCGCGCTCGGCCTTCACTGCGGCATAGAGCCGGTCGAGGTCGGCCAGATCGCAGACCGAGCCCCGCACCGCACGGGCACGGGGCCCGAGCTCGGCCACGGCGGCGTCGAGCGCTTCCTGCCGACGGCCGAAGAGAAAGACAAAAGCACCCTCCTCGATGAAGCGCCTTGCCGCGGCGAGGCCGATGCCGGTAGCGCCACCGGTGATCACGGCGGTTTTCCCATTCAATCTGTTCATCTCATGCATCCGTGTTTGTCGAAAGTTGAAAGCAAGATGGACCCGTTGACACATCAATACAATTGACGAAATATTGCTTAATACGATCTATTTTTTGGATGTGCATGCTCGACAACGTCACCATCAACCAGCTGCGTTCATTCGTGGCGGTATGCGATCAGGGAAGCTTCTCCGGGGCGGCGCGGAAGCTCGGTCGCGCCCAGTCGGCCATCAGCCATGCGATCAAGGCGCTGGAAAGCGCCTTCGATGTGGAGCTGTTCGATCGCAACACGCGCAAGGCACAGCTCACCGCGGCGGGGCGCAACCTGTTGCCGGACGCGCGGGCGGTCATCTCGCGCACGGAAGAAATGAAAACCCGCGCCGGCTCGATCGCCAGGGCCGGGGCGCCCCAGCTTTCGGTGGCGATCGATGTCTATTTCCCGCGCGCCCTGCTGATCGACGGATTGCGGACGCTGCAAGCGGAATTCCCCACCGCAGCGATCAACCTGCGCATCACCACCATGCAGGGCGGCGAGAGACTGGTGCTCGAAAAGGTGTGTGCGCTGGCCGTCACCGTCGAGAACGTGCCGGCGGTGAACCCGGATGCGATCGAACGCCACTGGCTGAGCGAGGCGGAGATGGTGACGGTATGCGGGTCATCCCATCCGCTCGCTGCGGCAGCGAAACCGATCCCGCTGGACGAGTTCGGTCGACATGTCCAGATCGTCGTCACCGACAACCAGCCGCAATCGGAAAAGACCCAGCAGGGAGTTGCCGGCAAGCGCCTGTGGCTGGTCAATGATCTCGGCGCCAAGCGTGATCTGCTCAAGGCCGGTCTCGGCTGGGGACACATGCCGCGACACCTCGTCGACGAGGACCTGGAACGCGGCGAGCTGGTCGAACTCCAGCGCCGCGCCTGGCACCTCGGTCCGCTCACGTTCGTGGTATCGCAACGGCGGGGTCATGACCTCTCCCCCTGCGAATCACGGCTGGTCGAGCTGCTTGGCAAACCTCAGCGCGTCCCGAAGCAGGCGCGGCGGCGCGCCGTCTCAGCCAAACGCGCCAAAGCCTGAAGGCCCCGTGCAAACCACAGCCCGCACTGCTTGGTGCCCAGGGGGTGAGAAGGAGCCTGTCGAGATGGCGCCAGCTTGCTCGCTCGCGGTTTTCAGACCGTCATGCCGCGTAGCGCACCACCACGGCTGCGATGCGCTGCCTCCAGACCAGAATCTGCCTGCGAGCCTGACCAGCATAGCTCGCTGGCCTGGATCCCCGGCGCGGCGGCGCGGCCATCAGCGGACCGCGCCGGGAAATCGAATCGCCACTACTTCGACAGCGGCATCCGCAGTTGGTAGTACTCGACCAGGCGTGTGGCAGCTTGCGGGTCGACGTTGGCCAGGGCGACGACGACTTCATCGAGCGTCGGGAAGATCCGCAGTTCGCCGTTCATGCCCGGCGCGCCGCCGCCATGGCCGTAGACCGGCACGCCCTGCTCATCGGCGACATTGAAACCGTAGCCGTACATGGGCGTCTGCTTGCGGGTGGCTTCCGCCAGCAGTGCAGGCGGCAGCAACTTGCCGGCTTGCAGCGCGTGCGCGAACTTCAACAAATCACCCGCGGTGCTGTAACCGCCGCCGGCCGCGGTGCCACGATACGGCAGGGTGTCGGCCGCACTGGTCCACGCCGCGTCGCCGTCCTTGCGGGTATAGGCCGGTGCGCGCCCCGGCACGTCCACGTCCTCGGGCAGCGAACCGCTGTCGCGCATGCCGGCCGGCGCGAACACGTGCTGGTCCACATAGTCGTAGTACGACTGCCCGCTGACGTGTTCGATGATGTCGCCCAGCAGCACGAAGCCGTAGTTGCTGTAGCTGAATCCCTTGCCGGGCGGATGGTCCGGGCCGCGTGCGCCATACAGGCGGACATAGTCATCGTGGGTCTTCAACGACAGCCGGCGCTGGTCGAACTCCGGCCCGAAGATGTCACCGGTGCCGCCCGCATGCGTGAGCAGCTGGCGGATCGTCACCTTCGCGATATCGCGGTTCGGGTAGTCGGGCAGGTACTGGCCCACGCTGCCATCGAGCGACAGCTTGCCGGCCTGCACCAGTTGCAGCGTGGCCACGGCGGTAAACATCTTGTTCATCGAGCCGAGCCGGAACCTGGTGTCCGGCGTCGCCGGCGTGCCGGCTGCACGATCGGCCGGGCCCCAGGCGCGCTGCAGCAGCACCTTGCCGCCACGCGCCACCAGCAGCACGCCGGCGAAAGCGTCCTGTTTCGCCGCAGCGTCAGCCTGTGCAGCCAGGGCATCGACCGCCGCGGCCTGGTCCAGGCGCGGGATGCGCAGGTCCGCGGGGCGCTCGATCCTTTCGATATCCAGCACCAGCGGCTTGCCCGCCTGCAGCGTTGTTTTCACCCTCGCCACCGTGTCGGAGTCGTGCTCCTGCACCAGCATCTGCGCCGAACCCGGCAATGCCGGCTCGCGCCGCAGCAGCCGGAACCCGCCAGTCCGGCGGTGGAAATCGAGCATGCCGTCGACATCCATCGTCGGCTGGTAGCGGTCGCGGAAGGCTTCGAGCTGCTTGCGCTGGTTGCTGTTGAAAGCGACCAGCCACGCGTCCAGCGCCTGCCGTGCGGAAGCGGCCTGCGGTGCAACCAGCTGGCGGCCGGGAGCGGTCCCGGCATCCGGCGCAGGCGCGACCTGCGCCAGGGTCGACAGAGGAATGCAGCAGGACAACAGCAGGACAAGGCGTCGGCTCATGGCAGCAACTCGCAGATGGATGTGCGCAAGGAGATACCGCTGCCGCGGCAACGGTTGCAGCCGGCGCGATGGATGAAGTCGGGCGCGCACTCTGCTTAGATGGACGGACTGAATCCTCCCGGAGCGCCGTCCATGATCCCCCGTTTCACCGACCACGCCGCGAACGAGCGCACCTACCTGGCCTGGGTGCGCACGGCGATCACCGTGATGGCGTTCGGTTTCCTGCTTGAGCGTTTCGACATCCTCATCGCCTATGCCAGTCGCGCCAGCGGCGGCCCACTGCCCCACCTGCACGTGCGCGCCTCGGAATGGCTGGGCCTGCTCCTGCTGCTTTTCGGCGCGGCCATCGTGCTGCTGGGTTCGATGCGCTTTCAGAAGAATCGCAAGGCCATCGATGACAATGCCAGCCTGCCCCACGGCAACACCCGGCTGGAACAGGTGCTTTCCTGGCTGCTCATCGCCATGGCGATCTTTCTGGTGATCTACGTGGCACAGCAGGTGATCGCACTGAGTTGAGCCAGTCGCGGCAGGCGCGAGGGACGGCATTCAATTGGCCACGCCCCCTTTGTTCGAAAGAACGCACACGCCCAAGGAATGGCTCTTGGCCTGATACATGGCGGCGTCTGCGGTGCGCAAATAGTCGTCGGTTGTCGCCAGGCCGGCTTGGCTGCTGACCACGCCAATGCTTGCACCGCTGGTCACGGCGTGCGTGCCGATCTGGTAGGGAACCGCGAGGGCAGCGGCAATCTGCCGGGCCCGCTCGGTTGCACCCGCCTGATCGACAGACTCAAGCAGCACGATGAACTCGTCGCCACCCATGCGGGCGACCAGATCAACCGCCCGTACGCAGGATTCAAGCCGGCGTGCCACCTGCTGCAACAGCTGGTCACCCACATGGTGTCCCAGGGTGTCGTTGACTGCCTTGAACTGATTGAGGTCCAGCAGCAGTACGGCGAACATCGTGGCGTGGCCCTGCGTCAGCGCGTCGTCAGCTTTCGAAGCACGGTCGTGATGCAGCGCAATGGCGTGCTCGAGGCGATCGTGGAACAACGGCCGGCCGGGCAGATTGGTCAAGGCGTCGTAAGAGCTGCCGCGTTCGGCCAGATCGCTCAGTGACCCAGCCATCCGCACGGCCACGCCGTCTTCGAATTGAGCGACCCCGCGCCAATTGACCCACACCGATCGCCCCGAGGCATGACGAGCGCGAAAATCCACGGAAAAGTTCGGGAGGCTGCCCGACAGGTGCCTGCGGTACGCCGTCTGCACGCGCTCATGGTCATCGGGATCGATGAGCTTTTGCAGAAACTGCCAGCCGTTCTGATGCAGGTTGGCGGTGTCGCTCAGCCCGACAATCTCATGGAAGCGCCGGGACACATGCAAGACGTCCGTTTGCAGGTTCCAGTCCCAGATGCCGTCATTGGAACCGCGGGTGGCGAGTGCATAGCGGTTGTCGGATTGCAGCAGCTCGAGTTCGGTACTTTTCTGCCGGGTCACGTCAATCATCAGGCCGATCATGCGATTCGGGCGGCCCTTGTCGACCACCACGCGACACAGGTCGCGCACCCATACGACCTTGCCGGATTTGGCGATCAACCGGTAACTCATCTCGTAGGCATAACTGTGCTTCGCGTTGTACGCGGCGTCGTCAATGGCCACTGCTGCCGGCAAGTCATCGGGGTGCACATGCAACCGCCAGAAGCGCGGGTCGGATCGCCACTCTTCCACCGTGTAGCCAAAAAGGCGCTCGACCTGCGGGCTCAGGAACGTATTGCCCACACCGAGCTCCGCTTCCCAAACGACGCCGTCGATGGTTTCCAGCAGCCGCAGGAAGCGCTGGCGGACCTCCATCAATACCTGTTCGGTGAGTTCGGTGACCTCGATCAGGACGCCCTGGCGACTGATCACGCGATTCGCTGCATCAGACGCCGGCTGGAGCTGCAAACGCATCCAGCGATAATCCGAATTCGCCAGGCGCAGCCGGAACACCGGCATGCCCGATCGCAAGGTTCCGGTGTCGTCGGGATGCACAAAATCAAGCAGGGACTGGCCGAGCGACCCATCCACCGAATGGCCCGTGAGCTTGTGCCAGGCGGGATTCAGATAGGTGATGATCCACCGTGCGTCCGTTTGCACCACCGCCTCGGGCAGCAGCTGGAGCAGTTGTGCGGACAGCGTGGAATGGGCAGACATTTGTCATCCATGTTCACCGAAGCGCCATCACCCAGTCCAGCCCTTGCGCGTGATGCCCGGGCCAGGATGATGCAGTTCATCGGGCGCCGCCATGTTGGCGGCTTCAACGCCCGCCGCAAAAGGGAACGGCCAAGGCTGGCCGGCGCGAGGGACGAGGTTCAATCAGCCGCGTCCCCTTTATTCCGGTACGGACCGTTATGCCGCAATCCGTTCAATATTTCGTACCGCACTACCGAGGCTGCGATGCGCTTGCTGTCATTGTTCAGCCCGTTGACCCAAGAACGCGGAATGTGCCACTGGTACCTCGGCCAACACCGTTGAGTTTGTGAGGAATGAGCCTGGATGCATCAAGGTAGATCAGGGCCGTTCCGCGAAAACTTTCATTTTCCTTTTTGATAAAGTCCTCACCCCTTGGGGCATCCGAAAGACACAGTGAATCCACAGGGAGCAGCAAGGCATGGAATCTCCGAAGCTCACGTTTGCGGCGCTGGATGCGAGGATCGAGGCGTTGCCGGAATACCCCTCGAATGCACCTGCCTTTCCGACGAAAGCACGATGGGGGTGGTCCGTCGCAGCTGTCGGCGCGCTGTTTTGTCTGCTGTCCGGCAAACTGCTCCCAAGCCACGAGATCTACACCGTTGTTCTCGCCTCTATCGGCCTGGCTGTAGAAATCGCGGGTATTGTCGTAGCTGCCATCTCCCAGATACCGAAGAAGTGGCCGACATTTGCCAATGAGCGTCGTGAATCGGCCGAGATGCTGGATTTTGACTTGCCTCACCACCTGGCACTGGTCGAGTGGCTACGAAGCTTCCCGCTCGATCAACGCCAAATGTTGAGCGAATTCGTCAGCCATCGCCATGAGCGGATGAAGGAGAAGCTTCCCATGCTCACCGGCAGCATCGAAAAGTTCGGTGCCCTGCCCATCGTCATTGCCCTCTACCTGCAATTCAAGGACACGCACTGGCCGCCACATCCCGGCTGGGTGGAGATCCTTCTGATCGTTGTTCTGGCTTTTGGCTACTGGCTGAGCGTGACGCAGATCAGCGTCAGACTGAGGCTTCAGCTCTATGACATGTTGCTCAGAAAGGCGCTTGCATAGAGCGACATCCTGGGCAACTAAGGCGGGTCAGAGCCCGATCCATCCGATTCACTGCTGCGTCGCGCGCGATGCGCCGGGTCGGTACCAACGCCGAGGAACTCTCGATGCGGCGCAAGCAACGAGTGCCTCCGACCCTGAGCGTTCGCACCATGACTTGACCACGGATACGCTCCGGGCTGCGCCACCATCCGGGCACGAACCGGATTGAGTTCGATGCAACGACTGCAGCTGGGAAAATTGCGCCCGGAATCCACCAGGCAAGCCTTGAAGCGACCTTCCCAAAGCGCCCCTCCGCGACCGTGCCGACCATTGAACGATCCCGCGTGGTTGCGCGCAAACGTGGGCATCATCCGCGACACCCCGCCCGTCTCATCGAGCGTCAGCAGCAAGTGCACGTGGTTACTCGTCAACACGCAGGCATGCAGCCTGCAACCGAACCGCAGCAATGCCGGTCGCAGGCACTGCAGGTGACGCTGCCGATCCTCGTCGTCAAGAAAGCACGGTGGGCGATTGTTGCCCCGCTGCACCACGTGCTGCGGCAGCTCCTGTCAGAAATTGTCCCTGACACCTTTTTGGCTGTTTGTCCCGGAACGTTCATGTCCAGGTGATTGAATCGTGCGGTCTGCGGGGACGCGCCCGATCGCATCGCCGACACCGCTTGGGGAATCCACGGACCTTCGGGTCCTTCATGGCCGGCATCGTCACTTCTCTACCAGGAGTTTTTCATGCTCAGTCTTTCGATGTTCCGCAAGGCGCTGCTGCCGGCATCCATTGCCGTCATGAGCTTCGCCTTTGCCGCCTCGGCTCACGTCAACGCGTCCGCCGACGACGGCAACCCGACCTCTTCGCCCCGCTCGGGCTGGCCGCATGGCGATCCACGGACAGCCACGCCGATCAAGCACCTGGTGGTGATCTTCGACGAGAACCGCTCGTTCGATCATTACTTCGCCACCTATCCGCATGCGGCCAACCCGGACGGCGAGCCGGCGTTCCACGCCAAGCCGTTCACGCCGCAGGTCGAGGGCCTGGACGCCCGCCTGCTCCATGCAAACCCCAACAGGCTCAACCCGGCCAATGGCGTGAACGCGGTCAATCCGTTCCGCCTGGATCGCACCCAGGCCAATACCGAAGGCCAGAATCACGGCTACACGGCGGAACAGCAGGCCTACGACAACGGCAAGGCCGACCTTTTCCCGCTGTATACCGGCAACAACACCGTCAGCAGCACCGGCACCTTCGGTACCCACGGACTGGTGATGGGTTACTACGACGGCAACACCGTCACCGCGCTGTGGAATTACGCGCAGCGCTTCGCGATGAACGACAACGCCTACACCGACACCTTTGGTCCGTCGACGCCAGGCGCGCTGCACGTCGTTTCCGGCACCATCGCCGGCGCAATCATTCCGGACGGCGTGAAACCCAGTGGCGTGACGCCCGACGGTCAGGGCGGCTATGCCGTCACCGGCGATCCCGACCCGGCCTACGACGTCTGCTCCAATGCGGGCAAATCGGTGGAGATGACCTCCAGGAACATCGGCGATCTGCTCAATGCGCGCCACATCAGCTGGGGCAGTTTCATGGGCGGCTTCGACCTGGCCGCGGTGAACGACAACGGCAGCACCGGTTGCGCCCGCAGCACCTATTCGGACGTGCTGGGCGGTGCCAAGACCGACTACATCCCGCATCACGCCTGGTTCCAGTACTACGCCTCCACTGCCAACCCGACCCACGAACGCCCGACCGCGCTGGAGTACGTCGGCCAGACCGATCCGAAGGACGACACCGACGCGCCGGTGAATCACGCCTACGACATCGAGGATTTCTACAACGCGGTGAAGGGCGGCAACTTCCCCGCCGTGAGCTACATCAAGTCGCCGGCCGTGGGCGACGCGCATCCAGGCAATTCGGACCCGCTCGACGAGCAGGCCTACCTGGTGCAATTGGTGAACTTCATCGAAAGCCAGCCGCAGTGGAAGGACACCGCGATCATCGTCACCTACGACGACTCCGATGGCTGGTACGACCACCGCTATGCGGCGCCGACCACCGCGTCGTCCGATCCGAGCGCCGACCAACTCAACGGTGCCGGCCTCTGCACCAGCGCGCGGGCCATGCCCGGCAAGGGTGTCGACGGCAAGGTGGTCAACGGCCGCTGCGGACCGGGCACGCGCATCCCGTTCCTGCTGCTGTCGCCGTATGCGCGCAGCAACTACGTGGCCAGCAACCGACTGACCCAGTCCTCGGTGGTCCGCTTCATCGAGGACAACTGGCTGCATGGCGAACGCATCGGCGAAGGTTCGAACGACGCCGGTGCCGGCAGCATCATGGACATGTTCGACTTCCGCCACGGTCGCGCCTTCGCCACCCAGCCACTGTTCCTTGATCCGGATACCGGCACCGAAGTGTCGTCCTCCCATCCGGGTCATGGGCATGATCAGGGTCATGGCCGCGGTCACTGGCCGAGGCCGTGGCGCTACTGAGTCCGCGGTGATCCGTCGGGTCGTGCGCGGTCCCGCGGGCCCGTGCACGACCTGATGAACGTTGTCCTCATCACCGCGACGCCGGGCTGGCCCCGGCGGAGCAGCCGTCGTTGCAGGGACCCGATCAGCATGGCTTTTTTCCGAACCAGCTACGCCGCCGTGCATGGCGCGCTCGCCGTCCGCCGTTTCCATCCGGCCTCCAGACGCTGGTTCGGCGGGTTGGCGTGTCTTGCTGCCATGGCCAGCTCCGGGTGCGCGCTGGCATGGCTGAACCAGGCACAGGCCTCGCCGGCGGCGTTCGGCGCGGTGGCCGGTGGCATCAATCCGCACCCGGTCGACTTGCGAGTGCCGCCGGATCGCCCGTTGAGCGCAGTAGCGAAGCTCGGGCAGCGCATGTTCTTCGATCCTGCATTGTCGGCATCGGGCCGGCAATCCTGCGCCTCGTGCCATGACCCCGCGCACGGCTACAACCCGCCGAATGGGCAGACGCTGCAGCCGGGCGGCGCGCACATGGGGCAGCGGGGTTTTCGCCCGCCGCTGTCACTGGCCTATCTGTACCGGCAGCAGCCTTTCAGCATCGGGCCGGACGCGGGCGAGGTCGAAGCACCGGTCAACCTCGACGCCCTGGCCCGCGCCGCCGGCCAGACGGCGCGCGCGCAGAAATCGGCCGGCGCTCCGCCGGCAAGCGTGCCGATGGTGCCGATGGGCGGACTGTTCTGGGACGGCCGCGCCGCATCGTTCCAGCGCCAGGCGCTGATGCCGATGCTCAATCCGGTCGAGATGGCCAACAGCAGCATCGGGCAGGTCGCCAACAAACTGGCCGCCAGCCCGTACCACGCACAGTTCCGGCAATTGTTCGGCGAGGACATCCTCAAGCAGCCCGACCGATTGGTCGCCGAGGCAATGTTCGCGATCAGCCGCTTCGAAACGGAGGACGTGTCGTTCCATCCCTTCTCCAGCAAGTACGACGCATGGCTGCAGGGCAAAGCGCGCCTGAGCGCGGCGGAAGCGCGCGGCCTGGACGTGTTCAACGATCCGCAAAAAGGCAATTGCGCCGCCTGTCACCTGAGCACGGTCGCGTCCGACCGGCTGCCGCCGCTGTTCACCGACACCCAGTACGAAGCACTGGGCGTACCACGCAATCCCGCGCTGCCGATGAACGGCGATCCGCACTTCCACGACCTTGGCCTGTGCGGCCCGTTCCGCACGGACCTGGCCAGGCAGACCCGGTACTGCGGCATGTTCATCACGCCGACCTTGCGCAACGTGGATCGTCGCCAGGTGTTCTTCCACAACGGCGTCTACCACACGCTCAAGCAGGTGCTGGACTTCTACAACCTGCGCGCCGTGGCGCCGGAGAAGGTCTATCCGCGCAACGCCGACGGCACGCTGGCGCTGTACGACGACCTGCCTGCAGCCTACCGCGCCAACCTGGACACGACCGATGCCCCGTTCGATCGCCACGTCGGCGACAGTCCGGCGCTGACCGACCAGGACATCCGCGACATCATCACCTTCCTGCACACGCTGGACGACGGCTACTCCGCGACGGAAGCAAAGACCTCGACCGCTTCCCGGCCAACGCAACGGGTGCCATAGAAGGACGGCGAAATCAAAGCACGGAAGTCGAGCCCTACCCGACAGGATCACGCAGCACCTTCCCCGCGCCTCACCCTCATCCCCGAGACCACTTCGCTGTCAGAAATTGTCCCGGACACCTTTCCCCCCCTGTTCTCCCTAATCAGGTTTATTCATGCACACCCGCCGCTGCGCATGCCGCCTTTGCAAGTGCGCCTGTGTCGGTTTCACGCTGGCAGGCAATACCGAACCCTGGTCGGGCCTGGGCTACGCCTACGCCATGGCCGGCGAACGGGATATGGCGCGGGACGTGCTCGACAAGCTGCGCGCGGTGTCGACGACCATCTATGTCGCGCCCCACAACGTCGTCGTGATCCACGCCGGCCTTGGGCGACATGGGCGACAAGGAGGCGGCCTTCGCCGCGCAGGAACAGGCCTTCACCGAACGCTCCTATCTGCTGGCCGGATACTTCAATACCGACGAACGACTTGCCAGCCTCAGGTCCGATCCGCGCTTCGACGCGCTGCGACGCCGGATGGATTTGCCAAAGCTGGATAACCGAGCGCAGGCGCACAGACTGCTTTCCGCAACGCACCCCCGACACGACTTGGGCGTTTCATTGGCGCGGAAGCGAAAGAAGGTGAGTCCGCACCAGCCCTGCAGCTTCCGACACGTTCAATCCGCTGAAATCCTCCTGGGTCGAAAGCGACCTGAGCAGGGCAAACAGGTTGCCTGCATTGTTCAACCAGGGCACGCCTTCCGCATAATCATCCGGCATGCCTGTCGGGGGCCGGTCGCATTCGACGCTCAGATTGATCCAGACGATCACCTGCGATTCGCCGACCAGGAGTGCGTCGAGGGCGCGGTTTCCGGTGATCCGCGGCGTCCGCTTCGCTGCCTCGCAGGGAACGCGCTGCGGCTGGAATCCTGCCAACTGTCGCCGCTGGTGTTTGGCTCGACTTACCATGTTCGTAGTGAGCGCCAGCGTGCAGTCCCCGATGTCGAGCACGGATTCTTCCATGCCGTTTTCCGGCTTGGTCAACACGATGAAGTTCCAGCCGGCACCTTGGGCGAAGATGCGTCGCAGCAGGCTCTTGTAGGTTTGCGTTCCGCCCGGCCCTCCCATGATCAGGAAGGTGATGTTGTCCTGCGTGGCAAGCCTGCTGATGGCGTCGCTGGCATGGGCGAGACCCTGCTCGATCATGCTGCTGTTGACGTGGTTGAAATACGCCCAGTGCCCGGTGGAACCGGTTTTCTGGAACGCCACGATGACCGTGCAGCCGGTCTGCCCCCAGGTGGACAGATAGCCCGAGGGCGCTTCCCCGCCGTAATCCATGTCGACGATCCGCAGGCTCTCCGCCGCCACGTTCACCGGGCCACGTCGGTTGCCATCGATCAGGCTCAACCAGGTATCGGCATCCGACGGACCGAGCTGCAGCTTGGTGACTTTTCGCGACGTGTCCGGGGTATCCAGCAGGTAGCCGCACATGAGGAGGTTTCCTTATGCGATTGGGGAGGGCGGGTCGATCCGGATGATGGCTCCGGTTTCATCATGATGCACGCGAACCACCTGCAACGTTCGCAGCACACCGATCTGATCCGCCTGCAGACCGAAATACGCGGCCGTCTCGCTGGCGGTGACCGCATCCGGGGTGGCGCGACGATCCTTGCCGCGAAAGCGCAGCAGGTTGTAGGTTGCCCAGAGCAGAAAGGCGATGCCGACGGCCACGATGATGGCGCCATAGATCAGAAACACATGAGCCGAGTTGGCCGGGCTTTTCAGCAGATAGTCGTCGAAGCGGTGGACGCCGAAAGCCCAGACAACAAGCGTCAACAGCGGCACGAACAGATACAGCCAGACGAGCCACGCCACCACGGATATGCCCGCGTAAAGATGCCTGCGCCGCACGCTCTGCAGATCAGGGCGATAGATGATCTTCGGCAGCCGGATGCGCTGGCCGGCGCTCTTGTTCGATGTCATGGGAGTTCCCCGTCTGCAGGGCGCAGACCGCGATCGGGACTGGTCCAGCGCGCACGGCGTCCGCGTCGACTCAGCAAGGTCCTGGGCAATGCCACCACCACGGTCAGCATGGACAACATCCAGTACAGCAGCGGATACCAGATCACCCAGAAATAATTTCCCCAGAAGCGCTTGCGCTCGTAGCGCCGGTCAACCCACAGGCTCACCAGAAACTGCATGAGGCACGTGCATCCGAGCACCAGGCCGTTCCAGGTCGGCAGCAATGTGTTGACTCGCCATGGCGCAGGCACGTCCACCACCAGGCCCGCAAAGAAAAGCACGAAGATGAGCAGCATCACGTACGCCCAGACCACGCTGGTGAAGTACTCCAGCGCCACCCCCCAGAACCGCCGGTTGCGCCATGTGGACAGGTTGCGCCCGTAACGCATCAGCACTTCCACCCCGCCCTGCGCCCAGCGCAGTCGCTGGGTCCACAGGCCCTTCAGCGTTTCGGGCATGTAGATGTAGCAAAGCGCGCGCGGCTCGTAGCGCACGTCCCAGTGGTCCAGCTGCAGGCGCCAGGAGACGTCGATGTCCTCGGTAATCATGTCCTCGTTCCAGTAGCCGATGCGCTGCAGCGCGGCGCGGCGAAAGGCAACGATCACGCCGGAGACGGTGAAGATGCGTCCATAGGTGCGCTGGGCACGCTTGATCAATCCGATGATGCAGGAGAACTCGCCCACCTGGACCCGACCCAGCAGCGTGGAGCGGTTGAGAATGCGCGGATTGCCGGTAACGGCGCCCACGCGCGGCCCGTCGGCAAAATGCTGCATGGCCCACGCCGCCGCATGCGGGTGCAGCAGCGCGTCGCCGTCGATGCACAGCAGAAACTCGTGTCGTGCCGCCGCCGCACCGGTGCGCAGCGCCACCGCCTTGCCCTGGTTCTGGTCCAGGTGCACCACGCGCAGACGGCTATCGTGTCGCGCCAGCTCATCGAGGATCGCGCCGGTCTGATCGGCACTGCCGTCATCGATCGCCACGACCTCGAACTGCGGGTAGGTGGAGGCAAGCGCGTAGGCCACCGTATCGCGCACGTGTTCCTGCTCGTTGAAGAACGGGATGAGAAGGCTGCACGGCGGTGGATCGCTCGACGGCGGCAGTTCCTCGACCAGACCCTGGCCGCGCCGCTCGTGCCGGAAATAGAACCACAGCCCGCCGATGATCCATATCCAGGCCATGAAAAGCGGGTAATAGAACGCGAAGCCGAAGATCAGGTTGCGTGCATCGAGTGCCGTCAGATGTGTTGCCAAGGTGTGCATCACTTGGGTTCCCCGTTGGGTGGGTGGTTGCCATAGGGGAAGGTCTCCAGGCTGATTCCGCTGAAGGTGGGTCCGAATGCCGGCCGGTCATGCAGAAAGTCGTCCGGGTAATAGGCCAGGTTGAGCGCGCCCACGCCGATCAGCTCGTGCATCCAGCTTTCCAGCGTGCCTGCCGGTATCCACTGGCCGTTGTTCCAGTTCCTTGGCTGCAGTTCGAACACGGTCTTTTGCAGGCCGTTCGGATAGGCGCCCACCTTGCCGGCCAGCTGGCGCAACCACAGGTCGGGCGCCGTCCGGGTGCCATCCAGATACGGCATGGCCATCAACGCCACTTCGTCGTAATTCTGCAGAAACGGCCCCAGTGCCTGAGCAAAACGATCCTCGGCTGCTGGATCCATCACCACGCGGGCGTACAGGTTTCGCGCGATCCCGAACGAGTTGCTCTGGTTGCGGTATTGGCGCACCTGCGCCACCGCCACCTTGCCGAAATCGATCAACGCCTGGGTCTTCTGCCTGGCGCTCAGCCGGCAGTCTTTCAGCGGCTGACCGGTGCCCGGCCAGCGCGCCTCGGCGCTGCAGCTGCTTGCGTCTTCGTCAGCGGCAAGATACGCGTCGTCGCTGATCAGGATGCCGTTGATGCCGGTGGCATTCCTGGCCAGATCGCGATAAATGCCGCTGACAAGGTCCACGCTGCGGGGCAGGAACGGGCTGAGCCGGCGATCGTCATGCGTCGAGGGCAGCGCCTTTCCATCCCGCATGACCTTGACCGCCAGCTGTCGCGCCAGCGCCTTGTCGGGCGGGTCGAAAGCCAGCAGTGGCAGCCACGCATACACCCTGACCCCGGCGCGGGTTCTCAGCTGCCAGGACACGCGGTTGAACAGATCCGCCCGCATGGGCAGATAGTCATTGGGAAAGTACAACGCCGATGCCGTGCCGTCGCCGTCCGGGTCGGCATATGCCTGCAGGTACACCGTACCCACATGCATCGCCTTGATGCGATCCAGCAACTTGCCGAGATTCACTTCGGTCTGTGCCGGGCTGGGGTCGTAGACATAGTCCAGATCCACCTGCACCGCGCGACGCGCTTCAGCCGGCGGCACCACCGCTTCGGCAATCCTGGCCTCGATGGTCGCCGGGTCGGCATCGCCGGAGACCAGGAACCGGCCCAGGCTGTCGATCCGGGTTGGCGAAGACAGCTGCCGATCCTGCAGGCCAAACGAATGGACCAAGCCCAGCGACTGCGCAATGGCTTCCGCTTCGCGATTCATCGCCCCATAGGGCCACACCACGATCGTGGTGCGGATCCCGGCATTGCGCTGGATGGACACGATGCTGCGCTGCAGATCGTCGCGGATGCGGGCGCGATACATGGCATCGGTTTCGTAGGTGCCGGTTTTCGCGTCGTACAGACGGGTGATCGCCGCAGGCTCCAGGTTGCCTTGCGGATTGGCGGGGATGCCGTGATGCAGATCATCGGTATGGGTGGCGAATTCGGCCAGCCCCGAAGCATGCATCTCGCGCACCTGCGCCCAGGACACGAAGCCCGAGGTGGCCAGTTCCTGGCCGTTGTAGAACACCTTGCCCGGCTCGCGACGATTGGGCGAGGCCACGGCCAGCGCCTGGTCGGTCTGCTGCAGCGGTGAAATCGCTTCACCCTGGCCAGGCAACGTGCTGGCCGAATGCACGCGGTCGATCCAGCCGGTTTCCAGCGCGAACAGCGCCGGGTAATGGTTCGCGCGCAGCAGCGGGTAGACGTGGGTGTAGATGTTCTCCAGGCCATCGTCGAAAGTCAGCAGGACGGCATTGGCCGGCAGCGGCGCACCGCCGTCGTGTGCCTGCTCGATGCGCTTCATGGAGACCGGATGCCAGCCGTTCCGGTACATCCAGTCGAACCACTGCGCCAGCCGTTTCGTGCTGATGGCGTAGGAATCGGGCGTGGCAGCCAGCTCCTGCTCGCTGAGCACGGCATGGAAATTGAGCGTCACGAAATCGCCGTGCGGCATCTGCAGCACCGGCGCCGTTGCACCAGCCGGCAACGGTGCCGAAGCCGCTGCGCACAAGGGCGACAGCAGTGCCAGCAGGAGGATGAAAAAAGCCTGCAACCGTGTCATCAGAACACCCCCGAAAAGCCGACGGTGCCGAATACCCGGTGCTCGCGCGAGCCGTCGTAGACATGGCTGCCCCAGCCCACGCCGTAGTTGAGCGACCAGGTGCGCGACAGTTGCCAACTATTGCCGTACTGGACACCGAAGCCGGCACGGCTGCCGTGTTTCGACTCCCAGTCCGACGAGCCGCTGACAATGAAGCTCTGGGTGAGCGACTGCTGGTAGCGACGCCAGGTGATCCACTGGTGTTCCAGCTGCAGACCTTGCGAACGCTGGCTGGACGGATTGAAATAATCCCCGCCCGGCCGGCTGTTGTGGGTGTTGTCCAGGATCAGCGAGAGATCGGTGAGATGGTGGCTGCTGGCCTGGACGCGCTGGGTGAAGCCGGCTGAAAGCGACACCCGCCGATTGCCGTCGCTGATGTCCAGCACGTTGGCATCCAGATAGGCCGAGCGCGATTCGCTGGCACGCCAGGTCACCTGCGTATCCAGCAGCCGCCCGCGCAGGCCGGCGCGCTCGGCACGCAGCGGGGTCTGTGTCGAATAGGTATCGGCTTTGGCCTGGTAGTACCAGTGGTCACCGAGCCACTGCGACCAGCCCAGCTGCAAGCCGACGTGGCGGCCGCTGAGCCGGTCGTTGCTCAGCTGGGCCGTCAGGTCCTTGCGATCCCAGCGGCGTTCGGCACCGATGCCCACGCGGTTGTAGCTGCCGCTGCCTTCGGGGTAGTCCGACCAGCGATAGTCCTGGCCGGCAAAGGCACGCCAGCCGTCCGCACTCCAGGGCGAATTGACCTGGGTGAGCAACTGCCGGTCGCGATTGCCCTGTATCTGGTTGCCACCGCGGCTGCGGCCGGTGGTGAAATCGCTGCTGATGGAGGCGTGGTCCCGATCGCCAAGCTCGGCGTTGCTTTCGACGATTTGCGCATTGTCCGGAAACAGCGCCGCCAGCGGCACGATGGTTTGGCGCCACAGCGCTACGTCGCCGGCATCGCGGGCGTTGTCAGCCACGTTCAGGCGCGTCTCCATCGCCAGCGGCGCGTAGGCTGCCGCACGGTCGGTGATGCGCCGCGACGCCTGTGGCCAACCGCGCCAGCGCAGCATGGTGGCGTAGGTGTTCAGCAGCCCGGCGTTGGATGGCGCCCGGTCGGCCAGGTTCTTCGCCCTGGCCTGAGCCGTCGCGGGCTGCTGCCGGTACGCTGCGTCCATCGCCCATGTCTGGTCCACGTCGATGCGCTCCCAGTTGGGTTGCCGCTCGGCGCGCGCTCCGGCCGGATAGATCCACACCGGGGTCACCCGATGGATGTCGTTCAACACCGTGCCGGCGGCGGCGTAATCCTCGCCATCGATCAGTGCGTAGTAGAGCTCGATGAAAATTTCCACGTCGCTGCCCGGATCGGCGCGGACGATGCCCCGATAGAGCCGGGCCGCCGCCAGCGGATGGTGCAGCGAGTTCTCCGCGCCCGCCGCAGCGCGCAACACGTGCCGCGGCACCGGCGCGGGGAAAAGCTGCAAGTCATGCCAGGCATCCACGGCGGCCTGATGGCGCCCCAGCGCCTGCAGCACCTGCACGCGATTGCCCTGCGTGCGCAAGTACGCCGGGCTGCCCCGCGGGAAGCTCGCCAGATCCGCATCCAGCTGGGCCAATACCGTTTTCAGGGGCTGGTTTCGATCGGCATACAGAAAGCGCTGCTCCAGCCGATCGCGGGTTGCCAGCGCCTGTCGGATATCGTCGGCGGTTCGGTCCGCACGCAAGCGCTGCAGGTCCTCGCTCTTGAACAACGCGGCGTTCTGCATGGCCAGCGCATAAGCACGATGGGCCTGCGTCAGGTTGGACAGCGTGGATACCTCGGTCTGGATCGCCTGCACGTTGTCTGGCGCAAAGGCGCGCACCCGCAGGCTCAGCTCCAGTGCCGCCGTGAGATTGCCCTGCTCGCGCAGGCGCTCGGCCAGTCCGGCCAGGTCGTCGGCGTTGACGTGGCCGTGGCTGCTGCGCATGCCGACGCCGTACGCCGATGCCGGAGCATCGGGTGGCGGCATGACGAAGTGCCCGGTCGGCGAACCCGCCAATGCCGCGGTCGCGGTGAGTGCCGCCATGGTGCCGGCGACCCACGTCGCGCGTCCGGCCGCCCGCACGGACGGGTTCCTGCAGGACGGCATGTTTTCAGGGTATCGATTCGGTCGCATGTGATCTTCTGGCAGGAGTGGAGGCCGGGCAGCTTCCGCTGGCCGGGCCAATGTCATGGCGCACGATCGCCCAAGCGCCGAAGGCGCTTGCGGCCCCGTTCGAGGCCATTTGCTGTGGGTGGGGGAAACGCGAAGCGAGAAACGCTGGATCAAGCGTGCAGTGCCCGAACCTCCCCATCGCCATGACCTGGCCAGCGATGCGTTCAACGGAGACTTCAGGACTTCAATTCCGTGAACTGTGTCACATGATTTGTGAAGCTTTCCGTAGTGCTGACCACCATCGTGCCCGCCGGAACCGCGTCATCGGCAGATCGGCACCGATACGGTCGCATGGTGGTGAAGATCCGCTGCAAGGGAGATGGTCGCCGTTGCCGATGGAGGCTCGCGACCGGCTCGCTGTCCGCAGGCATCGGCAACGGGAATGCGCTTGCGCCAAGGAAGCGCGTCCATGCGGTGGCCAAGAACATGCGCGGGCAGCGGCCGGGTTCGCGTCAGCCGGAAAAAGCCACCCGAGACCCGCCGGATTACCCGAGGCTGGAGCGGAGCCAGCTCACCCTGACCCTTTGTTCAACTGGCAAAGTGTTAGCCTGCCAATGGCTCGCGCATTGGTGCATGCCCGAAAGGAACTCGCAATGCTTGCCCGTCTCTGCCTCAGTGTCCTTCTCGCGTTGCCCGCACTTGCATTTGGCAGTTCCGGTCAGGCCATCCGAGTGCAGCTACGGTCCGCAGGCCATTACGAGCTCAGCGCCACATTCGTTGGCACCACCGATGCGAAGGCTGCTCAGCGACTACTGGCGCCAGAGGCGGCGAAACGCTGCGGCAAGCAGTCGTACTCGCTGGGCCATTACACGTTTTCGTCGTCGTCGCCCGTGAGCCCAGGCGGCAGCGAAGCAGAGCCGCAGGTCACCATCGTCCAGCAGGTCATCTGCGGCGACTCTGAATCGACGGACCAGAATCGGCCCCGACAGAACGCAGGTTGGCGACCCACCGCGGCCGACCAGGAGACCGTCCGGGCGCGCACCCTCGCCTACCTGCAGGACAAGGATCGAGGCGACTTCAAGCGTGCGCTGGCGATGGTGGCAGAGCCGACGCGGGACATGATGGCCAACTCTCGGTGGCAGGACTCGCGACGCACGTTCAACGCAGCCGCAGGTCCCGTCCAAAGCCGCGAGGTCATCAGCATCAGTTGGTACGACCACCCGCCAGAGGCACCGCCAGGCTGGTACGCGACCGCCGACTATGCCGCCAACTACGCAAGCTCCGCCTTCTATTGCGGCTACGTAGTCTGGCTCCGGCGACCCGACGGTAGTTTCGCCATGGTCCGCGAGGATGAAGGAAAACTATCCCCGTCCGAAGCGGCCGCCATCCCCCCGGAACGCATGGCCAACGTGCGAGCCCAGTTGGGCTGCAAACATTGACCAAACAATGATGTCAGGGAGAGTTGATCGTTCTGCCAGACGCAAAAAAGGTGTCGGAAATTGTCCCTGACACCTTTTTTGGAAGCGCATCCACCACGCCAAGCTGGGTCTGCTGGAACTGGAATTTTCGGCCTTCTCGGTTGACGGCAGGCCGGAGTTGGCGATGGCCGTCTACAACCCGGCGAACCAGGACGTGGCCACCCGCATTCGCGGATATCTTGCGAAGTGACTACTGCGCCAACGACGGGAGTTTCGCTGGGGAACCGAACGGGGTCAGGTTCACTTCCGACAAGCGCGGGGGGCTGAAACCGACAAGGTACCGTGACCGTCGATGCTATCGGTGAGCCGCGCCCACCGCGATCCTCAGGCAATGGCCAGACAACCACGACTCGACTTGCCCGGTATTCCTCAACATGTCGTCCAGCGCGGCAATAACCGTCTGCCATGCTTTCTGGATGATGCCGATCGGCGACGTTACCTGACGCTACTGCGCGAAGCGTTGCTCGACACCGGCTGCAAACTGCACGCCTACGTGCTCATGGACAATCATGTCCACCTGCTGACCACGCCGCCAGAGATAGGGGCCGTTGCTCGCCTCATGCAAAAGCTCGGACGCGGCTACGTCGGCCAGTTCAATGCTCGCCATCGGCGCACCGGAACATTGTGGGAAGGCCGCTACAAGGCCAGCCTGGTCGACAGTGAAAGCTATGTGCTGCACTGCCATCGCTACATCGAACTCAACCCCATCCGCGCGCGCATGACCGATGACGCGACGACATTCCCGTGGTCGAGCTGCGCAAGCCATTGTGGCATTCGCCAGGAGGCCATTCTCACGCCGCATTCGGAATACACCACGCTGGCGGATACACCTGAAGCGCGCGCCGAGGCGTACCGCCAGCTACTCCACGAAACCCTGTCCGACGACGACCTGACAGCCATCCGAACCTACCTCCAGCAACAACGGGCTTTGGGCCGCGATGACTTCCGCGCGATGGTTGAAGCAAAAGCCCGACGCTTCGCCGGTGTCAGACCCGCACATCGCCCGCCTCACAGCAATTCAAACGAGCGTAAGTGAACCTGACCCCGTTTTGTTCTTCACCACATTGTCGCGCTCAATGACGATCGCGCTGCACTCTCGCGTCGGCGCCTTTTTGGCTGGCTCATTGCTATCAACGATGCCGACAATGGAGTGTTTCTGCCGCGCTACAAGTCCCGGCCGTTGTCCACCCACCCTCAAGCGCCACACCACGGGAGCAAGTTGCATACTCCCGTGTATCACGCCGCCGTCTACGCAAGGCTGCGCGGCGTGGATGCCAACGATCCGGCGGCAGGTAGACAGCGCCTTCGCTCCATCAGCCAACAGCTGCTCGTCGACACCTTCCCACGCTGAGAGGACAACGGATGACCATCTGGGAACTGAGGTGCGCGGCGCCCAACGACTTCGCCATGTTGGTGCCTATCGATCGCGACGACCTCGAAGAGGACGTATTCGACGCTGCGGGCGCACCCAAGCAATGGCTCGACCGGCCCCGGGTCGCATTTCATGTGGAGAAGCGCCGC